>JAAYAH010000096.1 GCA_012719445.1 Actinomycetales bacterium | reverse complement strand
GCCGCTGGGCAGGGTCATGGTGACCCGCCAGCCGTTGATCGCGGAGCTGCCCGCGGTGACGTTGACGTTGGCCACGAACCCGCCCGGCCACTGGCTCTGCACCGAGTAGGCCGCGGTGCACCCGCCCTGCTGCTGCGACGTGGTCGTCGTGGTGGTCGGCGGAGTGGTCCGGGTCGTGGTGGTCGTCGTCGTGGTCGTGGTCGGCCGGGTCGTCGTGGTGGTCGTCGACCGCGTGGTGGTGGTCGTGGTGGTGGTCGGCGTCTGGCCGCTCAGGGCGGCGACGACGGCCGGGTACCACCGGTTGGCCATCTTCTGGATGCCGGAGTCGTTGGGGTGCACGCCGTCACCGGTGTCCGTGGCGGGAACCCAGCCCGTCCACTGGTCGACGACGGTGATCGGGGACGCCGCGGTGCTCCTGGCGGCGGCCCAGCCGGGGATGGCGTCGTTGAAGGCGACGGTGCGGGCCGGGCAGTCCGAGCAGCTGCTCGGCGCGACAGGAATGATCTTCGCGACGATCAGCTTCACGTTCGGGTTGTTGGCCCGCATCTGGGTGAGCAGGGTGCTGAAGGCGTCGAGGATCTGCTGGGGCGTCCTGGCGCTCCAGACGTCGTTGGTGCCCAGGTGCATCAGGACGATGTCCGGGTTGGTCGCCGACAGCCAGGGCGGGAGCTGGTTCTGGGCGGCCATGTTCGTGGCCAGGATGCCGCCGTGTCCCTCGTTGTCACCGTCGTGGGCCACCCCGCATCCCTGCGGGGGCAGGGTGCCGACGAAGTCGATGTTCGTATAGCCGGCGGACTGGAGCTGGTTCCACAGCAGTGCGCGCCAGCAGCCGGGAGAACCCGTGATGGAGTCGCCGAGAGGCATGATCTTCACGGGGGCTGCCTGGGCCGGACCGGCCGGTGCGGCGACGAGAGCGGTGAGTGCCAGGAGCAATGTCGTCAGGATTGCTCGCAGGGGCGGTCGCGTGACCATCCGTATTCTCCTTGGCGGCGGGGACAGATCGAATGCGCCGTTCGACGGACGTTATCGCGGTACGGGCACCAGCGATAGATCCGAATTCGATGTCGGGTCGTCACCTGGGGTGACCTCGGATTGTCCGCCCCGTCGCCTCCGATCATTTGCTCCCTGCGCTCACGGGAAACGCGAGTGACGGGGTCAGTAATGCCTGACCCGCTCGGTGAAGGGCGGTGTGGCCAGGGACGACGTGTCGGGGTGTCGGGCTGCGGGGTGTCGCGGCCGTTGGGCTGCGGGAATGCTTCCTGGTCGCTCGTAATGCGGCGTCGAACTGAACGTTCAGGTCGTCTCATTATCGTCTGACGCGTTCAGTCGGCAGGTGTCGTCGGTTATCCGTGAGCAGGCCGGGAACCGGGCGTCCCCGCCCGGCGGGATGTGTGCGGCTCCATCGGTCGGGATCCGCGCGCCTCCGTACGGCGCTGTCACGGGAGGGGGAAGGGGCCGAGGGTGGGAGCGGGTATCGAACCGCTTCATGGGGAGAGCGGTGCATGCCGATCGGCAGCCGGCTCGGCGGCCGATCGACCGACCTGCTCCCCGGTGGACGGCGCCCGGGGTTATTCCCTCGCCAGTTTGTCGGAGGCTCAGCTTAGGTTGTCCTTCATGAGGTCAACCTCAACATCAGCAGTGAGGGCAGAGGCCCTCGTGAAGACGTACGGGAAGGTGCGCGCGCTCGACGGGCTGGATCTCGCGGTCCCCCGGGGCAGTGTCCTCGCGGTGCTCGGTCCCAACGGGGCTGGCAAGACGACGAGCGTACGGGTGCTGACGACCCTGTTGCGCCCGGACTCCGGGCGCGCCGAGGTCGCGGGGATCGACGTCCTCCGGCATCCCGAGCGGGTCAGGGAGCGGATCGGGTTGTCGGGCCAGTACGCGGCCGTGGACGAGCACCTCACCGGGTTCGAGAACCTGGACATGGTGGGCCGGCTCTATCACCTGGGGCGGCGGGTCGCCAGGGAGCGGGCCCGCGAGCTCCTCGGGGTGCTCGACCTCGAGGACGCCGCCGACCGGCCGGTGCGCACCTACTCCGGGGGCATGCGGCGCCGGCTGGACCTGGCGGCGGCTCTGGTCGCCAGGCCGCAGGTGCTCTTCCTCGACGAGCCGACGACCGGCCTCGACCCGCGGAGCAGGGTCGGCATGTGGCAGGTGCTCTCCGGCCTGGTCGCCGAGGGCACCACGGTGCTGCTCACCACCCAGTACCTGGAGGAGGCCGACCGGCTGGCCCACTCCATCGTCGTCATCGATCACGGCAAGGTCATCGCGCAGGGCACCTCGGACGAGCTCAAGGCCAAGGTGGGCGGCGACGTCGTCGAGGTCGTCGTGGCGGACCACGACCAGGTGCCGTACACGGTGTCCGCCCTCGACGGGCTCGGCCAGGGCACGCCGGTCGTCGAGGAGCACACCAGGAAGGTCTCCATGGCGCTCAGCGGCACCCGTCCTGCGGCAGAGGTCCTCGTCGAGGCGCTGCGCCGGCTCGACGGCGAGGCGGTGCGGATGCTCGACATCGCCGTCCGCCGGCCGACGTTGGACGACGTGTTCCTCACCCTCACCGGACACGTGTCGGAGCCGGACCAGGAGCCGGACACCGTCGCCGCGGGCGGCAGGAAGGGGCGTGGCCGATGAGCGGCGCGTTGCAGGTGATGGGGGACGGGTTCGTCATCGCCAAGAGAAATCTGATCAAGGTGAAGCGGGTCCCCGACCTGCTCGTCGCCTCCACCCTCTCGCCGATCATGTTCGTGCTGCTGTTCGCCTACGTGTTCGGCGGGTCGATCGACGTCCCGGGGGTGAACTACCGGGAGTTCCTCATCGCCGGGATCTTCGCCCAGACCATGATCTTCGGAGCGACGATCACCGGGATGAGCCTCGCCGAGGACCTGCAGAAGGGCGTCATCGACCGGTTCCGGTCCCTGCCCATGTCCCAGGCGGGGGTGTTGATCGGCAGGACCTCCGCCGACGTGATGTTCAACCTCCTCGTCATCACCGTGATGTCGGTGACCGGGCTCATCGTCGGCTGGCGGATCCGGACCTCGTTCCTCGAGGCGCTCGCCGGGTTCGTGCTGCTGGTGCTCTTCGCCTACGCGATCTCGTGGGTGATGGCCGTCGTCGGCCTGCTGGTCCGGGTGCCGGAGGTCTTCAACAACGCGGTGTTCATCATGATCTTCCCGCTGACCTTCATCGCCAACACCTTCGTGCCGTCGGACAACCTGCCGACGGTGCTGCGGGCCTTCGCCGAGTGGAACCCGGTGTCCGCGGTGACGCAGGCGGCCAGGGAGCTGTTCGGGAACACCAACCCCCTGCAGCCGGTACCGGAGGCCTGGCCGTTGCAGAACCCGGTGCTCTACACCCTGCTGTGGGTCGTCGTGACCCTGGCCGTGTTCGTCCCGCTGTCGGTCGCCCAGTACCGGCGGGCGGCTGCCCGCTGACCCGCGGCGACCGGTCCGACCGACCTGCGTCCGGCACGCAGGTCGGTCGGGTGTCGGCTACCGAACTCGCGTCACCCGGTGCTCTCGGGTCAGCCCGTGAACGGCTTGGCCTCGAGGATGACCACGGGGATCTGCTTGCCGTTGGGAGCCGCGAACTCCGTCCGGTCACCGACCTTGCGGCCGACGATGGCCGCGCCCAGCGGGCTCTTCTCGCTGTAGACGTCCAGGTCGGTGTCGCCGGCGACCTCCCGGCTGCCGAGCAGGAAGACCAGCTCCTCCCCGGCCATGTCGACGGTGATCACCATTCCGGAGGTGATGCTGCCGTCCGAGGGCACCGGCGCGTCGCCGACGCGCGCCGTCTCGAGCAGTTGGCGCAGTTGGCGGATGCGCGCCTCCTGCTTGCCCTGTTCCTCCTTCGCGGCGTGGTAGCCGCCGTTCTCCCGGAGGTCACCCTCTTCCCTCGCCGCTTCGATCTTCTTGGCGATCTCGACGCGTCCTTCGCCCGAGAGGTAGTCAAGCTCCCCCTTGAGCCGGTCATAGGCGTCCTGGGTCAACCAGGTGACTGCACCGCCGGTCTCTGTCATGAGCACTCCTGTCCATCGGGTCGCACGCGGTCCGTGCGGGTGTCGCTGTACTCGAGCCGACACCCGCACACCACGAGGCGTACGTGTGACGGGCCCCGGATCCAGGGCCCGTTCGCTGTCGTGACCCCGGGTGACGGGGTCTCCTGCATCAAGAATCGGGGGTACACACGCCCTGAGTCCAGAACCTCGGCGGGAGACCCTCACTCTTCGTGTGTCGTCCGGGGCTCTCCGCGTGCTCGTCCGGGGCTCGTCGTCACGATCCGACAGGGGCCGCGGGGGTGTCCCGTCCGACTCATGGTTGCACGGCGCAGTCCCTCACCAGGCCGGTGACCGCGAGTTGACTCGTGGGAACGACGACGGTGCTGCGCACGGTGCGTCGTCCCGCGGGAGCCATCGTGACGTCGACCTGGCCCACCACGCCGAAGGACCGGTCGAGGGCCCGCACCGTGCACACGGCGACGGTGTCCGGGGCGGTCGCCCCGGTGAACGTCACGTCGAAGGTGACTCGGGTGGTGCCGCTGTCGACCACCTGGTAGCCGATGTCCGTCCAGGTGACCGGACGCTCGGTGGAGAAGGCGACCCAGGCGGCCCAGAGGGTCCCGAGGACGCCGACGGCGACCGCGACCAGGACCGCGGTCCGCCCCGCGCGTCGACGGGGCGGGCCGTAGCGGTCCCGGAGCCCGACGGGGTCGTGATGGTCGCCGGGGGCGACGGGGTCGTGATGGTCGCCGGGGGCGACGGGGGTCGTCATGCCTCGCTCCCCTTCACGCTGCGACCGGTCACGGTGGCCGGATCCTGTCGGACGGCCGATGTCGGGGGTTTCGGCGATGATTGTGCCTCACGACCAGTGAGGGGAGGACCGGGTGCCGGGTACGTCCACGCTCAGGCTGATGGCGGTCCATGCGCATCCCGACGACGAGTCGAGCAAGGGGGCCGCGACGACGGCTCGCTACGTCGCGGAGGGCGCTGAGGTTCTCGTGGTGAGCTGCACCGGCGGGGAGCGGGGTGACCTGCTCAACCCTGCGCTCCGGGGCACCCCCGGGCTGACGCGGGACATGGCCGCCGTCCGCCGCCGGGAGATGTCCGCCGCCGTGCAGGCCCTCGGTGTCCGGCACGCCTGGCTCGGGTTCGTCGACTCGGGGTTGCCGGAGGGGTACCCGGAGGCCCCGCTGCCCGAGGGCTGCTTCGCCGCGCGGCCGTTGCCGATCGCAGCCCGCCCGTTGGTCCGGCTGGTCCGGGAGTTCCGCCCGCACGTGATGACGACCTATGACGAGACCGGCGGCTACCCCCATCCGGATCACGTGATGTGCCACCGGGTGTCGCTCGAGGCGTTCGAGGCGGCGGGTGACCCGGCCCGTTACCCCGGGACGGGCGAGCCGTGGCAGCCGTCGAAGCTCTACTACGACCGCGGGTTCTCCCGTGACCGGGTCGTCGCCTACCACGAGGCCATGGTCGAGGCCGGGCTCGACTCCCCGTTCGCCGAGTGGCTGCAGGGCTGGGAGCCGGGTGACGAGCCGCCCGTCACCACCCGGGTGCCGTGCGCCGAGCACTTCACGACCAGGGACATCGCGCTCAAGGCGCATGCGACCCAGGTCGACCCCGTGGGCTGGTGGTTCGCCCTCCCGGTGGAGGAGAGGGCCCGCATCTGGCCGACCGAGGACTTCGAGCTGGCGCGATCACTCGTGGACGTACGGACACCGGAGGAGGATCTGTTCGAGGGACTGCGGGAACGCGTCCCCGGCTGATCGTTTCGGCTCGCCCCGGAGGAGGAGGCTCGCGATGGGTCCGCTGACCGTCACGGCCGTGCAGCAGGGCCCCGATCCGGACCGGGTGACCCCGGGACTCGCCGGCTTCCTCGTGGTCTTCCTGCTCGCGGTGATCACCCTGCTGCTCGTGCGGAGCATGGTGCGGCACCTGCGGAAGGTGCGGTACGGCCCCGCCCCCGACGACCGGCTCCCCGCGGACGGGGGTGGTGGGGCGCCCGTCGGGGGCGACGTACCTGTCCCCGCCGAGCCGTCGGACGGGGGTGGCGGCCGGCGATGATCCTCCGCCCGGCAGGCGGCACCCAGGAGCGTCTCCCGAACCGTCGGGAGGCGGGCCGCCGGCTCGGCCGGGCACTGCACGACCGGCTGGGGGGTGACCGACCGGGTCGCCCCCCGGTGCTGGTCGTCGGCCTGCCCCGGGGTGGGGTCCCGGTCGCGGCGGAGGTCGCCGTCGCGTTGCGGGCACCGTGCGACGTCCTCGTCGTCCGCAAGCTGGGGACACCGGGTCAGGAGGAACTGGCCATGGGTGCCGTCGGGCCGGGCGGGGTGGTGGTCGTCGAGGACGGGGTCGTGTCGGCGCACGGGATCCCGGCCGAGGTGGTGAGGGCTGTCGCGGAGCGTGAGGCTCGGCTGCGGGACCAGGTGGAGGCCCGGCTGCGGGGCTCCCGGCCTCCCCTCGACCCGACCGGCCGGGTGGTCGTCGTCGTGGACGACGGCCTGGCCACCGGGGCGTCCATGCGGGCGGCACTGTCGGCGCTGCGCGCCGCCGGGGCGACGTCGCTCGTCGTCGGGGTGCCCGTCGGCTCGGTCGAGGCGGTCCGGCTGCTGCGGCCGCTGGTGGACGACCTGGTGTGCCTGCGGACCCCCCGGCCCTTCCTGGCCGTCGGGGTCCACTACGTGGACTTCTCCGCCGTGGCCGAGGAGGAGGTCGTGGCCCTCGTCGACGGTCGTCCGGGGTGACGGGCCGGGAGGCCGCGGATCCCCAGGGGCGAGGGCCCGGGCTGGTGCGGCCGGGGCCGCGAGATCAGGACGTCGCGGTGTAGGCGGCCATGGAGACCCCGACGTAGTGCACCACGAACGCCGCGATCGTCAGGGCGTGGAAGACCTCGTGGAAGCCGAACCAGCGCGGGCTCGGGTCCGGCCACTTGAGCCCGTAGACGAGGCCGCCGAGCGTGTAGAGCGCCCCGCCGGCCACCACGAGCACGAAGACGGCGACCCCGCCGCCGGAGAGGAACTGCGGGATGTAGACGACGGCGACCCAGCCCAGGGCGACGTAGACCGGGGCGTTCAGCCAGCGCGGCGCCTTCGGCCAGAAGACCTGGGAGACCACCCCGATCAGCGCGCCCGTCCACACCACCAGCAGCAGGACCCGCGCCCGGCCCGGATCGAGCAGGAGGGCCGTGAACGGCGTGTAGGTGCCCGCGATGATGAGGAAGATGTTGGCGTGGTCCAGCCGCTTGAGGATCCCGTTGGTCTGGGGTGACCAGTGCCCCCGGTGGTAGAGGGCGCTGACCCCGAAGAGCAGGGCCGCGGTGATCGCGAAGACCGCGGTGGAGATCCTCGCCTCGGCTGTCGGCGACACGGCGACGAGCACGATCCCGGCGACGACGCTCGCCGGGAAGGTCCCCAGGTGCAGCCACCCGCGCAGCTTCGGCTTGACGGCGTCCACCACCGCGTCGAAGCCCTGTTCCAGGCGGTCCTCGAGAACGGCGACCCGCTGTCCGATCCCTCCATCGGCCCACGGCCCGCCCGGCGGTGCCGAGGTCGGCGCGTGGCTCGGCAGGGGAGACCCGGCCGGGGCCCCGGTGGGGTCGGGGGCGGTTCGCGCGTGGTGCTCGATGGGCATGGTCCACACCCTAACCGACGGGTCCGTAGCTTACGGATCCGTAGGTTGTGGAGGTCTGGTGACATGGCCCACGGGTCTGCCGGGGGCCGACGGATCCGGTTGTACGGTACGTGACGATCGGCTGAACGCGAGTCCGCCCGGGCCCGCGACGGTGGTAGGGCCACGGCCGGGGGGCCGGTCCGCGGACACGGCGAGGAGCACCTGATGGGGCTGCGCGGACTGCTCTACGGCGCGTACGAGAGGCGGCTGGCCCGGGACATGCCCCGGGAGCGGCTGCCCCGCCACATCGGGGTGATCCTCGACGGCAACCGTCGGTGGGCCAGGGCCTCGGGGGCCGACACCAGCGCAGGTCATCGCGCCGGCGCCGCCAAGGTGCTGGAGTTCCTGCGGTGGTGCGACGAGGCCGGGGTCGAGGTGGTGACCCTGTGGCTGCTGTCCACCGACAACCTCGCCCGCCCCAGCGCCGAGCTCACCCCGCTGCTCGGGATCATCGAGGACGTCGTCGTCCGGATCGCCGACACCGGGCGTTACCGGGTGCACGCCGTGGGCGCGCCGGACCTGCTGCCGGCCGGGCTGGCCAGGACGCTCAAGGAGCTGGCCGACGCCACCAGGGAGGTCACCGGGCCGATCGTCAACGTCGCCGTCGGGTACGGGGGCAGGCGGGAGATCGCGGACGCCGTCCGGTCCCTGCTGCACGAGCACGCCGCGCGGGGGACCTCGATCGAGGAGCTGGCGGATCTCCTGGACGTCGAGCACATCGCCGAGCACCTCTACACCCGCGGACAGCCGGATCCGGAGCTGGTCATCCGGACCTCCGGTGAGCAGCGGCTCTCCGGCTTCCTCCTGTGGCAGAGCGCGCACAGCGAGTTCTACTTCTGCGAGGCGTTGTGGCCGAACTTCCGCCGGGTGGACTTCCTGCGTGCCCTCCGGTCCTATGCCGACCGCGAGCGGCGCTTCGGGGCCTGAGCCAGCGGCTCCAGCCCCAGCCTTGGCTCCAGCCCCGGTGCCAGTGCTGATGCCGTCCCCGATGATGCCGTCCCCGATGCCGGGGCGGAGGGGCGGGAGGGTGCCCGGTCGGGCGGGGGCGGCGGGTCCTGCCACCGGGTGTCGCCCTCACTACGGATACTGAGGGTGAGCACTGAGGTACGGAAAGTTGCGTGCCTCGGAGGATCCCGGGCCGCTTCGCGGGCTCGGCCGACCGGTGGGAGGGAACGTCGTGGACGGCGGGCGCAGGCGTGGCGGGACCGACGCGGGGAACAGGGCCGGGGCGGACGGCGGGGCCGGTGGGCGGCGCGCGGTCCTGATCGCCGGTGCCACCGCCGCCTTCGGGGCCGTCGGGGTCGTCTCGGCCGGTGGGGCCGAGGCTGCGGCCCGCCCCGTGTACCTGGGGCTCAACAACGACGCGCGGAACCGGAGCACGACCATCCGCGTCGCCTCGACCGCGAGCGGGTTCAGGGTCTACCAGACCGGAACCGGCCACGGTGCCTACCTGGAGGCGACCAGGGCCAACGGGCTGGGGAGCAGCACCGGGTCCTCCCGGCACCACGGCGTCCACGCCCGGAACACCTCCAACATGCGCGGTGCGGGAGGCGCCGTCCGGGCCGAGGGCCGCCGCAACACGGGGCTCCAGGCGGACACCTCGCCCACGGTGAAGAACGTCCCCGCGGTGAAGGCGACCGGTGGCGCCGGTGCGGGGGTCGCCCTGCTCGCCGAGGGGGAGAGCTACCTCGACGGGGACGCCCTCGCCCTGAGGAGCTGGGTCGGGGTGCTGGACGACCGGGGTCGGCTCGCCTACGCCCCCCTGGTCTCCGGCGAGCAGGCCTGCCACACCGCCCACGGCCTGGTGGTCCTCGACGCCGAGGGAACCCGGGAGGTCTCCCTCGGTGCGGCGTTCGTCGCGGCCGCGGACCTCAGCACCCTCGCGGTCTCGCTCACCCCCCGCGGGAAGGCCATGCCGGACCTGTGGGCCGACCCGACGAGCAGCGGGTTCGTCGTCGGCGGCGGGCGGCCGTGGGGACGGGTCTTCTGGATGGCCTTCGCCGACCGGTACGTCCTCGACCTCGGCTCGGGCGTCGCCGCGGCGGGCGTGCCGGCGCCCGCCGCCGGCCCTGCGGCGGGAGGGCAGCAGGGGGCTGTGCCGGCGGTCACCGTCACCACGGTCGGCGAGGTCGCCGCCGGCAGGCTGTCCCGGCGAGCGATGGGGTGACATAACTCCTGCTTCGTCCGGGCGACGGCGGAGGCACCCGGCGTCTAGGCTCGCAGTGACACCCGAGTCCATGACGTGACCTGCGAGGGGAGCCTGCCGTGGTCGGTGCCCAGGGTGAGCGTGGCCGCGACTCCGTCGGAGCGGGGGCTTCCCGGGCAGGCCGCCCGGCCGACGGTGGGTCGACGAGCGGGCGGAAGATGTTCGTCCTGGACACCTCCGTGCTGCTGTCCGACCCCAGGGCGTTGTTCCGGTTCGCCGAGCACGAGGTGGTGCTGCCGGTCGTCGTGATCAGTGAGCTGGAGGCGAAGCGGCACCACCCGGAACTGGGGTACTTCGCCCGCCACGCGCTCCGGCTGCTCGACGACCTGCGGGTGGCCAACGGGCGGCTCGACGCCCCGATCCCGGTCGGTGAGGGCGGGACCCTGCGGGTGGAGCTCAACCACGCCGAGCAGGAGGTGCTGCCCGTCGGGTTCCGGCTCGGGGACAACGACACCAGGATCCTGGCCGTCGCCAAGAGCCTTGCGGCCGAGGGCGCCGACGTCACCGTGGTGAGCAAGGACCTGCCGATGCGGGTCAAGGCCTCGGCTGTCGGGCTGGCCGCCGAGGAGTACCGGGCCGAGCTGGCGGTCGACTCCGGGTGGACCGGCATGGCCGAGCTCGGCATCAGCGCGGAGGCCATGGCCGAGCTCTACGGGGGTGCGCTGCTGGATCTCGAGGAGGTCAGTGCGTTGCCGTGCCACACCGGTCTGGTGATCACCTCGACCAGGGGGTCCGCCCTCGGCAGGGTGACCCCGGAGAAGCAGGTCCGCCTGGTTCGCGGTGATCTCGACGTGTTCGGGGTGCACGGGCGCAGCGCCGAGCAGCGCATCGCCATCGACCTGCTCCTCGACGCCGAGATCGGGATCGTGTCCCTCGGCGGGCGGGCCGGCACCGGAAAGTCGGCGCTGGCCCTGTGCGCGGGGCTGGAGGCCGTCCTGGAACGTCACCAGCACCGCAGGGTGGCGGTGTTCCGGCCGCTGTACGCCGTCGGTGGGCAGGACCTCGGCTACCTTCCCGGCACCGAGGCCGAGAAGATGAACCCCTGGGCACAGGCCGTGTTCGACACCCTCGGCGCGCTGGTCGCCCCGGAGGTCATCGAGGAGGTCCTCGACCGCGGGATGCTCGAGGTGCTGCCGCTGACCCACGTGCGGGGCCGTTCCCTGCACGACTCCTTCGTGATCGTGGACGAGGCGCAGTCGCTGGAGCGCAACGTCCTGCTCACCGTGCTCTCCCGGATCGGGCAGAACAGCCGGGTGGTGCTCACCCACGACGTGGCGCAGCGCGACAACCTGCGCGTCGGCCGGCACGACGGGGTCGCGGCGGTGATCGAGGCGCTGAAGGGTCATCCGCTGTTCGCGCACGTCAACCTGGTGCGCTCGGAGCGCTCGCCGGTCGCCGCCCTGGTCACCGAGATGCTGGAACGGCTGGACCACTGACCGTGACGGGGCAGGGCCCGGTCTCCGACCTCGCCGAGCTCCTCCGCCGGGCCAGGGGCCTCCTGGATGCCGGGGGGCGCCGCCTGCTCGGGCTGGTCGGACCGCCGGGGGCCGGCAAGTCGACGGTGTCGGCCCGGCTGACGGCGTCGCTCCCGGACGGCGCGGCGGTCGTCGTCCCGATGGACGGGTTCCACCTCGCCCAGGCGGAGCTGGTCCGGCTCGGCCTCGCCCGGATCAAGGGCGCTCCGCAGACCTTCGACGCCGCGGGGTTCGTCGCCCTGTTGCGGCGGCTGCGGGACGGCGACGAGCCCGTCGTCTACGCCCCGGAGTTCCGGCGGGAGATCGAGGAGCCGATCGCCTGCGCGATCCCGGTGCCGCGGGGGACCCCGCTCGTCGTCGTCGAGGGCAACTACCTCCTGCTCGACGACGGGGGCTGGGCGGAGGTCCGCCGGTTGCTGGACGCCTGCTGGTACCTGGAGCTGTCCCGGGAGGAGCGGCTGCGCCGGCTGGTCGACCGGCACGTCCGGCACGGCCGGGACCCCGAGGCGGCACGGGAGTGGGTGCTGCGCAACGACGAGGCCAACGCGGCCCTGGTGGCCGGCTCCCGGTGCCGTGCGGACCTGGTCGTCGACATGGACCGGTTCGCCGCCGGCTGACCCGACGGCTGATCCGGCGGCTGCCGCGTGCGGGTCGATCACGCTGACGATCACGCCGGCCGGGTCACGCCGGCCGGGTCACCGGCGTCCGGGCGGTCTGGTGGCGAGGTAGGTGGCGTAGACGAGGCGCCGCCCGTCCCGTTCCACGGTGGTCAGCACCTCCTCGCAGGCCCCGACCGCGGCGTTCAGCACCCGGGCCAGGTCCGGTGCCGGGTGCGAGGACCAGACCGCGAGGACGCCGCCGGGCCGCAGCACCCCGGCCGCCGCGGCGAGGAAGCCCTGCCGGTAGACCCGGGCGTTGTCCGGGTGCACGAGGAACCCGGGACCGTTGTCCACGTCGAGCAGGACGGCGTCGACGGAGGCCGGTCCCAGCCGTGGGATCGCCGTCAGCACGTCCTCCACGTGGACCCGCAGCCGGGCGCCCACCGCCTCAACGGCCGCGGCGGGCAGTCCGGGGAGCAGCCCGCGGCCGAGCCAGTCGACGAGCACGGCGTCCAGTTCGACCAGCTCGAGCAGGGCGACCCGGGGGTCGGCGAGCAGCGTCGCTGCGGTGTACCCGAGGCCCAGCCCGCCGACGGCGACGCGCAGGGCCGGGCCGTCGAGGCGCTCCAGGGCAAGGGTCGCCAGGTCCCGTTCGGTGGTGGTGTGCGCCGAGTCCATGGTGAAGACGCCGTCGACGACGAGTTCGACGACGTCCCCGCGCCGTCGCAGCACGACCTCGCCGAGGACGCCGTCCGCGCGGGCGAGCGTCCGGACGGGGGATCCGTCGATCACCGGCGGTCGGTCTGCGGGCTCGTGGCCATCGGCGAGTCACCGATGTCGCCGAGGGTCTCCAGCACCCGCAGATCGCCGGAGGCCAACCGGTACCCCGTGCCGACGACGGCGCAACTCCCGTTGGCGACGTGCTCGGCGAGCACGGGTGACCACTCGACGAGCAGCCGGCTGGTCCTGCGTACGTGCTCGTCCGAGACCACGTCGGGGTCGACCCCGGCGAAGGACGACGCCGCGCGGCGGACCGCGCTCATGCTCGGCGCGATCCCGTCGATCACGGCGCGGATCCGCCCGCCGGGGATCTCCCCGGTGCCGTGCGCCCTGAGGGTCGTTGCCACCGCGCCGCAGTCGTCGTGCCCGAGGACGACGACGAGCCTCGCCCCGAGCTGGGCCACGCCGAACTCGATCGAGGCGAGGCCGATGCTGTCGAGGACCTGTCCCGCGGTGCGCACGACGGCCAGGTCACCGATGCCCTGATCGAAGATGATCTCCGGGCTGACCCGGGAGTCCATGCACGCGAGCACCAGCGCGAGCGGCGCCCGCCGGGTGGCGGTCTCGGCGCGTCGGGCGCTGTCCTGGCGGGGGTGCACGGCACGGTCCGCGGCGAACCGGGCGTTCCCGTCGAGCAGGGCCGCCCATGCCTGGGCCGGGGTCTGTGGCTGCGCCATGTCCGTATGGTGCCAGGACCCGGGGCCGCGGGATCGGTCGAGTCCCGCTCCTCCCGGTGCGTTCGGGATCGGGCGACAGGTCCCTTCGGTGGCTCTTCGTGTCCCGCCGCCATGGGGGGAACGCCGCCGGCCCGGCCGGATCGGCTGACCCCGGTCCGCTGGCGGTCGGCGCGGGTCGGAGGCTACAATCGAACACATGTTCGAATCCGTCGGAAGGTCCGGCCCTGAGGAGGGTCGGTGCGACGCCGCGGCCACGGGGAGCGGTGCCTCCGAGGAGGGCGGGGGGTCGGCGGAGACGGAGGAGATGTCACCGGAGCACTGGGACGCCATCGTCGCGACGAGCATCTCCGAAGCGGCGGCCGCCGCCTACGAGGAGCGTGAACGAGCCCGGGTCTCCCGCACGGAGGGCGCGTCGGGCGGGTCCGGTGACGGGAGGGAGGGCGACGCCGGTGCTCCGGGGCACCCCTGCGGGCGGGGTGACCCCGGTCCGGCGTGATGTACGGCCTCACGCACCCTCGCGGGCACGCACCCTCTCGGGCACGCGGGCGTGCGCCTCCCTCAGCGGTGGTGCGGGTCGAGGGTCAGCGCGACGGGGCGGGTGACGTCGGCGAAGAAGTCGTTGCCCTTGTCGTCGACCACGACGAACGCGGGGAAGTCCTCGACCTCGATCCGCCAGACCGCCTCCATGCCGAGCTCCGGGTACTCCAGCACCTCGACGTGCCGGATGCAGTCCTGGGCCAGCCGGGCCGCCGGCCCGCCGACGGACCCGAGGTAGAAGCCGCCGTGCCGCTTGCACGCGTCGGTGACCGCCTGGGACCGGTTGCCCTTGGCCACCATGACGAACGAGCCCCCGGCCGCCATGAAGGCGTCGACGTAGGAGTCCATCCGGCCCGCCGTGGTCGGCCCGAAGGAGCCGGAGGCGAAGCCTTCCGGGGTCTTGGCCGGGCCCGCGTAGTAGACCGCGTGGTCGCGCAGGTAGTCGGGCATCGGCTCACCCGCGTCGAGCCGTTCCTTGATCTTCGCGTGGGCGATGTCCCTGGCGACGACCATCGGGCCGGAGAGGGACAGCCTCGTCTTGATCGGGTACCTGGCCAGCTCGGCCCGGATCTCCGCCATCGGCCGGCGCAGATCGATCCGGACGACCTCGTCGTCGAGGTCGGAGTCGGTGGTGTCCGGCAGGAACCGGGCGGGGTCGGTCTCCAGCTGCTCCAGGAAGACCCCCTCCGGTGTGATCTTGCCGAGGGCCTGGCGGTCGGCGGAGCAGGACACCGCGATGGCGACCGGGCAGCTCGCGCCGTGCCGCGGGAGCCGGATCACCCGGGCGTCGTGGCAGAAGTACTTGCCGCCGAACTGCGCTCCGATCCCGAACCGCCGGGTCAGCTCCAGGACCCCGGCCTCCAGTTCGAGGTCCCGGAAGCCGTGCCCGAGGGTCGAGCCCGTCGTGGGCAGGCCGTCGAGGAACTTGGCCGAGGCGTACTTCGCGGTCTTCAGGGCGTACTCGGCGCTGGTGCCGCCGATGACGATCGCAAGGTGGTACGGCGGGCAGGCCGCGGTCCCGAGGTGGCGCAGCGCGCCGTCGAGGAAGCTCATCATCCGCTCGGGGTTGAGCAGGGCCTTGGTCTCCTGGAACAGGAAGGACTTGTTCGCCGAGCCGCCGCCCTTGGCCATGAACAGGAACGTGTAGCTGTTCACGTGTCCCGAGGTGGTGTCGGCGTACAGCTCGATCTGGGCCGGCAGGTTGGTCCCGGTGTTGACCTCGTCCCACATCGTCAGCGGGGCCAGCTGGGAGTACCGCAGGTTGAGCGTCGTGTAGGCGTCGAACACGCCGCGGGAGAGGGCCTCCTCGTCCCGGACGACCCGCCCGTCGGCGGCTGGCCCGGTGATCACCTGGGTCCCGCGCTTGCCCACGACGATCGCCGTCCCGGTGTCCTGGCACATCGGCAGCACCCCGCCGGCGGAGACGTTCGCGTTGCGGAGCAGGTCCAGCGCCACGAACCGGTCGTTGGGGCTGGCCTCGGGGTCGTCCAGGATGGCCCGGACCTGGGCCAGGTGGGCCGGGCGCAGGTAGTGGGCGATGTCGTGCATGGCGGTCGCGCCGAGCAGGGTCAGCGCCTCGGGGGAGACCTGCAGGAACGTCCGCCCACCTGCCTCGACCGTGCTCACCCCGTCCCGGGTGAGCAGCCGGTACGGCGTCTCGTCCGTGACCGACTCGATCGGCAGAACGTCGGTGTAGGTGAACTCCGGCACTGACAGCTCCTCGCGCTCTCGTTCCTCGGTGACCGGCCCGCCTCGTCGGCCCGGTGACCAGCACCCAAGGGGGCGGCGTGCCGCGGGGCGTGGCGACCGTACCGGCCCGGCGAGCGTATCGTCGGGCTCCGCCACCCCCGGCGAGGGCTTCGGGTGGCGTCGCGTTCGTGGTGGATGACAGGGAGTGGGCCCCTTGTCACAACACGCACCGCCATGACACGGTGACCCTAGGCCACCGTGGGCCTCGGGGACGAGCGGGAGCGCCGGAGTGGGCGATAGCAGCGCGGTGGGTGAGGGACGGTCGGGCGCGGAGGGGACCCCTGGGTCCGAGAACGCGTCCTCGCCGGATCTCGCCGGATCGCCGGGAGGACGAGCCCGGGTCAGCATCGTCGACGTCGCGCAGCGGGCCGGGGTGTCGGTCGCCACCGTGTCCCGGGCGCTCCGGGCGATGCCCAACGTCTCCAGTGCCACCCGGGAGCGGGTGCTGGCTGCGGCCGACGAGCTGCAGTACACCGCGTCCCCGCTGGCCGCGGGGCTGGTCACCGGGCGGATCCGGTCGGTGGGGGTTGTCACCCGCTACGCCGGCCGCTGGTTCTTCGCCGAGGTGGTCCGGGGGATCGAGGAGGCTCTGCACGCCGGCGGCTACGACCTCGTGCTGCACGTCGTCGGGGACCCGGCACGGCGCGCCGCCTTCTTCGCCGACCTGCCCCTGCGGCGTCGCGTGGACGCGGTGCTCGTCGTCGGGCTTCCCCTCGACGAGCAGGAGCTGGTGGTCCTCCGAGGGCTCAACGTGCCGCTGGCCTGTGTCGGCGAGCCGATCCCCGGCCTGCACGGGGAGCGGATCGACAACGTGGCGGCGGCGCGGACGGCCACCCAGCACCTGATCAACCTGGGCCACCGGCGGATCGCGATGATCGGCGGGAGCGCGGAGGAGTCCCGCGGGAACGGCGTCCCCGGTCAGCGCGCCCAGGGTTACCGCGCCGCGCTGGCGGCGGCAGGGCTCGAGATCCGGGTGGAGTGGGAGTGCGACGGCCGCTTCACCGCCCAGGGGGGTGAGCTGGCGATGACCAACCTCCTGTCCCGGCAGGGAGGCCGGCCCACCGGGGTGTTCTGCCAGTCGGACGAGATCGTCTTCGGGGCGCTGCGGGCCCTGCGCCGGTCCGGGCTGGCCTGCCCCGGCGACGTGTCCGTCGTCGGGTTCGACGACCACGAGCTGGCCGAGACGTTCGACGTCACGACGATCGCGCAGCCGGTCGCGGCGCAGGGTGCCGCCGCGGCCAGGTGGCTCGTCGACCAGCTCGAGGGCAGGCGACCGGGACCCGGGTCCGACGTCCAGCTGCACGCCGTCCGGCTGGTGCTCCGGGGCTCCACCGGCCCCGTCCGCGACACCTGAGCCCACGTGGCCACCGGTCGACGTGAGGGGGCACGGTCAGGTCGGGGTCCAGGTGTCCAGCTCGGCCCGGGTCGGCGGGTCGGCTCCCGCCCTGGTGCAGGTGATCGCCGCCGACCGCACCGCCTGGTCGAGCGTCGCGCCGAGGGTGTCCCGGTCGAGCTCGCGCAGGGCGTCCCGGCGGTGGGCGCCGAGCAGGTCGGCCGTCGCGAGGTGGTCCAGCAGCCCGGCCATGAAGGCGTCGCCCGCGCCGACGGTGTCCGCCACCGTGACCGGCGCGGACGGGACCGCAACCCGTCCGGAGGCCGCGAACCCGACGGCGCCGGAGCCCCCGCGGGTGAGCACGACGACCGAGGGCCCCCTGGCGAGCCACTCCCTCGCGGTGTCCTCCGGGTCCTCGCCGGGGGCGAGCCAGGTGAGGTCCTCGTCGCTGACCTTCACCACGTCGGCGAGGGTGACGATCCGCTCCACGCGACGGCGGGCATCCCGCGCCGTGCCCATCAGCCGGGGGCGGGCGTTGGGGTCGTAGCTGACGGTGAGGTGTCCCGCGGCCTTCACCACCAGCGCCAGCACGTCGTCCCCGCCCGGGGGCAGGAACGCGGCGATGGACCCCGTGTGCAGGGCCCGGAAGCCGCCGAGATCGGGCGCCGGGGGGAGCCGCCAGTCGAGGTCGAACTGGTAGCTGGCGGCTCCGGTCGGGTCGAGGACCGCCGTGGCCGTCGAGGTGCGCCCCGCCACCACGGAGCCCTCGGCGATCCGCACCCCGGACGACGCGAGGTGTTCCCGGACGAGGCGGCCGCGCCGGTCGTCCCCGATCCGGGTGAGGAGGTGGACCGATCGGCCCAGGCGGGCGAGGCCGAGCGCGACGTTGGCCGGGCTGCCCCCTGGGTGCTCGGACCGGGTGCCGTCCAGTCGCTCGACGATGTCGACCAGTGCCTCACCCACGAGCAGGACATCGTCCACGGCCGTCCGCCCTTCGTGTCGTCCGGTTGTCGGCCGGAACCGCACCCTCCGCGGCGTCGCTCGTCCGCGGATGGTGTCCATGATCTCAGCAGGGATGGGGGTCGCCCGGTGCTTCCGGGGATTCTCCGCCGACGATAGCTGAACCGGTTGAGTACCGGGTCAGGTATCCGCTTTCCGTGAGCGACGCGACACCGATGTCTCATCCGTTCGTCCGCGGCGTCACCATGGAGGGGTGAGCGGGAACGTGGACGCCGACGGTGCCGGCACGGGGCGGGGCGGCCGCTCCCGCGGATCCGCCCTCGACCTGGTCCGGTCCACGACCGTGATCGTGGTGCTGGTGGCGGCCGTCGTCCTGCTCTTCCCCCGCCCTGACCGGACGCCCGCGGCGACCGTGGACGTCGCGCAGGTCGCGGCGTCGGTCTCCGGCCGGGCCGGGTTCTCCGTCGCCGTCCCGCGCGGGCTGCCGCCGGGGTGGACGGCGACCGGCGCCGGGCTGTTCGAGGGGTCGGACGGCACCCCCACCTGGCGGGTGACCTACCGCACTCCCGACGGTGACCCGGTGGGGTTCGTCCAGGGCCTCCGCCCGAGCCGGGTCTGGGAGGGCCGGATGGTCATCGACGGGCGGGAGAGCGCGGAACGGATCATCGACGGCAACCGGTGGATCGACCGCTCCCGGACCGACCGGGGCATCACCAACCTGGTGCACCGTGGCGGTGACCTCACCACGATCGTCACCGGCCGTACCGACCCGGCGACGCTGGAGGTGCTGCTCCGCGGGCTGGGGCTGTCGGGCTGAGACCGGCCAGAGTACGCCCCACGGTGCGGCGCCCTTCGCCCGAGGCCCGGTGAGGGGCGGCCGGGGCCGGGGCTAGGGTGACCGCACGTGCCCGAGATCTCCAGGCCCGTGCCCGAACCGGCGACAGGTGCCCACCGCGCCGCGGTCGGCACCGTCAGCGCACGTCCCTCCGCTCCTCGACCGGGGTCCGTCGCCGCTCCCTCGCCCCGGTCCGTGATCCTGTGATCGGAGCGTTGCTGCTCGCGGGTCTCGGCGCCGTCGCGGCGGGCGGGGTGCTCTGCGGCACCCGCGGCACCGTCCGGGCCGGGCTGGTCCTGCAGGCTGCGGGCTCCGCCGGGATCGGGGTGGCGGGGTTCTGGGTGCTGGCGACCGGAGCGGCCCTCGGCCCCGGCTTCACCAGCGCCCTGGAGCCGAGGGTCGGCGTCGACGGGCTCAGCGGGACCTTCCTCGGCACCCTCGGCCTCGTCGCCGCACCCGCGCTGGTCTTCGCGTCGCGCTACCTGCGGCCCGGCGCCGCGAACCGGCTGGTCGGCGGGCTCACGGCGGTCTTCCTCCTCGTGCTCGCGCTGGTGCTCTGCGCCCGCGACCCGCTCACCCTCCTGTTCGGGTGGGAGGCGATGACGCTGCTGCCGGCCGTGGTGATCCTGGTGGCCCACCGCGGGGACCAGCAGGCCCGCCGGACCGTCTTCACCTACCTGACGATCACGCATCTCGGCGGTGTCGGCACCTGGGTCGCGGTGCTGCTGCTGGCGGGGGAGGGGGCGATCGGGAGTCCCGGGGTGATCGAGCCGGGGTCGGTGACCCAGGGGGTGATCGCCGTGGCCGCGCTGGTCGGCATGGGGACGAAGGCCGGCGTCATGCCGCTGCACGTCTGGCTGCCCCGGGCGCACCCGATGGCACCGGCTCCGGTCTCCGCCCTGATGAGCGGTGTGATGATCAAAATCGCGGTCTACGCCCTGGTGCGGGTCCTCGTCGAGTGGCTCGGGGTCCTGCCGGTGTGGTTCGGCGTGCTCACCCTGGCCGTCGGGGCGCTCTCGGCCCTCGGCGGCGTCACGTACGCGATCTTCCAGCACGAGCTGAAGCGGCTCCTCGCGCTGCACTCGATCGAGAACATCGGGATCATCGTGCTCGGGCTCGGTGCCTGCCTGGTGCTGCGGTCCCGGGGGGCCGACGCCCTGGCGGCGTTCGCGCTCGCGGCGTCCCTGCTGCACACCGTCAACCACGCGGTCTTCAAGGCCCTGCTGTTCCTCGGCGCCGGGGCCTTCGAACGGGCCACCGGCACGCTGGAGCTGGACCGGCTCGGCGGCCTGCTCCGCCGGATGCCGTGGACCGGCGCCGCCTTCCTCGTCGGCGCGATGGCGATCGCCGGGCTCCCCCCGCTCAACGGGTTCGCCTCGGAGTGGGCGACGCTCCAGGCGCTCCTGCACCTGCCGGCGGTCGGCGGGGTCGGCGACGGGCTGGCCGGGGCCTTCGCGCTGGCGGCTCTCGCCTCGACGGCAGCCCTGGCCCTGCTGTGCTTCGCCAAGGTGGTCGGCCTGGTGCTGCTCGGGCCGGTCCGGTCCGGCAGCGACGAGCACCCGGTCACCGAGGTCGCTCCGCCGATGGTCGGCGCGACCGCCGTCCTCGCCCTGGCCTGCGTCGTCCTCGGGATCGTCCCCGGCCCGCTGTTCGGCGCGCTCACCGACCTCGCCCCCTGGCCGGCCGGGTCGCCGGCGGGGTCGTCGGCCGGGCTCGGCCTGGACCTGCCCGGGACGGGATCCCTGCCGACCGCGGGGATCGCCCTCGTCCTGGTCGCCCTGGTGGCCGGACTGGTCCTGCTGCGCGGGCGGCGCAGCGCCGCTCCGGCACCGAGCTGGGCCTGCGGGCAGGTCGTCGGACCGGAGCTGAACTGGACGGGCGCCGGGTTCAGCAAGCCGCTGCGGCTGGTGCTCGAGGTGGTCCTGCGGCCGCAGCGGGAGATCGCGGTCCGCAGCCAGGGCGGGGTCCTCCAGGAGGTCACCTACCACGGGCGGGTGCCCCAGGTGATCGACGAGCGGGTCTACCGGCCGCTCGTCCGCCGGTCCGTCGAGCTCGCCGGGTACGTCCGGCGGATGCAGAGCGGCAGCCTCGGCACCTACGTGGCCTACCTCATCGCCGTCACCGTCGTCCTCCTCGGCGCGGTCCGGACGGGGGTGATCGGGTGAACGCCGTGACGACGGCCGCCGGGACGGCGCAGCTCGTGGGCGGTGTCGCGCTCGCCCCGCTGCTGCCAGGGCTGGTCCAGCACTGGAAGGCCCGGCTCCAGGGACGGCGCGGACCGTCCCCGGTGCAGCCCTACCGGGAGCTGCGCCGGCTCTGGGCCAAGAGCACCGTGACGGTCGAGGGCACCGGAGTCCTCTACCGGCTGGCCCCCTCGGTGATCGCCGCGAGTCTCGGCGCCGCCGTGCTGCTCGTCCCGCTCACCGCGGACGCCCCGGCCCTCGGCGTCGGGCACGACGTGCTGGCGCTGGCCGGACTGCTCGCCCTGGCCCGGTTCGCGGCTGCGGCCTCGGCCTGGGACACCGCGAACGGGTTCTCCCTGATGGGCGCCAGCCGTGACCTGATGATCGCGGTCTTCGTCGAGGGGACCATGGTGCTCTCCTTCGCCGTCGCCGCCCTCGTCGCGGGGACCACCGACCTGCGGGGACTGATCGCGGGGACGGCGGGCACCGCGGCGTGGGCCGGTCCGGTCCTGGCCCTCGGCGGGGTGGCCTTCGCCCTCGTGGCCATCGCCGAGACCGGACGGCAGCCGGTGGACAACCCCGACACCCACCTCGAACTGACGATGGTCCACGAGGGCCCCCTGCTCGAGTACGCCGGCCGCGACCTCGCCTACCTGCACTGGGCGATGGCGGCCCGGCACTGGGTGGTGCTGGTGCTCGCCGCGCAGGTCTTCGTGCCGCACCCGGCCGGCGGGTGGGCGCAGCTCGCCCTGCTGCCGATCACCCTCGGCGTCCTCTGCGCGGTGCTGGCGCTGACCGAGACGCTGCTGGCGAAGGCGCGGATCCTGCTCGTCCCCCGGCTGCTCGCGGCCGGTGCCCTGGTCGCGCTGCTCGGCATCACCGCCCGGCTGGCGGGGATCTCATGAACGCCGGCCTGGTCTGGGTGCTCGTGGGACTCGGGTTCGCCGTGGTCACCCTGCAGCGGCGGTCGCTGGCCGTCGGTCTGGTCACCGTGCAGGCCCTCGTCCTGGCCGCGGTGGCCTTCGCCGACGCCCGCGGCCCCCACGACCTGCTGGCCGCGGTGGCGCTGGTCGTCCGCGGTCTCGGGCTCGCCGCCTTCTTCCTGCTGGTCATCGCCAGGACCCGGGATCCCCGGCTGGTCCGGGCGATCGTCCCGCCGCTGCGCCGGGTCGCCCTCGCCATCGCCCTCGCGCTGATGCTCGGCTGGCTGATCCCGTCGATCGGGCTCGTCTCGCGGGACGCCGAGCGGGGCGTGCTCACCCTGGTCGCCTGCGGGCTCGTGCTCGCCGCGACCAGCCGGGCCACGGTGTTCCAGGTCCTCGGTGTGGTCCTGGTCGAGAACGGTCTCGCGCTGGCGGCCCTGGAACTGCCGGGGACGTCGTGGCTGATCGAGGTCGGCGTCGCCGTCGACCTCACCCTGGTCGCCGTGGTCGCCGGGGTCTTCCACGAGCGGATCTTCACCGAGTTCGGCGCCGGGGACACCGACGCCCTGAGGAGCCTGCGTGACTGACCCCGAGACACTCGCCGCGGCGACGGTCGTCGTCCCGGCGCTGGTCGCCGCCCTGGTCTGGGTGCTGCCCCGCACCTGGGTGACCCGGACGGCGCTCGTCGGTGCGCTGGCGACCGGCGGCCTGGCCGCGGCTCTCACCGCGGTGGCGCTGACCGGTGACCGCCCGCTCGCAGGACCCTGGCTGGTCATCGACGTACCGGGCGGGCTGCTGGTGGGCATCATCGGCGCCGTCGGCCTGGTCAGCGTGCTGGTCTCCCCGGCGTACCTCGGCGCGGCAGCCGGTGCCCTCGTGGACCCGCGACGCCGGGAACGCACGTACTACTCGGCGCTGCTCGTCTTCTGGTCGGCACTGCTCGCGGTGCCGCTCGCCGGGACCCTCGGTGCCGCCTGGCTCCTCGTCGAGGCGACGACCGCAGCCTCGGCGCTGCTCGTCGGCTTCAGCGGAAGGGCGACGGCGCTGGAGGCCGGGTGGAAGTACTTGGTCCTCACCTCGCTCGGGCTCGGCGTGGCCCTGCTCGGGATCGTCCTGCTCGCGGCCGGGACCCCGGAGGGAGGGCTGGGTGCCCTGTCCTGGCAGGTGCTGCCGACCTACGCCGGGGGAGCCCGGAGCGCGCTGGTGGTCTACGTGCTCCTGCTCGCCGGGCTCGCCGCCAAGATCGGCTGGGCGCCGGTGCACAACTGGCTGCCCGACGCGCACTCCGAGGCCCCCGCGCCGGTGTCCGCGCTGCTCTCCGCGGCGTTGCTGCCCGCGGTGCTGCTCGTCGCCTGGCGGTGCGAGCAGGGGCTGGAGCCGGTGATCGGGGTCGGTCCGGCGCGGGACGTCCTGCTCGTCTTCGGCCTGCTCTCGGTGGCGGTCTCCGTCCCGTTCATGCTGCGACCGATGGCCTGGAAGCGGCTGCTCGCCTACTCCAGCCTCGAGCACATGGGCGTCGTCGCCATCGGCCTCGGGTTCGCCACCCCGCTCGCGCTGGCCGGGGTCGCCGTCCACCTGGTCGCCCACGCCGTCGCCAAGACCCTCGGGTTCTGCCTGGTCACGCCCCTGCTGGCGCACGCCCCGGAGGCTGCGCGCAGCCCGGTGAGCGGGATCGCCCGCAGCAGCCCGGTGCTCGGCGGCGCGATGGGGCTCTCCCTCGGCAGCCTGGCCGGGCTGCCGCCGTCGCCGCTGTTCGTGAGCGAACTGCTGATCGTCGCCGGGGGGTTCCAGGCCGGTCGGGTCGTGACGGCGACCGCTGCGGCCGTCCTGCTCGCCCTCGCCTTCTCCTGCCTGGTCCGGGCGCTGCTCGAGCTCACCCTCGGCGAGGCACCGGCCCGCACCGGCCCGGTCTCGGGTTCGGCCTCGGCCTCGGGTTCGGTCTCGGGTTCGGTTTCGGGTTCGGCCTCGGGATCGGCACTGCCCGGCCTGCGGGGGGTCGGCGTGCTCGTGGCGGCCTCCCTCGTCCTCCTGCTCGCGCTCGCGGGAGCCGCGTCGTGGCTCCCGGCGAGTGATCTCGTCGACACACTCATGAAGGGGATCGCGTGACCATCGGAACCACCGGACGCACCGAGGCGATCGAGTCGAGGGGGAACCCCGGGGCCGTTGCGCGCCCCCGGGTCGGCGGGAGCGTCGGGACGGTGGAGATCGCCGAGGTCGGGACCATGACCTACCGGTCCCGTCTCACCGAGGCACTCGCCGCGGGCTGGCGGTACGGCGGCACCCACGTGGCGGCGGGGGGTGACCGGGTCCGGACGCTCCTGACGGCCCCGGGCGGGGCGACCCTGCTGCTGGGCGTCCCGGTGGAGGGGGGCAAGGTCCCCACCGTGGTCGACCTGGCCCCCGCCGCCTGCTGGGACGAGCGGGAGGCCGCCGACCTGCACGGGATCGGCTTCATCGGCCACGCGCCGCTGCGGTCCCTCGTCGACCACGGCGACCTCGGACGCTGGACGGTTCCGGTGGCGGGGACCGACCTCTGCCAGGTGGCGGTCGGCCCGATCCACGCCGGGGTGATCGAGTCGGGGCACTTCCGGTTCCACCTCGTCGGGGACCGGATCCTGCACCTCGACGCGCGGCTCTTCTACAAGCATCGCGGGCTGGAGCGGGCCGCGGAGGGCAGCACCCTCGACCGGGGGGCGGCCTACGTGGCCAGGGCCTGCGGTGCCTGCGCCGTGGCCAACGGCGTCGCCTACGCGCACGCCTGCGAGCAGGTGCTCGGACTGGTCCCGACACCTGCGCTGTCCCGGGCCAGGACCCTCCTGCTCGAACTGGAACGTCTGTGGAGCCACCTCAACGACGTCGCGGCGATCTGCGCCGGGGTCGGCCTCGCCGCGGGCAACACCCGATTCGCCGGGTTCACCGAACGGGCCCGCCGGGTGAACGCCGAGCTGTCCGGCCATCGGTTCCTGTTCGGGACCGTTCGGGTCGGGGGGAACGACCTCGTCGCCGACGGCGGGCAGGTCCGAGCCGTGCGGGCCGCGCTGGACGCGCTGCGGGTCGAGGTGACGAGCGGGTGGCGGGAGCTCATGTTCAACGCCTCCTTCCAGGACCGGCTGCCGGGGGCCGGGGTCGTGGCGACCGAGGCGGCCCGCCGGCTCGGCACGGTCGGCCCTGCGGCCCGGGCGGCCGGGTTGGCCGAGGACGTCCGCACGGCCTCACCCCGGCTGCACTACCCGGGCTTCCGGCCGGTGGTGCCGGACCGGGCGACGGGGGACGTGCGGGCCCGGCTCGAACAGCGCGGGCTGGAGCTGTGGCAGACCTTCGACCTGCTCGACGGCCTGCTCGACCGGCCCGTGGAACCGGCGACGGCCGAGCGGGGTGCCCCACCCGGACCGATCGGCGTCGGCAGGGTGGAGAGTCCGCGCGGTGCCACCACCTGCGTCGTCGAGAGCGACGGCGCCAGGGTCACCCGGCTGCGGCTGCGCACCGGGTCCTACGCCAACTGGCCGTCCGTCGCCGCGGCGGCCCCCGGCAACCTGCTGGTCGACTTCCCTCTGATCAACAAGAGCTTCGAGCTCTGCTACGCCTGCGCGGACCGCTGATGTTCGCCCTGCTCCGCGACCTGCGCCACCTCCGCCGCAGCCTCGCCCTGCCACCCCCCGACCGGGGGCGCAGCCTTGCCGTCCGGCACGTCGACGCCGGTTCCTGCAACGGTTGCGAGCACGAGCTGACCCTCACCGCGAGCCCCTTCTGCGACCTGGCGCGGTTCGGTCTCGGGATCGTGGCCTCGCCCCGGCACGCGGACGTCCTCCTGGTCAGCGGTGCGGTCACCCGGCGGATGAGGGAGCCGTTGCTGACGGCGTACGCCGCGATGCCCGAACCGCGCCGGGTGGCGGCGCTCGGCGACTGCGCGCTCGGTCGCGAGGTGCTCGGGATGCCGGACGACCTCGCGGGCCCTGTCGAGGACCTGCTGCCGGTCGATCTGCGCATCCCCGGCTGCCCCCCGCCGCCGGACGCCATCGCCGAGGCGCTGCTGGGGCTCGTCGACGGGCGTCAGGGACCGACCCTCATCCGGTGACCGCGGCGTCCGACCTGCCCCGCCGCTCCGCCGGCCGACGCTGACCACGATCGTCACCGGTCGGGCCGACCCCGATGGGTTGCAGACCCTGGTGAGGAGCCTGCCGGCGGCGGTCGGGCGGCACCGGGGGGTGCCGCGACGCCGGGCGTGGCGAGGAGGAGGCGCTGCGGAGGGCCCTGGTCCTCATCGAGCGCAGCGGCGTCGCGATGGTCGGATCGAACGGCCCGGACGGGTACCCGTTGATCAAAGCCATACTGGTCACGGAGACGGACGGCGCCCGGACGGTGTGGTTCAGCACCAACACCTCCTCGGCCAGGCGACGGCAGTTCGCGGCCGATCCCCGCGCGAGCGTCTACTTCGTCGACCAGACCGACTACGAGGGACTGATGCTGGTCGGTGACATGGAGGTGCTCCAGGACCAGGAGTCGAGGGACCGGCTGTGGCGGGAGGGCTGGGAGATGTACTACCCCCAGGGGCGGACGGATCCCGACTACTCGGTGCTGCGGTTCACCACCCGGTGGGCGAACTACTACCAGGGGCTGCAGAACACGACATTCACCCCGTGACGCTATCCGTCACAGACCGGACCCGTCACAGACCGGACCCGTCACGGACCCGATCCGTCACCCTGTGGTTCCTCCTGCCCCCGTTCCCTTGCCGCCACGAGCTCGTCGATCCGGCGCCGGGCGCCGTCCAGCCACTCCTGGCAGCGGGCGGCGAGCGCCTCACCGCGCTCCCACAGCCGTAGCGCCTCCTCGAGGGACGACGGGCCGGCCTCCAGACGCCGCACGACCTCGACCAGCTCGTCCCTGGCCTGCTCGTAGCCCAGGCCGGAGACGGGAGGCTCGCGGTCCGCGCCGTGCGGGGAAGAGGTCGTCACGAGGTCACCCTACGTGCCCGCGGGCTCGGGACCCCCGCCCGGCGGGCACGGTGGCAGCGCCTCGACGTCCAGGCGTCCCCCCGCCAGGCGGACCAGCAGGCGCTCGCCCGCGGTGACCTCCTCCGGGTCCCGTACGACGGCGCCGTCCCCCCGTTGGACCACGGCGTAGCCGCGCGCCATCGTGGCGGCGGGGGAGAGCGCCGTGACCCGATCGCGCAGGCCGGCCACCTCGACCCCGGCCCGGTCGACCCGGTTCCGCACCGCGGCTCGCGACCGGGACCCGAGCTCCCTGAGCGTGGTGCGATGGGTCTCCAGCCAGCGGTGCGGGAGGCTCAGCGCGGGGCGGGCCCGCAGGGCGTCGAGCCCGTGGCGTTCCCGGTCGAGCAGTCGGAGGACGGCGGCCTCCGCCCGGTGCCGGGCCTGGGCGAGACGCGCCAGCTCCTCGGCGACGTCCGGGACGATCCGGCGGGCGGCGTCGGTGGGGGTCGAGGCCCGCAGGTCGGCGACGAGGTCGAGCAGCGGGGTGTCGACCTCGTGCCCGATGGCGCTGACCACCGGGGTCCTGCAGCCCGCGACGGCCCGGAGCAGGGTCTCGTTGCTGAACGGCAGCAGGTCCTCCAGCGAGCCACCGCCCCGTGCGACGACGATGACCTCGACGGCGGGGTTCGCGTCCAGCTCCCGGAGGGCCGCGACCACGTCCTGGACGGCGCGTGGTCCCTGCACCGCCACCGGCCGCACCTCGAACCGGACCGCGGGCCAGCGTCGTCTCGCGTTCTCGACGACGTCCCGCTCCGCGGCGCTGGCCCTGCCGCACACCAGGCCGACCAGGCCGGGCAGGAACGGCGGTCGTCGCTTGCGGTCGGCGTCGAACAGGCCCTCGGCCGTGAGCACCCGGCGGAGGTGCTCGATCCGGGCCAGCAGCTCGCCGACCCCGACCGGGCGGAGGTCGTCGGCCGCGAGGCTGAGCGAGCCGCGCTTGGGCCACAGTCGCGGCCTGGCGCGCACCACCACCCGGGCGCCGTCGGTCAGCGGCACCGCGAGCCCGTCGAGCACCCGCACGTGCACGGTGACCTGGAAGGACATGTCCACGTCCGGGTCGCGCAGGGTGAGGTAGCAGGTCGGTTGTCCCGGCCGGCGGACGAGCTGGACCACCTGGCCCTCGACCCAGAGCGCCGGGGCCCTGTCGATGTAGTCGCCGAGTCGCTTGGCGAGCAGCCGGACCGGCCAGGGCCGCTCGGCCGTCGTCTCTCCGGCGGTCGCGGGCAGGTCCGCCGGGGTTGGCGAGGTCACCCCGTCACCCTACGCACCCCAAGATCGTGGTCATCCGGCAGCGTCGCGCGGATTCCGGGCGGTTCACGGGCTTCCGGTCGCCGGCGGTCACTACCATCCGGTGGATGTGACCGGCCACGACAACGGTGCCGCGGGGCGCTCGGCGATCACCGGTGCGGTCCCGCTGGTCGCGGCGAAGCTCGTGGCCCCGGCGCTGCCACGCTGCCACCTCGACCGGTCTCGGCTGGGCGCCCTGCTCGACGTCGCTCTCGATCCGAGGACCCGGCTCACCCTGGTGTCCGCACCGCCCGGCTACGGCAAGTCCGTCGCCGTGGCCGGATGGCTGGCGTCCAGGGACGTCGCCGCGACGTGGCTGTGCCTCGACGAGGCCGACTCCGACCTGACCCGGTTCGTCCGGTATCTCGTCGCGGCCCTCGACCGGGTGCGGCCGGGGGTCGGCGAGGGGACGCTCGGTCTCGTCGCCACCGGGGTCACCCCCGACGTCGACCTCATCGGGGCGACGATCCTCGACGAGGTCGCCTCCTCCGACGCGCCCTTCGTCCTGGTGCTCGACGACTACCAGGCGATCCGGTCGGAGGCCGTGGACGGCCTGGTCCGGTTCCTCGCCCGGTGCGGTCCGCCGTTCGTGCACCTCGTCCTGCTGAGCAGGAGCGATCCCCGGATCCCCCTGGCCAGGTACCGGGCCCACGACCGGCTCGTCGAGCTGCGGGCCGACCAGTTCCGGTACCGGCCCGACGAGGTCGAGGCGTACCTGGAACTCGCTCTCGGCGCGCGACTCGACCGGGACCTCGTCGAGCGGCTCGCCGCAGGGACCGAGGGGTGGCCGGCCGGACTCCAGCTCGCGGCGCTCTGCCTCCGGGACCGGTCCCACCCGCGGGTCGCCGTCGAGGACTTCCTCCGGGGTGAGCCTGCGGTGTTCGAGTACCTGGCCGACGAGGTGATGGCTGGCCTCGACGAGGAGCTGCGGACCTTCCTGACGCGCACCTCGGTCACCGGGCGGTTCACCCCCCGGCTGGCGGGGGAGCTCATCGGCCGCCCGGACGTGGCGGACGTCCTGCTCCGGGCGGAGCGGGCGAACCTGTTCCTCACCCCTGTCGAGCCGCCGTCCGCGGGACAGGAGCCGCGGTGGTACCGCTACCACCCGTTGTTCGCCGACCACCTCCGTTCCCTGCTGGGCGAGAGCGAGCGACGTGACCTGCACGGACGCGTGGCCGACCACCTCGACCGGGCAGGGCTCTGGGACCAGGCCGTCGAGCACGCGTTCGCGGCCGGGGCGGACGACAGGACGGTCCGGCTGCTCGAACGGCACGCCCGCTCCGCCTTCGAGGCCGGTGAGCTGGCCACCCTGCTCGGCTGGCTGGAGCGCCTGCCGGAGGAGCGGGTCGCCGCCAGCCCCGAGCTGTCCTCCCTCCGGCCGTGGGCGTTCCTGTTCACCGGCCGGCTGGCCGAGCTGCTCGGGCAGCCGACAGCGGTGCCACCGACAGCCGTGCAGGAGGCGACGGCCACCGCAGGCCAGGCGCCGCAGGCGGCCGGGGAAGCGCCTGTCGGGGCAGCGCCTGCCGGGGGAGCGGCGGCCGGACGCCTGCTCACCTTCCAGGCGCTCCTCGCCACGGTCGCCGGGGCCGGGGCGGAGCCGCTCGCCCGCGCGGCCATCGAGCTGCTGGGCGAGGACGACTTCTTCCGGTCCCTGGCACTGCTCAGCATCGGCATGGAACGGTCGGCCGCGGGAGACCACCTGCCCGCCGTCGAGCTGTGGCGGGCTGCCGTCGACGCCGCCGTCGCTGCCGGGCAACCCACGGCGGTGGTGCTCACGGTCACCGCGCTGGCCAGCGGCCTGCACGCGATCGGCCGCAGGGACGAGGCGGAGGCGCTGTGCCGACGGGTGCTCGCGGAGTACGCGGACTGGGAGGGCAGGCCACGACCGATCGTCTGGTTCGTCCGGATGCCGCTCGGCCTGCTCCGGTACGAGGCCGGTGACCTCGCCGAGGCGCGACGGGAGCTCGAGCTGGGGTACGCGGCTGCGGCGTCCTCCGGCACCGGCGCCGTCCTGGCGACCTGGGCCCTGGGCGAGCTGGCCCTCGCGCGCCAGGCCACCGGTGCTCCGGAGGCCGCGCTGGAGGCCTGCCGGGCCCTGCACCGGTCCGCGGCCGCCGCCGGTGTCCCGCTGCCGAGCATGGCCGGGGAGGCGGAGGCGAGGATCCGGCTGCTCCAGGGCGACCTCGCCGCCGCGGCGCGATGGGCCGACCGCGCGCCCGGGACGCCGGAGTCCGGGCCACCGGAGTCAGGGACGCCGGAGTCAGGGATGCCGGAGCACGAGAGCTTGCGGCTCGGCCGCGACCTCACCGTCGCCAGGGTGCGGCTGGCCCAGGGCAGGGCAGGGGAGGCCGCCGGCCTGCTCGACCGGGCGGGCGCCAGGGCAGAGGTCACCGGGGTCGTCCCCGACCTCGTCTCGGCCCGGGTCCTCCGGGCTGCCGCGGCCGAGGTCACCGGAGCCCGGGCCGAGGCGCTGGCGGCGCTCGGCGAGGCGGTGCGGCTCGCCGCGCCGGGGGGCTACGTCCGGCGGTTCGTCGACGACGGCGCCGCGGTCGCCGGACTGCTGCCCCTCGTCCGGGACGTCGCCCCGGCGTTCGTCGACGAGGTCGTCGCGGCCCTCGACCGGCCGACGGGGACCGGGCCGGCTCCCGGCGCCCGCCGTGGCGGCGAGGCGGTGCGGCTGCCCGGGGGCCTGCTGGTCGAACTGCCCACGGCCAGGGAGCTGGACGTCCTCCGGCTGCTGGCCAGGGGCGCGAGCGACGCCGAGATCGCCGAGGGGCTGGTGGTGTCGCTGGCGACCGCGAAGTGGCACGTCGCCAACGTCCGGCGGAAGCTCGTCGCCCGGAGCCGCACCCAGGCCGTCGTCAGGGCCCAGGAGCTCGGGCTGGTCTGACAGCCGGCATGGGTGGCTCCGCCGGGACGCGTGGACACGGGAGGCCGGTCGCTGGCCGGAGCGCTCACCGCGAGCGGCGGTACACCTCGCCCCGCCGCTCGTACTCCATCCCCCGGGAGACGGTCGACGCGGCGTCCGGACCGTACTCACGCTCGACGAGCCACAGGGCGAGATCGAGCCCCGAGGTGACTCCGGCGGCCGTCAGCAGGTCGCCGTCGTCGACGACTCTGGCGCCCGCGACGACCAGGGCACCGGCCAGGGACAGATCGGCAAGGGCGTTTCGGTGCGTCGTCGCCGGTCGGCCCGTCACCAGCCCCGCCTCCGCCAGCAGCATGGCACCGGTGCACACCGACGCCGTCCAGGCGGCGGAGGGCGCGATCTCCGCGAGGGCCGCGGGCAGCCGCCCGTCGCGGGCCTGCTGCCGGCATCCGGGCCCGTCGGCGCCCACCAGCGCGGCGTCCCAGTTCGCGCCGGCAAGCGCGGCGTTGCGCAGCACCTCGAAGGGGCCGACGGCGTCCAGTTCGTCGAATCCGTCGAACACCGGGATCTCGATCCTCATCCCCGCAGTCTCACCCAGTCGGAGGGGATCACCGAGGGGTTCGCGGCGGGAGGAACCATCCTTTCTGCTGGGGTTCCGCGCGGCGGGGCCGGGCACGATCAGGTCATGACCTTCACGGCACGGCTCGCCGCCTGGAGCGCGCGGCACCGGTGGCGCGTCCTGGTCACGTGGTGCCTGGTGGTGGCCGGTGTGTTCGCCGGGAGCGTCGCCCTCGGGGGCCAGCGCGCTCTGCCGCCGGACGACGCGACCTCCGTCGGTGAGTCCGGGACGGGGCGGCTTCTGCGGGACCGTGCCCTGGGCATCGACCAGGGAGAACGCCTCGGCATCGTCGTCTCCGAGCCCGGCGGGAGCCTCGACCGGGGCCTCGGCCGGGGGGCGGTGCGGTCCGTGGTGACCGAGGTCACGGCCCTCCAGCGGGGGGCGGTGCGGGTCACCGTCGTGGACCCGTTCGCGTTGGAGGCGCGCGACCCCGTCGTGGCGAGGGCCCTCGTCTCGGCGGACCGCGACACCGTGCTCGTGGAGGCCACTGTCACCGGACCGGCCGACGTGGTGGAGGACGCCGTGCGCGGGGTGCCCGCGGTGCTGGACCGGGTCGCGGAACGGTACCCGGGGTTGCGGATCAACGCCGTCAGTCCCACGCTGCTCACCGGTGAACTGGTCCGGCACGCGACCGCGACCAGCGGCCTGCTCCTGCTCATCACCCTGCCGCTGACCCTGGTCATCCTGCTCGTCGCGTTCCGCTCCCTCGTGGCCGCGCTCGTCCCGCTCGGCCTGGCGCTCGGGTCCGTCAGCGGGGCCATCGGGCTGGTGGGGCTCTACAGCCGGGCCGTCGTCCCGGTGAGCCCGTTCGCCATGGAGTTCATCCTGCTCATCGGCCTGGCCGTCGCCGTCGACTACTCGCTCTTCGTGATCACGAGGTACCGCGCCGAGCGCGCGGCCGGGGCGGGCGTGACGGACGGGGTCACCGTGGCGGGAGCGACGGCGGGCCGGGCCGTCGTGCTGAGCGGCTCGGCCGTCGCGGTGGCTCTGGGTGCGTTGCTGATCATCGACGACGCGCTCGTCCGCTCGTTCGCCGTCGGCTCCGTCGCTGTCGTCCTCGTCTCCGTCGCCGGTGGGCTCACCGCGCTGCCCGCGACGCTGACGATCCTCGACCGCAGGCTCGACCGGTGGTCACCGCCGTTCCTCCGCCGCACCGGTCGCCGCGGTGTCCGGCAGGGGGCGGCCATCCGGTTGGCCACTACGAAGGCCGGTCCGGTCGCGGTGGGGACGACGCTCCTGCTCCTCCTGCTCTGCGCGCCGGTCGCCGGCATCCGCCTCGGCTCGACCGGCACCGATCTCGTCGCCATGCCGGACTCCCTTGACGGCGTCCGCGCCGCCCGGCTCCTGGCGGAGGAGCTGCCGCGGAGCGCGGCCCTGACCCTGGACGTCGTCGTCACGGCGGCAGGCTCGCCGGACCGGCAGGCTGCCGTCCGGAGGCTGGTGACCCGGGTGGCCGGGCAGCCGGGAGTGCGTGGTCCGGGGCGGACCCTCGTCACCGGCGAGATCATCGTCGTCTCCTTTGGGCTCTCGGGCAGCCCGAACGACGAGGTCAACCACGAGCTGGTGCGGCGGGTCCGGCGGGAGCTCGTCCCCGCGGCCTTCGCGGGAACGCGGACAACGGGGGCACAGGGCCCGGGGGCACAGGGCACCGGGGTGTACGTGGCGGGGGACGCCGCTGCCGCCCTCGACGCCCGGGACTGGTTCACCGTGCGGACCCCGCTGGTGGTCGCCGTGGTGCTCGGGCTGAGCTTCCTGCTGCTCCTGGTCGCCTTCCGGTCGCTGGTCATCCCGGTCAAGGCGATCCTGCTCGACCTGCTCTCGGTCGGTGCCGCCCTCGGGGTCCTGGTCCTCGTCTTCCAGGACGGCGTCCTGTCCGGCCTCACCGGGGTGGTGCCCGGTCCGGTCGACGCGTCGACCCCGGTGATGATCTTCGCCATCCTGTTCGGGTTGTCCATGGACTACCACGTCCTCATCCTCAGCCGGATCGGCGAGGCCAGGAGCAGGGGGCTGCCGCCGACCGAGGCTGTTGCGGCCGGGGTCTCGGCGTCCTGGCGGACCGTCACCAGCGCAGCGGCGATCATGGTGTGTGTCTTCGCCGGGTTCCTCGCCATCCGGATCGTGAACATCCAGCAGTTCGGCCTGGGGCTGGCGGTCGCGGTCCTCGTGGACGCCACCGTCGTCAGGGGGTTGCTGCTGCCGTCGACGATGACGCTGTTCGGTGACTGGAACTGGTGGCTGCCGCGCCCCCTGCGGCGTGCGAAGGAAGGGAACTGACGATGTGGCGGGTCGTGGTCGTGGTCCTCTCCCGGGTGGTGACCGTGCTGGCCCTGGTGGGGTTCTGGGCGGTCCTCGCCGGTGACGGCATCCCCCACCTGGCATCAGGGGGCGCGACGTTCGCCGTCCTGTGGGTGCTCGGCCTGGCGATGCACAAGCTCTCCGAAGCCAGGGACTACCGGGGCAGGCCGAGGCGGTACCAGGGGTCCCGCTGGTCGTTCGTCGTGCTGGCCGTGGCGGGCGTCGCGGCGTTGGCGCTCCCCGTCGCGGTGCTGGCCGGGGTCGATGCCCGGACGGCCACCGCCGTCCTCGCCGTGATCGTCGTGGGGAAGTGCGCGCTGACCTGGGGATGCCGGCCCCGGACCCGGCACGGGGCTGTGCAGGCGGGGTGAAGGTCCGGAGATCACCACATGCCCGGCCGGGGGCGGGAACCTACGATGGCGACGTGCCCGACCACCAGCAGGCGTCCGTGACCCAGCCCGCAGCCGAGCCGCCCACCTCCACCGCGCCGGGGGCGAGCCTCCCGCGCCGGGTCCTGCTCGCCGCTCCGCGCGGGTACTGCGCAGGGGTCGACCGGGCGGTGGTCGCCGTGGAGCGGGCCCTGGAGCGCCACGGCCCGCCGGTGTACGTCCGCAAGCAGATCGTGCACAACCGGCACGTGGTGGAGACCCTCCAGCGGCGCGGGGCGGTCTTCGTGAACGAGGCGGACGACGTGCCCGAGGGCGCGATCGTGGTGTTCTCCGCGCACGGGGTGGCGCCGTCGGTGCACGAGCAGACCGCGGTCAGGAGTCTGCGGACCATCGACGCCACCTGCCCCCTGGTCACCAAGGTCCACAAGGAGGCGGTGCGCTTCGCCGCCGAGGACTACGACATCCTGCTCATCGGGCACGCCGGTCACGAGGAGGTTCAGGGGACCGCGGGGGAGGCCCCGGATCACATCCAGATCGTCGACGGCCCGGACGACGTGGCCGCCGTGACGGTCCGGGACCCGTCCCGGGTGGTGTGGTTGTCCCAGACCACGCTGTCGGTGGACGAGACGACCGAGACCGTGCGCCTGCTGCGAGAGCGGTTCCCCACCCTGCAGGACCCGCCCAGCGACGACATCTGCTACGCCACACAGAACCGGCAGGTCGCGGTGAAGCGGATCGCGACGGAGTCCGACCTCGTGATCGTCGTCGGGTCGAGCAACTCCTCGAACTCGGTGCGACTGGTGGAGGTGGCCCTGGAGCACGGCGCCGGTTCGGCGCACCGGGTCGACAACTCGGACGAGATCGACGAGGCGTGGCTCGACGGGGTCGCCACGGTCGGGATCACCTCCGGTGCCTCCGTGCCCGAGGAACTGGTCCAGGACGTGCTGGTCTGGCTCGCCGAACGCGGGTTCGGCGCCGTCGAGGACGTGGTCACCGCGAAGGAGAGCCTGCTGTTCTCCCTGCCGAAGGAGCTTCGCGGACGGCCGGTCACGGAGGCGTCCCCGGTCTGACGGCGGCGTCGAGCAGCTCCGCGGCGGTCAGCGGGCGCACCACCCCGTCGAGGACCGCCGGCTCGTCGAGCCCGAGGTCCGTCACGTCGAGGTCACGCATCCGGCGCGCGGTGACGAGCACCCGGCGTTCGAGGGTGCCGACGAAGCCGTTGTAGTCGTCGACGGCCCGCTGCAGGCTCCGACCCAGCCGCTCGGTGTGCCCGCCCAGCGTGCCGAGCCGGGTGTACAGCTCCCTGCCCAGGTCGAACAGCTGCTTCGCGTTGCCGGAGAGCGCCTCCGTCTGCCAGGTCAACGCGACCGTCCGCAGCAGGGCCAGCAGCGTCGTCGGGGTGGCGAGCACGACCCGGCGTGCCATGGCGTGCTCCAGCAGCGCGGGGTCCGCGGCGCAGGCGGCCGCGAGGAACGCCTCGCCGGGTACGAAGCACACGACGACCTCGGGGGAGGGGTCGAACGCCGTCCAGTACTCCTTCGCCGCCAGCGCGTCGACGTGCCCGCGGAGCGCCCTCGCGTGCGCCGTCGCCGCGGCCGCCTGCCGGGCCGGGTCGTCCGCGGCCTCGCTGGCCTCGAGGAACGCCGCCAGCGGTGCCTTGGCGTCGACGACGACGTGCTTGTGACCGGGGAGATGGACGAGCAGGTCGGGGCGAACCCCTACGCCGTCCGGGGTTGTGCCGACGGCCTGGGTGGTGAAGTCGACCCGGGGCAGCATGCCCGCGTGCTCCACCACCCGCCGCAGCTGCACCTCCCCCCACGCGCCCCTGGACGTCGGGGAGCGCAGCGCTCCGGCGAGGGCCGCGGTCTGGACGCGGAGAGCCTCGCTGCCCGCCTGGACCACCGTGAGCTGCTCGGTCAGCCGGGCGAACTGCTCGACCCGGTCGCGCTCCAGGACGTGGACCTGCTCCTCGACCCGGCGGACCGTCGCGGCGAGCGGGGACAGCGTCGCGGCGAGCTCGCGCTCGGCGTCGGTGGCGGACTCCAGGTCGCCGACCCGCTCGCGCAGCAGATCCCGCTCGGTGACCAGGGCCGCCTCCCTGGCCCTGGCGAGCAGCCGGACGACGAGCGCCGCACCGACGGCCCCGGCGACGGCGCCGGCGAGGAGGGCGAGGAGGGTCGCGGCGTCCATGCGCACAGGCTCCCACCGGGCACCGACATCGCCGCGCCGCGCCGCGCTGTAATACTGACCCCCGTGGCACTCACCATCGGCATCGTCGGCCTGCCGAACGTCGGGAAGTCGACCCTCTTCAACGCGTTGACCAAGGCCGAGGTGCTGGCCGCCAACTACCCCTTCGCGACCATCGAGCCCAACGTCGGCGTCGTCTCGCTGCCCGACCCGAGGCTCGCCGTCCTCACCGAGATCTTCTCCAGCGAGCGGACCGTCCCGGCGACGGTCTCCTTCGTCGACATCGCCGGCATCGTGGCGGGTGCCAGCGAGGGCGAGGGACTCGGCAACAAGTTCCTGGCGAACATCCGCGAGGCCGACGCGATCTGCCAGGTGATCCGGGTGTTCTCCGACCCGGACGTGGTGCACGTCACCGGCCGGATCGACCCGGCCGAGGACATCGAGACGGTCAACACCGAGCTGATCCTCGCCGACCTGCAGACCCTGGAGAAGGCCGTCCCGCGCCTCGACAAGGAGGTCAAGGGCAAGAAGACCGACCGGGCGGTGCTCGAGGCGGCCCGGGCCGCGCAGGAGCTGCTCGGCAAGGGCACGACCCTCCACGCCGGGGCTGCGGACGCAGGGATCGACCTCGCCGCGATCCGTGAGCTGTCCCTGCTCACCACCAAGCCCTTCCTCTACGTCTTCAACGTGGACGAGGACGGCCTCGTGGACGACGCGCTCCGGGCACGGCTGCGCGATCTCGTCGCGCCGGTCGAGGCGATCGTGCTCGACGCCAAGCTGGAGGCCGAGCTGGTGGAGCTGGACCCGGCGGACGCCGCGGAGTTGCTGGCCAACGTGGGCCAGCAGGAGTCAGGGCTCCACCAGCTCGCGCGGGTCGGCTTCGAGACCCTCGGGTTGCAGACCTTCCTCACCGCGGGCCCGAAGGAGTCCAGGGCCTGGACGATCCGCAGGGGCTGGACGGCGCCCCAGGCCGCCGGAGTGATCCACACCGACTTCCAGCGCGGCTTCATCAAGGCCGAGGTGGTCCGCTACGGGGACCTCGTCGAGGCCGGGTCCATGGTCGAGGCCAGGGCTCGGGGCAGGGCCCGGATGGAGGGCAAGGACTACGTCATGGCCGACGGCGACGTGGTCGAGTTCCGCTTCAACGTGTAGAGATACGTCTGCCTAAGGGTCCCGCCGAGCCCGCCGGTGTTCCCGGCGTGGGCCACGGTCTCGTCCCGGTCGCTGGTGCGGACTCGTGACCAGCGGGTTTGTTGCTGGTGGTCGGGAACGTGTGCAGCCGGTCTCGCACGAGAACGGGATCGGTCTCCGGCACAGCCCGGCCGGGAGGGCGCTCACCGATCCGGACCGTGACGCCCGGACCGTGACGCCGGGCTGGACCGGATCGAGGCGGTGATGTCCCGGGCTCTCGACCGGTGCTTCACGTTCGACCAGCTCGGCCCGTCGGGCATCCGGCTGGATCACGGGCGCGGCGGCGCGATCGCGCGGGTGCCGGGGGTGAGGAGGGTCAGTAGGTACCGAACTCGACGTCCACGGACGACATGCCTCGCAACGACGCGACCTGCTCGGCCTCGTTCCGCAGCGACTTCCTGTCCCGGCCCGGCAGCGGGCCGAACGTCTTGATGGTCATGGTCAGCCTCCGACCGCTCCTGCGTTGACGCCATATGCCGATGATCTTGCCGTTGACGAGAGCCGTGCCCGGGTCCCCGACCGTCCTCCACACGTCCCGGTGGTACTCCTTGTCGACGATCGTGTCGCGGTCGCGCATCTGGGTGTACGGGTCATGCGGTGGGAGTAGCCGCACCCCCGTCGGCATCGGCGCCGATCGCAGCGTGTCGAGATCCTTCGTGAGGATCCACGAAGCGCCGCCGAACTCGACCTGTGTCAGCTCGTCCTCGACCAGGCTCCACCAGGGGTCGACGTCACCGGCACGGATACCCGCCCACGCGGCGAAGTGCCCGCGTGTCGAGGGTCCGTAGCAGTGCAGATAACGGCGAAGCAGTTCGGCGCGCGCGGTCGACGGGTCGACGTCCGGGATCGGATGGCCAAGCCACTCGTCGACCAGGACGAACGGGGCCTTGTTCCCGACGCGCGGCGCGAGACAGACGACCCGGTGCAACGTGAGGATACGGATGCAGAAATGCACGACACCCTCACCGAGGGGCTGGTCCGGGGCGTAGGGACCCTTGTCCTCCCAAATGTCACGTTGCTTCTTCGGCAGTCCGTGAGCAATCCTTCTGGCGATTTCCGCACCCAGTTCGTTGATGGCGAGCCTGCGCCCGGACAGCACGTGGCGGATCTCCGTGCCGGTCAGCTCGACCGTCTCGGTCAGACTCATGTCGAGGCTGTCCAGCGCCGGTTCGACGCCGGCGACGAAGTGGCTCATCGCCTCGTCGGTCGGCGGCAGCACGCCGGTGGTGAACACCGGTGCGTCCGAGGTCGGGAAGTAGAACGGAGAGCCGCGCACGCACCAGGTCTGCAGCAGGCTCTTCTCCTCTGCGACGGCGTCGGTCACCTGTTCCTGCGTGAGGTCCCGCACCCTGGCGTGCAGGGCGATCAGTGCAGCCCCGGGCGGGCTGTTCTGAACTTCGCACTGGCTGGCCGCGTCGAGCAGCCCGTTTTCACCCCATCGTTCGGTGAGGTGGTGGGCACCCAGGCGAAACGCGACGACGTCGCCTTTAAGAACTCTGGCGGCCACTGCCACACGCTATCCCTGCCACGTCGATCAAGGCGCCCGGAGGGGCCGGGCATCCGGGCGGCGGGTCATCTGCTGGCGAGTCGCCCGGTCATCGAACGCCCGGTGGGGGATCGCGGCTGCCATCAGGAACGACACGACCGGTATGTTCACGGGTGTCTTCAGAAAACCCCGTCGCCACAGCGACCGCGCACGAGGCGACGTTCGCCACGGAGTGCCGGATCTCCAGTCGCTGCAGGCCGATCGTGTCGAACGCCCACCGGGCGAGTGACGTCACCGCGGACGTGGCGACTCCACGACGTCGGGCGTCGGGCAGCACCCAGTAGGAGATCTCTGCCACGCCCTCCGAGAGGCGCAGCCCGCAGAACCCCACTCGGCCCAGGAGGCTGTCGTCGGCATCGACGACAGCCCACGAGGCGCCTCCCTCCGTGTCCCAGGCCTTCCGCCAGTGGAGGATCAGCTCGGCCGCTTCCTCCGCGTCGAGGGAACAGTGGTGCCAGCGCTGGATGTCCGGATCCGTGTAGGCGGTGACCAGTCCCTCGATGTCCTCGTCCGCCCACGGTCGGAGACTCAGCCCTCGGCCGGAGAGACGTGGTTGGGGTCGGGCCGAGAGCGACCCTGCGGGTAGGAACGGCGCAACGAGTGCAGGCATGGTTCAGAGCATCTCTGATGAGTGGACATACGAGTGATCGCTGGCTCGTCGGCGCCGTCCGGGCTCGGACGAGGGGTCAAGTCCCGCGATCAGGCTGCCCAGGCGTTGGGCTGTCACACGGCATGATCGAGAGTGTGTGGAGAGAACTCGTCACGGAGCTGTACCCGGGGGCCACGTTCGCTGCCGGGGCATCCGAAGGGCGACTGCGCCAGGCCGAGGAACGGCTCGGGCACCGGATACCGGACCAGTTCGCAACGGTCCTGAGGGAGTCGGACGGGATCCTCGACGTGTACGACGGCGGTCTGGTCTGGCCTCTCGAAGCGGTCTGGTCTGGCCTCTCGAACGCATCGTGGTGGACAACATCCGGTTCCGCACCGACGCGGAACTCGCCCAGCTCTACATGCCCTTCGATCCCGTGCTCTTCTTCGCCGACGCGGGCAACGGTGATCAGTTCGCCCTGATCCTTCCGCCGGTCGACCGCGACGACGTCTTCACCTGGAACCACGAGGACAACAGCCGGACGTGGGGTGCCGCCAACGTGGAGATGTACCTCCGATGGTGGGCCTCGGGAAGCCTGACGACCTGACGGGGCACCGTGCGGAGCGATGTCAGCCGTGCCCGCCAGGGGTGTTCGCCAGCTCGTGGTCAGCTCGTGCGCGGATCCGGTCGAGGGTGCGTACGGTCACGGCGAGGTCATCGAGGGCCAGGCCGTCGAGCAGGCGTCGGCTCGTTCCGGCCACGGCTGATCGCAGGCCCGCGAGCAGGTCGGACCCGTCGCGGGAGAGAACGTGGTTCCTCTCGTCGTGCTTCAGCAGCAGGCCCCGCGCCACGAGGTCGTCGAGGAGGAACCGGGCAGAGGCCCGGTCGACCGCCAGGACGCCGCGAAGTGCCTCGGCGTCGTCGTCAACGCCTCCAGCTCGGCTGTCGATCAGGTTGAGGGTCACCCACTCCTCGTAGCTGTGGACGGGTGTCCCGGTGAGGGTTCTCATCAGGAGCGCGCGCAGGGCGTTCTCGGTGCGGCCCATGGCGGCCGGCAGGGGGTGGGGTGGCGAGGCCATCCGGTCTCCTCAGGATCTCGTATTCATTGGCTGCGCCAACGATATGGCTACTTCGTTGGCCGCGCCAACGGACTGCTAATCTGAGCCCTGTGGCCGAGCCTGCCCGCACCACCCCACGTCGCCTCCGGACGCGGCCGACCTGGCTGCTGGCACAGGCCAACACCAGGGCGCACGGCCTGCTCGCCGGCGCGCTCGCGGCGTCCGGCACTCGCGGCCATCACTACCGGCTGTTGGCGGCACTGGAGGAGTTCGGTCCCGCGAGCCAGATCGAGGTGGGCCGTCGGGTCGCGCTGGACCGCAGCGACGTCACGCTGGGGCTGGACGAGCTCGAACGGCGGGGGTTGGTTCGCCGCGAGCCCGCCCCCGGCGATCGTCGTCGGAAGCGGGTGCTCCTGACTCCCGCCGGACGGCGTCTTCTCCTCGGCCTGGACGTCGTGGTGCAGCAGGTTCAGGACGAGTTCCTCGAGCCGCTGACCAGGCAGGAGCGCGAGACGCTCTGCACCCTGCTGCAGAGGCTGGGCGATCCGGCGTCGGGTGGGTCCGCCCCGCGCCCACCGGTCGAGTGATCCGGCGGCGGCGACGACGGCGACGGTGCCCGGGATGCCGGGGCGCAGGTGTGGCCGGAACAGGTCAGGTGGTCGGCGACCGTCCCTCGTCGCAGCGCTGCAGCAGGGCGACGGCGTCGTCGACCCAGGCGACGGGCAGCGCGTGTCCCGACGAGTAGTCCCACCTGTGTCTGGAGGCGTCGGGGAGCTGGTCGAAGAACCAGGAGATCTCCTCGAACGACACGTACTCGTCCTGACGGCCGCAGAACACCCCTACCGTCCGGCCTGCGAACACCTCCAGGTTGTTGTGCAGCGAGTACTCGTCGTCGAACTCCCGGTGCGGGACCGGGGCTGCCATCAGGAACGACACGACCGGGATGCCCACGGAGGTCTTCAGGACGTCGACCGCGACGTCGCAGCCGGCCGAGTACGAGACGACGTTCAGTCGATCGACTGCTGCCTGCGTGGTCGCCGTCGCGATCGCCTGCCGGATCGCCTCGGACGAGCGACGGAGGAAGACCGGGTAGAGGTCGTCGGAGATGTCCTCCCGCGAGAAGCCGGCCTCCTCGGCGGGCCAGTCGCCGTGGCCGTACAGATCGCACGCCACCCAGGACATACCGAGGCGGCTGAGCCGGTCGGTGAGGTCGCCTCCCTTGGTGTACCCACCGCGCTCCAGCCAGTCGAGCCTGCTGCCCTCGATGCCGTGAACCAGGACGGTCAGGGTCCGGCTGGCGCCCGTGAAGGACTCCGATCGGCCGTCGATCCCCATGTTGTGATCCTTGCATGCCGGGCGGCATGGACCGTCCGGACCCTCCCGGTGTGGCGCGGTCTGGTCCGGACCCTTCCGGTGCGGTGCGGTGCGGGCGGCGTCAGCCGCCGTCCCGGACGCCGCGATCGGGCGCCGTCATGTCTCCCGTCCCCGGCGTGCCCTCGGCGAGCCCGTACCGCAGGTGCACGGTGCCCGTCGGACTGGCCGCCGGCGGTTCGAGGAGGGTGAGGTTCGTCGGCACCGCGCCGCCGTCGAACACCGTCTTCCCGACGCCGAGCACGATCGGGTGCACCCAGAGGTCGAGACGGTCGAAGAGCCTCTCGCGGAGCAGGGTCTGCACCAGGTTCAGGCTCCCGACGACCTTCACGCGTTCGTGCCGGTCGCGGAGCTCGCGCACCGCACCGGCGAGGTCCCTGCCGAGCTGGGTCGACCCCGCCCAGGAGAGGTCGGGACGGCCGCGGGAGGCCACGTACTTCGGGACGCTGTTGGAGAGGGTGGCGATCTCGTCGTCCTCGCCGCCCTCCTGACGGGGCCAGTAGGCGGCGAAGATGTCGTACGTCCTTCGGCCGAGCAGGAGGGCGTCGGTGCCCTCGTAGGCCGCGGCGACCTGCGCCCCGGCGACCTCGTCCAGCAGGGGAGCCTGCCAGCCGCCGAACGGGAACCCGAGGGGGTCCTCGTCGGGGCTGCCCGGTGCCTGCCCGACGAGGTCGAGGGTCGCGAACAGCTCGATGTCGATGAGGCCCATGTCGTACTCCCGAATGAGGTGGTCGCCACTCCCGGACGAGGGGGTCGCCTCGGTCGGGAGGTAGACCTGCGCGCCACGGCGGACTCATCGCCGCGACGGCACCGGATCCGGACACCTCGATGCCCTCACCCAAGGCAGCAGGGCTCCGCGGTGCGCCGACGGGTGGCGACACGTCGGCAGGCGCACACAGACCGGTGTCCGACGGGCGCGAAAAACCGGTGTCCGTCGGGAGCGCGGATCCGTATCGTCGTCGGGGACCTCGGGGGTCGGGGCGGATCAGTGGGTGAGGTGCTCATGCCGACGGCGCTCTCCGGAGACCTTGCGGCGACGGGCCGGGGCTACCGCGGTGAGCGGGACTACCGGCTGGTCCGCGAGCTCCTCGTGGCCAGCTATCCGATCACCCCGTTCGGGCTGAACTGGGAGGTCCGCAGGCTGGACGGCTGGTTCTGGCAGCACGCCGACGACGACAGGGCCCGACGCGGCCCCTGTGCGGACGTCCGGCTGTGGACCCTCGGCGACGACCGACTGGTCGGCGCGGTGTTCAGCGAGGACGGTCGCGGTGACGCGCACCTGCAGGTGCATCCCGACCATCGCGGTCTCGAGACGGAGATGGTCGCCTGGGCCGAGGCCAATCTCGCCGCTCCCGCCGACGGCGGCGGCCTGCGGCTCGACGTCCCGGCGCTGGAGGACGACGAGTACCGGCTGGACCTGCTCGACCGGCGCGGATACCGACCGGTGTGGAACGAGATGTGCCGGCGGATGCCTCTCGAACCGGGCTCGCCACCGGACCGACGTCCGGTCGAGGGCTACCGGATCCGCGGTCTGCGGCCCGGCGATGCCGTGGACCACCAGCGGGTGGCCGACGTCCTCAACGCGGGGTTCGGCCGGTCCAGCCACACCGCGGCGTGGTTCGCGACCCTGACCCGGTCCCCGGCCTACCGGGCCGAGCTGCACCTGGTGGCCGAGACACCGGACGGGGCGTTCGCGTCGTTCGTCGGCGTCACCTACGACCCGGAGAACCGGCGTGGCATCGTCGAGCCCGTCTGCACGGACCCGGCCCACCGGCGCAGGGGCCTGGCCGCGGCGCTGCTGGTCGAGGGGATCCGGCGGGTGGCGGCCCTCGGGGCCGTCGAGATGATCCTCGGTACCGGGGACGACCCGGGGACCAACGCGTTCTACGCCGGCCTGGGCTTCACCGAGGCACACCGGGTCCTCGTCCGCCGCAGGCTGTTCGACGGCCCGTCGTAGCCGTCGGGCCGGGACGGACCCGCGGCGTCCACGGTGATCCACGGGTGGGGACCGGGGAATGCGCCCGGCGCAATGGCCTCGCGGATCCGCTCCGGGAATGGGCTGGTAATCGGCCGGGGACAATGAATACGCCGTGACGGTGATATTCACCGGGCCGTCGAGGCGCCGCGCGGGCTTGATGACCCGTCGCGCGGCGCTGATGGCCTGTCGTGCGGCGCTGAGCTGCGGAGACATCGTGTCGGGGCGGAACGGGTGCGAAAACAAACCGTGGTCGAAGCCGCGTCACGGATATCGACTGCAACGAGAATCCGAGACTAGGATGCGCGCTGATCGTCCGTAGTCTTCCCTGATTACCCCTGGGTGATCTGCCAGAGGAGAGCTGTATGTCGGCGCGACGGTTCCCGATGTCCATGGCCCTGCTCGCCGCGGTCGCCGTCACCGTGGTCGGTGGCGCGCCGTCGTCCACGGCGGCCTCGTCGTCGCCAGCGTCCGGCGCGGCAGGTGCACCCGCGCAGGCCGCACCGGCCCCGGCGGTGCCCGAGCGGCCGGCTCCGCCGGTCCCGGCCGCCCGCGGGGCGGGGACCGTGGTCCGGGTCGCACCGCTCGCCGACGGGCTGCGGCTCGCGGGAAGCGGCCGCTCGGTCAGGTTGTGGTACCGGTCGACGTCCTGGAACGGCAGGTCCACCGTCGTCACCGGGACCGTCGACGTACCGGCGGGCAAGCCGCCGAGGGGCGGGTGGCCGGTGGTCAGCTACGCCCACGGCGCGACGGGGGTCGCCGACACCTGCGCCCCGTCGGTCACCGGGCACTGGGTGACGGAGAAGGTGGTCCTGGAGGCCCTGCTCGCCGACGGGTACGCGATCGTCGCGACGGACTACGAGGGTCTCGGTACTCCCGGGCCGACCTTCCCGTCCCAGGGTCTGTCCGAGGCGTACAACGTCATCGACATCGTGCGCGCCGCGCGCCGGATCGCGCCGCTGTCCCGGAGTTGGGTGGTCGCCGGGCACAGTATGGGCGGGTACGCGGCCTTCTTCACCGGTGCGACGGCCGCCGGGTACGCGCCGTCCCTCGACCACCGCGGCAGCATCGCGCTGGCCCCGGTGTCCCAGTGGCGGATCCAGATGTCCTCGCCGGTCAGCCGGGACCCGTACGTCCCGGTGGACTTCAACGCCCTGTACTGGGCGACGTCCGCGAGCCTGCGGTTCCCCGCTCGGTTCGTCCCGGAGCAGGTCTTCACGCCGCGCGGGCTCGAACTGGTCGAACTGGCGCGCACGCTGTGCGTGCCGGACCTGGCCCCGGCGGTGGCCGGTGTCACCAACGGTGAGGTCTACCGTGACCCGGCGGCGTCCGCCGACCTCGTCGCCGACCTGATGGCCCGGGACGAGGTGCCGATCACGCGCTACCCGCGGCCGGTGCGGATCGCCCAGGGGGTCGACGACCCACTCTCCGCCCTGACCGCGATCACCGTCGCCCAGTTGACCGGGGCCGGCAACGACGTCGTCTACCTGCCCGTGGAGGGGGCCGACCACCTGACGCTCCCGACGGTGGCCCTCCCGCAGCTGCGCGGCTGGGTCGGAGAGCTGTTCGCGGTGCCGCCGATCCGCGCGGCCGTCGTCGGGTGACGTGACCGTCGCCGGGTGACGTGGAGGACACACCCGGGGGAGGATGCCTGTCGTGCGGATCAGCGCCTCGCGTGACATCGCCGCTGAACCCGGTGCGGTCTTCCGGTGGATCGAGGACCCGGACCTGGCGTCGCGGTGGCAGCCCGACGTCGCGGAGCACGAGATCACCCGGGCGGGCACCGAGGTGGTGGGTACCGAGTTCCGCGAGGTGATCCGGGACGGCTCCGGGAGCCTCGAGGTGCGCGGCCGGGTGAGCGCCCACGTCCCTGGCACGTCGATGGAGTTCGAGCTGGCGGGCAGGGGGCTCCGGATCCGGGCGCGGTACGTGCTGACCCCGGTCGCGTCGGGGACCCGGCTCACCGTGCGGCTGTCGGTCCGGGTCGGCGGCCCGCTGTCCTGGGCGTTCGCGCCGTTCGTGCGTCGCGGGCTGGTCGCCCGCCTCGACGCCGACCTGTCCCGGCTCCAGGAGCTGTGCGAGGCGGAGTGAGGCCGTGCGGTCGCGATCCGCGCCGGACCACGCAGGGCAGCGGCCGGCGCCGTCCGTGACACCGACGGGGACGCCGATGGAGTGGTGATCGGGTGACGACTCACCCGACCGTGGGTTGCCGTCTCACCCGGACGGGTGGCGGCGGGCCGAGGCACTCGACGACGATACGTGTCCGGGTCCTTACTTTACGTTGACGGACGAGCCGGGCGGGGTCGGCAGGGAGGTTCAGGGACGAGTCGGCGCGACGGTTAGGACTGGACGGGACATGGACTCCGCACTGGTGCCGGACGGACGCACACGGTCCCGTCGATCGCGTGTCCGGTGGCGTCTCGGCAACGGCCGGCCGTGTCCGCTCCCGGGAACCAGGACCTCGATGCTGAGTGCCTTCCTCTTCGGGCTCAGCCTGTTCCTGCTGTACCCGGTGCTGCCGGACACCGCGCAGTCCGTCGACGGCCAGGTGCTCACCTGGTGGCAGCTGGCACCCGCGTTCGCCATCGCCGGGGTCTTCGTCTTCCACGTCAACGTCAGCGGTGATGCCCACGCCTTCTCCGTCAGCGAGGTGCCCCTGGTTCTCGGCCTGCTCTTCACCTCGCCGCGGGAGCTCGTGCTGGCCAGGATCGTGGGCGAGGCCGTCGCGCTGATCGCGAAGGAGCGGCAGACCCCCGGCAAGCTGGTCTTCAACCTCAGCCTGCTCTCGGCGGAGACCTGCCTGGCCATGACCGTCTTCCGGCTCCTGGCCGGGGACGCCGCGGTCGCCGTCCCCTCCACCTGGGGGGCGGCCCTGGTCGCGGTCAGCAGCGCCGCCCTGCTCGGTGTCGTCGTGGTCTGGACGGTCGTCTGCTGGCACGGGGGACGCGCGGACCCCGGCCAGCTCCTCCTGGCCGCCGGGGTGACGGCGGTCTGCAACGCCTCCCTCGCGGTGATCGCCGCCGTGCTGCTCGTCGACCAGCGGGCGGCGCTGGTGCCGCTGGTGCTGGTGATCGCGGTGGTGATCGCGGCATACCGGGGGTACACGAGCCTGACCAAGCGGTACGCCGGGCTGGAGATGCTCTACCGGTTCACCCGGAGGACGAGCTCACCGGCACGACCGGCCGAGACCGTCGACAAGGTCCTCGACGAGGCCCTGAACCTGCTGCGGGCCGACAGCGCCGCGGTCGTCGTGCTCCCCGCGGAGGGCGAGGACCCGATCTGCATGTCCCGTGGCGGGCGGATGCTCCTCGACCTGGAGGGGTTCCGCAGCGGTCCGGTCGCGGACCTTCACCAGAGCGTCCTCGCCCAGAGCCAGACCGTCGTCATCCCCCGGACGACCCGGGACCCGGCGGAGCGGGCCATGCTCGCCCGGCTCGGGGTTCGGGACTGCATGATCGCGCCCCTGACCAGCCCCGGCGGCGTCATCGGGATCATCATGGTCGGTGACCGGCTCGGTGAGCTGAACACCTTCGACGCCGAGGACGCCCGGCTGTTCGCCACCCTCTCCTCGCACGCCGGCATCGCCCTGGAGAACGGTCGCCTCATCGAGCGGCTGCACGCCGAGGTCAGCGCCCGCGAGCACGAGGCACTGCACGACCCGCTGACCGGTCTGCCCAACCGGACCCTGTTCGCCCAGCAGGTCGGGTCCGCGCTGGACGGCGACGAGCAGGTCGGGGTCCTGCTCATGGACCTCGACCGGTTCAAGGAGGTCAACGACACCCTTGGCCACGACGCCGGCGACCAGTTCCTCCAGGAGGTCGCGAACCGGCTGCTGCGCTCGGTCGGGACGGGCAACCTCGTCGCCCGGCTCGGTGGGGACGAGTTCGCCGTCCTCCTCCCGGGGATCGAGGGGGCCGAGGACGCCGTGCAGCACGCCGAGCGGATCCACTCCGCGGTCACCGGCCCGCTGCGGCTGGGAGCGCTGCCGCTCGAGGTGGACGCCAGCATCGGCATCGCGGTACGTCCCCAGCACGGCAACGACCTGGCGACCCTGCTGCGCCGGGCCGACGTCGCCATGTACGCGGCCAAGGGGTGCCGCGGCAGGGTGGCGCTGTACGACCCGCGCTCGGACTGGAACTGCGAGCGTCGCCTGCGCCTGGCGGGGGAGCTCCGGGCGGCCCTGGCCGGCCACCACCTCGACGTCCACTACCAGCCGATCTCCCGGCTCACCGACGGTGGCGTGGTCGCGGTCGAGGCGCTGGTCCGGTGGAACCACCCCGAACTGGGCAGCCTGCCGCCGGAGGAGTTCATCCCGGTGGCCGAGCGTGCCGGGCTCATCGACGAGCTGACCCTCTACGTCCTGGACGACGCCGCGCGGCAGAGCCGGGTCTGGCAGGCCGTGGACCTGGACATCCGGGTCGCCGTGAACCTGTCCGTGCACGTGCTCCGGGACACGTCCTGGCCCGAGCGGGTGGTCGACGTGCTGGCCTCCCACGAGGTGACCGCGGACCGGCTGACCTTCGAGATCACCGAGAGCGGGATCATGGCTGATCCCGAGCAGACCATCCCGGTGCTCGACGAGCTGGCCAGGGCCGGCGTGCTCTTCTCGATCGACGACTTCGGGACCGGGTACTCGTCGCTGTCCTACCTCCAGCAGCTCCCGGTCAGCGAGATCAAGATCGACAAGTCCTTCGTCCTGCCGATGACGGGCAACACGGCCGCGGCCAGCATCGTCCGGTCCGTCGTCGATCTCGCCAGGGGTCTCGACCTGCGGGTGGTGGCCGAGGGCGTGGAGGACCAGCTGACCCTCGACAGCCTCGCCGCGACCGCCTGCCACTTCGCGCAGGGGTTCTACCTCACCCGGCCGCTGCCGGCGGAGGACCTCACCAACTGGCTCGTCCGCCGGCACGGCCGCTCCACCCGGGCCGGGGCGAGGCTGCCGTTGCGGACGCCTGCCTGATCACCCGCCTTCCGGTGACAGGGCGGCGGGGGTCCCGGCGGTCCCTGATGTGCCCTGTGTGACAGGGTGTCGACACCCGATCGGCAGATGGCTACCACTCCCGGTTGCATCTCGGTAACGCCCGGTCCGGGTGCTTGCGCCGCAGCTCACAGCAAGATTTATTGTCGAGGATGGTCGCACGCCGGTCGCGGCCGTTGCCCGTCATGGGCCGTCGAGGATCCTTCGGGCCGAACCGGCACCCTCTGGCACCGTACTGCATCGGAGAGGATGAAGGTTGAGCACGAAGCGTATGAGCACGGTGCTCGCTGTCGCCGCGGCGTCCGCTGTGGTTCTGACGGGCTGCACCAGCGGCAGTGACAAGGACGAGGAGGGGGCCAAGCCGAGCGCCTCCACCCAGCCGATCACCATCACCTACGCCTACGAGCAGGAGTTCCAGGCGTACAACCCCAACACGGCAGACCAGAACGCCAGCCTCAACGCCGTGCCCCTGCAGCAGGTGCTGCGCGGCTTCTGGTACTACGGGCCGGACGGATCGGTGCAGCCGGACACGGAGTTCGGTACCTACGAGAAGGTCTCCGACAACCCGCTCACGGTGAAGTACACCTTCAACCAGAAGGCGGTGTGGTCCGACGGCGAGCCCATCGACTGCGACGACGCCGTCCTGGGCTGGGCCGCGAACAACGGCAAGTACAAGACCGGCAAGAAGGACAGCGAGGGCAACGACATCGCGGTGTTCTCCTCCGCGGGCACCGTCGGCTACGAGGACGCCGACAAGCCGCAGTGCGCCGACGGCGAGAAGACCTTCACCCTGGTCTACACCAAGCCGTTCGCCGACTGGGTCGCCCTCTTCGGTGGCGGCTCGATGATGCCGGCGCACATCGTCGAGAAGGAGTCCGGCGTCCCGGACATCATCGCCGCGGTCGACGGCGACGACCAGGCCGCCCTGAAGAAGGCCGGCGAGTTCTACAACACCGCGTGGGTCTACAAGAAGGGTGAGCTGAAGCCCGAGATCAGCCCGTCCTCCGGCACCTACCAGCTCAGCGCGTGGCAGGCCGGCCAGTCGTTGACCCTCAAGGCGAACCCCAAGTGGTGGGGCACGCCGCCCAACGCCGAGACGATCGTCATCCGGTTCATCAAGCAGGACCAGCAGGCGCAGGCCCTGCAGAACGGCGAGATCCAGGCGATGGACCCGCAGCCCAACGCCGAACTGCTCAAGCAGCTCGAGGGCATCGGCGACAGCATCAAGGTGACGACGGGCGACCAGTTCACCTACGAGCACCTGGACTTCAACCTGCGCAACAACAGCCCGTTCAAGGACCGCGACCTGCGCGAGGCGTTCACCAAGTGCCTGCCCCGCCAGCAGATCGTCGACAACCTGATCAAGCCGCAGAACCCCAAGGCGCAGATCCAGAACTCCCGGTACGTCTTCACCTTCCAGTCCAACTACAAGAAGGTCGCGGACGCGATCGTCGGCACGAAGCACGACGCCCTGGACGTCGAGGGCGCCAAGTCGATCCTCGAGTCCAAGGGCAAGGCCGGGATGACGGTGCGGATCGCGTACCAGACGCCGAACCCGCGGCGCACCTCCCAGGTCGACCTCATCCGTGACTCCTGCGGGCAGGCCGGGTTCAAGATCGTCGACGCGGGGAGCGAGTCCTTCTTCGCCGACGGCCTCTTCAACGGCAAGTTCGACATCGCGATGTTCGCCTGGGCCGGCTCCCCGCTGGTGACCGGGTCGTCCTCGACCTACACCACCAACGGTGGGAACAACTTCGGCAAGTACACCAGCCCCACGGTGGACGACCTCATCAGCAAGCTCAACGCGGAGCTCAACAAGGACAAGCAGGAGGAGCTGATCATCCAGGTCGAGAAGGCCCTCTGGGAGGACCTGGCCACCATCCCCGTCTACGCCTTCCCCGGGATCCTCGCAACGGTCTCCAACGGCGAGAATTTCGTGTATAACGCGAGCCAGGCGGGTCTCATGTGGAACAGCAACAAGTGGGGTCTCGCAGCGAAGTGAGGCTCGACGTCTGACGGGACCACCGGCGGGTGATCCCGACTTCGGGGCCGGGAGCTTCCAGCTCCCGGCCCCGAGGCTGCATCAGCGCTGGTGGTCGGTGGAGGCGGGACAGTGATCGTTTACATCGTGCGACGACTCGTCGTGTCGTTCTTCATCCTGCTCGGAGCGACCGCCCTGGTGTTCTGGCTGGTGGCCATCTCCGGAGACCCGCTGGAGGACCTCTACGCCGATCAGTCCCCCAACAAGGAGGACAAGATCGCCGAGCGGACCCGGAGGATGCACCTCGACCAGCCCATCCCCCAGCGTTACCTGACCTGGCTGGCAGGCGTCGCGAAGTGCGTCGTCCCGGGACAGGGCTGCGACCTCGGGACCAACCAGACCGGCCAGGACGTGAAGGTGCTGCTGGGCAACGCGGCGGGTGCAACGCTGCGCCTGGTCCTGGTCGCCGTCGTCGTCGCGATCGTCATCGGGGTCACGGTCGGGATCGTCTCGGCCCTGCGCCAGTACAGCGGGTTCGACTACACCATCACCTTCGCGGCCTTCCTGTTCTTCTCCCTCCCCGTGTTCTGGGTCGCCGTCCTGCTCAAGCAGTACCTCGCCATCGAGTTCAACGACTGGCTGGCCGACCCGAGGATCGGCCCGGTGCCGATGATCGCGCTGGGGCTGCTCTCCGGTCTCACCTGGTCGGCGGTGATCGGCGGGGAACGGCGGCGGCGGCTGACCGTGTTCGGCGTCGCCTGCGCCGTGACGGTCCTGCTCCTGCTCTACCTCCTGGCCGTGGACTGGTTCACCTACCCGGCCCTCGGACCGGGGCTCGTCACGGTGTTCGCCCTCGGCACGGCGGTCGGGGTCACCGAACTCGTCTCCGGACTGCACCGCCGAGGGGTGCTGCACGCCTCCCTCGCCGCGGCCGGCGTGGGGATCATCGCCCAGTTCGTTCTGGCCGGGGTGCTCGAGGACCCCAGTTGGCCGGTGGTCCTGCTGCTCGCGGCGTCGACCGTCCCGATCGGCATCGGGCTGGGCATGGTCTTCGGCCAACTGGACAAGCCCCAGGCGGCCCGCGCGGCCGTGCTGACCGGGCTGCTCACCGGGACGTTGGTGTTCACCGACCGGGCGCTGTCGGCGGTGCACGGCTACTCCCAACGGGTGAACGGCCGGATCGTCGCGACCATCGGCTCCGACACCCCCAACTTCACCGGCGACTTCTGGCAGCGGTTCATCGACACCGTCACCCACCTGGCCCTGCCGACCCTGGCGATCATGCTGATCTCGTTCGCCACCTACGCCCGGTTCACCCGGGCCACGATGCTCGAGGTGATGAGCCAGGACTACGTGCGGACGGCACGGGCCAAGGGGCTCACCGAGCGGACCGTGGTCATGCGGCACGCCTTCCGCAACGCCCTCATCCCGGTGACCACGCTCATGGCGATCGACTTCGGCGGTGTCATCGGCGGTGCCGTGATCACGGAGAACGTGTTCGGCTGGGAGGGCATGGGGACGCTGTTCATCAACGGGCTCGAGAGGTCGGACCCCAACCCGGTCATGGGCTTCTTCGTCCTCACGGCCACCTCGATCGTGATCTTCAACATGCTCGCGGACATCGCCTACGCGTATCTGGATCCGCGGATCAGAATGTCCTGACGCGGTGCCGGGAGGATCGACGAGATGACAGACACCAGTCCGGGTCAGGCGCCCTCGCTCGCGCCGGGCGCGCTCGGCCCCGTCGGTGACCAGCCGGAACGGGAGTTCACGGTCACGGCCCGTACCTCAGGCCAGATGGTCCGGCGGCGGTTCCTCCGCCACCGGGGGGCGATGGGCGGGCTGGCGGTGCTCGTCGCCGTCATCCTCCTCGCCTTCACCTCGATCGGCTTCGGGCCGGTGGACGGCTGGTGGGGCAAGGACTACACCCGGACGGCGCCGGTGGTCGACGGCGGTCAGATGACGCTGGACCTGCTGCCCTTCGTCGACGGCGACGGGCTGGCGGTGGGGGAGCACCCCTTCGGGCAGGACAACGTCGGGAAGGACTACTTCGCCCTGACCATGCGGGGCACCCAGCGCAGCCTGATCATCGCCTTCGTCGTCGGACTGGTCTCGATGCTCGTCGGGCTGCTGGTCGGCACCCTGTCCGGGTACTTCCGCGGGATCACCGAGGGGGTGCTGATGCGGATCACCGACGTGTTCCTCACCATCCCGCTCCTGGTGATCGCCGCTGTCGTCAGCCGCAGGTGGAGCGGTGCCGGGATCGTCGTTCTCGGCCTGGTGCTCGGTCTCGTGGTCTGGGTCCAACTGGCCCGGCTGGTCCGCGGGGAGTTCCTCTCCCTGCGGGAGAAGGAGTTCGTCGAGGCCGCCCGGGCACTCGGGGCCAGCGGACCGCGGATCATCCTGCGCCACCTGCTGCCGAACACCATCGGTACGGTGATCGTCAACGTGACGCTCATCATCTCGGCGGCGATCCTGCTGGAGACCGCGCTGAGCTTCCTCGGGCTCGGCGTCCAGCCGCCGGACACCTCGCTCGGCGTCCTGGTCTCCGTGTACCAGACGGCGTCGATGACCAGGCCGTGGCTGTTCTGGTGGCCCGGCCTGTTCATCATCGCCATCGCGCTGTCGATCAACTTCATCGGCGACGGCCTGCGCGACGCCTTCGACCCCAAGCAGACCCGGGTGCGTGCATGATGACCGGAGAACGGTTCGGCAACGACCGGGACCAGCGGTCCGGCACCTCCGGCGCCGACCCGACGGAACTGCTCCGGATCGAGAACCTCGCCGTCGACTTCCCGACCGACGACGGGACCGTGCACGCCGTGCGCGGGGTGTCCTTCGCCCTCGACGAGGGCGAGGTGCTCGGCATCGTCGGCGAGTCGGGCTCGGGGAAGTCGGTCTCGATGCTCGCCGTCATGGGCCTGCTGCCGATGTCGGCGCGGGTCTCGGGGCGGGCCGTGTTCCGCGGGCGGGACGTCCTCGCGCTGCCGGAGCGGGAGCGGCGGTCGCTGCGCGGTCGAAAGATCGGCATGGTCTTCCAGGACCCGATGACGGCGCTCAACCCGGTGTACTCCGTCGGTGACCAGTTGGCCGAGGCGGTCCGCTCGCACGAGGCCGTGTCCCGCAGGGTGGCCATGGACCGGGCGGCGGAGATGCTGGACCTGGTGGGCATCCCGAAGCCGGCGGAGCGGCTGTCCGCCTACCCGCACGAGTTCTCCGGAGGGATGCGGCAGCGGGTGATGATCGCGATGGCGGTCATCAACCAGCCGGACGTGATCATCGCCGACGAGCCGACGACGGCCCTGGACGTCACGGTGCAGGCACAGATCCTCGAGAAGCTCATCGAGGTCAAGGACGCCGTGAACGCCGCCATCATCCTGATCACCCATGACCTCGGGGTGGTCGCGGGTGTCGCCGGGCAGGTCCTGGTCATGTACGCGGGGCGCGAGGTCGAGCTCGGCAGCACGGCTCAGGTGTTCACGACGCCGAGGATGCCGTACACCGCGGGGCTGCTGGGGTCCATCCCGACCCTCGACACCACCGAGAACCGGCTGCGGCCGATCCCCGGTGCCCCGCCGTCCCTGATCAACCTGCCACCGGGCTGCCCGTTCTCGCCCCGCTGTCCGCTGGTCCAGGAGAGGTGCATCGTGGACGAGCCCGACCTCCAGGAGACCGACCGGCGCGACCACCTGGCGGCCTGCCACCACTGGGACCGCCTCGCGGCCTGTGACGACCCGACGACCTTCTTCCGGACGGGGGCCGGCATCCGATGACCACCTCTCCCACCGACCGGGTGCCCGACGGGGAGGCTCCGGGTGGGCAACCCCCCGCCGGGCAGGCTCCGGTTGGGCGGACCCACACCGGGCCCACCCCTGCCGATCAGGCCCACACCGGGACCCCGCACCTCATCGAGGTCCGGGACCTCGTCATGCACTTCCCCATCAAGGGAGGGCTGCTGCGCCGGACGATCGGTCACGTCCAGGCGGTCAGCAGGGTGAGCTTCCACGTCGACACCGGGGAGACCCTCGGGGTCGTCGGGGAGTCCGGCTGTGGCAAGTCCACCACCGGGCGGGCGGTCCTCCAGTTGCACCGGCCCACCTCGGGCGCCGTCCTCTACGGCGGTCGCGATCTCACCACCCTGGGCAACAGGGCGCTGCGGGAGGTCCGGCGCGACCTCCAGATCGTCTTCCAGGACCCGTACGCCTCGCTCAACCCCAAGATGACGGTCAACGACATCGTGGCCGAGCCGCTGCGCATCCACAGGCAGTGGGCGAAGGGCACCGGCCCGGAGCGGGTCGCGGAGCTGCTCCGGCTGGTCGGGCTGAACCCGGAGCACGGCAACCGGTACCCGCACGAGTTCTCCGGGGGGCAGCGGCAACGCGTCGGGATCGCGAGGGCGCTGGCCCTGGAACCCCGGCTGGTCGTGCTCGACGAGCCGGTGTCCGCCCTCGACGTCTCGGTCCGGGCGGGGATCGTCAACCTCCTGCAGGACCTGCAGGAGCGGCTGGGCCTGGCCTACGTGTTCATCGCCCACGACCTGTCGGTGATCCGGCACATCTCCGACCGGGTGGCGGTCATGTACCTCGGCAAGATCGTCGAGATCGGCACCCGGGACGACGTGTACGAGCGGCCGATGCACCCGTACACCCAGGCCCTGCTGTCCGCTGCGCCGATCGCCGACCCGGAGAAGGAGAGCCGCCGGGAGCGGATCCGGCTGGTCGGCGACGTGCCGAGCCCGGTCAACCCACCGTCGGGCTGCCGGTTCCGGACCCGGTGCTTCAAGGCCCAGGATGTCTGCACCGTCGAGGTCCCCGCGCTCGTCGACCGCGGTGGAGGCCACCCGGTGGCCTGCCACTTCGCCGAGGTGCACGCGGTGGTCTGACGGCCGTACCGGGGGGCCGTCGGCGGGCACGTCGGAACACCGTCGCTGGCGCCGTCCGGCGGATCAGTGCCGTGTTGCCCACGGATCAGTGCCGTGTTGCCCACGGATCGGTGCCCACGGATCGGCGCCGTGTCATCTGGCGGACCAGTGCCGCCCGGCGGATCAGCTCAGGGTCGTTCAGCGGACCAGCTCAGGGTCGTTCGGCGGGTCAGTTCTGGGCCGGGGCCTGGTCCTGGCTCGCGGTGCACACGCACAGCTCGTTGCCCTCGGGGTCGGCGAGTACCCAGTACGACGGCGCGTGCGCATCGGTGACCACTCGCCCGCCCGCGGCGAGACACTCCGCGACCCGTCGCTCCGCCGCCTCGACATCCGGCAGCACGACGTCGAAGTGGATCCGGTTGCGATCGGTCCGCGGCGGGTCCATGGGCTGGAACCAGATCAGGGGCCCGCGCCCGTTGGGGTCCCTGAGATCGGTGTCGCCCGCCGCCGCGTCAGGGAAGCTCACATAGCCCAGCCCGGTAGCCCAGAACCTGCGGACAGCCTCGGTGTCGACGCAGTCGATGGCGATCATGAAGGACTCCGGGGCGTCCCGTACCTCGGCGCCCACCTGTCCCGCGAGGGCGAGGACCCGCCGGACGAGCTCGACGTCCAGGCCGGTGACTCCTCCCGCGGAGTGGGTGCTGGACCGCAGGTGCAGAGTGCGCCAACGGAGGTCGAGGTCGGGATGGTGGTCCAGTTCCTCGGCCTGTTCGGCGACCAGGGAGACCAGTTGGACGGCGGCGGGGAAGGAGGGTGCGTGGAGGGAGAGGGCGAGGGCGCGGTCCGGGGTGTCGACTACTCCCGGCAGGTCGGCGAGGAGCCTCCGCAGGTCGGCGCGGGCGAGCAGATCAGTCATGCGTGAACGCTACGCCGGGGATCGGACAGGGAGAGTCGTCCGGCGACGCCCGCCCGTGACGCTCGGCGAGGCGGGGCATGAGGAGGAGGCGGTGCCCGGAGCGGGGCACCGCTGGAGAGAGAGCTGGAGCGGGGGGCCGCTGGAGCAGGGGGCCGCTGGAGAGAGAGCTGGAGCAGGGGGCCGCTGGAGAGAGAAGGGCTTGCTGTGGGCGCGCTAGAACGGTGGGGGATCGTCACCGTCGGTCGGCAAGGGCCGGGAGGGATCTGCTCGACCGCGTGCGCCCGCGATACCGGTTGTGCTCCTGGCCATCGTCGTCGGCATGGTCGGGGTGTCACCGGGAGCAGCCGCGGTCGGGGCGTAACCGGGGGCAGCCGCGGTCGGGGCGTAACCGGGGGCAGCCGCGGTCGGGGCGTAACCGGGGGCAGCCGTGGTCGGGGGAGTGAGCGGGGTTGGTGGTCGGTGGTAGCGGTGACCGGTGGGGGTGGTCCATTCCAGGGTGCCGGGTGGGTGCTCACCCGGTGGGGCAGGTCGGACATGGAACCGCGCCAGGTGCTTGAGGCGGTGGTGATGACGGCACAGGGTGATCAGGTTGCACTCGCAGGTGGGGCCGTGGGGGTAGGGGGTGGAGTGGTCGAGGTCGCAGTGGTGGGCGGGCTGGTGACAGCCGGGGAAGGTGCAGGTGCGGTCGCGGAGGGTGAGGTGGCGTCGGGTGGGGCTGTTGGGTCGGTAGCTGGGCGTGAACGTGGTGGTGCCCAGGCCGAGCAGGGTCTGGTGGTCGTCGACGGCAGCGCAGCGCCAGGTGCCTCGGGTGAGCAGGTCGGTGACTGCGGTGATGGGGAGAGCACCGTAGTCACTGAGGTCCGCGAGGGCGGGCTGGTCGGGGTGGGTGAGAGCGGCCAGGGGAATGGTGACCACGATCTGGGGGCGCGAAGGCGTGCGCCGGAGAGCTCGGGCATCGTCGGTTCTGTTCGCGCCGGTTCTGCAGTTGCCAGTCCGGTCCTCGCTGGTCCTGTCCTTGTCGGCTCGGTCCTCGTCGGTCCGGGCCTTGTCGGGACGTGAACCGCGGGCGTTGTCGGAGTCGCCGGTCGCGGTGTCGGCGGGTGCCGATCCGGTGTCCGGAGAACTGGTACTCGGTGAACCGGTGCCCGGAGAACTGGTACTCGGTGAGCCAGGGGCTGGCGGGCGGGTGTCGAGCGCGGCCGCGCCGGGGACAGCGACGGGAACGGGGACAGGGTCGGGGGTGCGTCCAGGGCCGCTGACGGGGGCAGAGTCGGGGCCGGGGCTGGTGACGGGGGCAGAGTCGGGGCCGGGGCTGGTGACGGGGGCGGGTGGACTCGCCGCTCGGAGGAAGACCTCGACGAAGGTGTCGGCTCGGCGCTGGTCACGGGTGCGGTCGTCGCCGGGAGCTGTGGGGGTGAGGTGGTCGAGACAGGTCTTGACGGTGAGCATGTCGGGAGCGGTGAGGTAGGCCCAGATCTCGCCCATGCCCTCGGGCAGAGGCGTGTAGGTCACGCGGCGGTCGGCGCGGTGGAGGTCGTGCCGTTGTGCGGCGGTGGTGGGGTCGGCGGCCAGGACGGCGCGGGCGAGACAGCGGCGCAGGGCGGGCACGTTCTGGGTTGGCGCCTCGGGCAGGACAGCGCCTTCGACCGCCGTGGCGGTGGTGTCGTCGAGATAGGCGGTGGCGTTGGTGATGGCCTGGACCCGGGGCCAGTCCAGGGCGCCGGTGGACAGGGCTCGGTGGGTGTCTCGCAGTCGGGTGGTCAGCTCGACGGCGGCCTGTGTCCGGGCCTGGGCCGCGTACTCCGACATGCCGCAGGCCAGGGCGGTCTCGGCGACCACGGCCCGGTGGGCCAGGTCGGCGGCGGTCTCGGTGTCCAGGCCGTTGCGGCCGGGAGCGGGTCGGGCGGCCTCCGACCACCGGCGGGTCAGGTGTGCGATGGCGTTGAGGTGACAGGCGGTGGCCCAGGAGGTCAGCCGGTGCGCGGCGGCGATCAGGTCGACCACCGCGGCGTCGTCGAGATCGGTGGTGTCGGAGGCCAGAAGGTCTTCCACGGCCGCTGCCGTCCCCGCTCCCGGTGGCCCGGACAGCAGATCCCGCAGGTGAGCTCGCAGCGGCGTCCCGGTCCTCACGGAGACGGCCCTGCCGTCGGGGAAGGAGATCTGCTGTGGCTCGGTACCACCCGGTGGGCGGGTGGCGGTGCCACGGCCGGACGGATCCGGACAGCGCCGCGGGAGCGGGAACCCTCCGGTTCGGTACCCGGCGATCGTGATCGTCAGGGCTCCGGGGTCGGGGTCTGTCAGTGGTTCCGCCGTGGGACCTGTCGTCGTGGCACCTGTTGCCGCCGTGGGACCTGTCGTCGTGGCACCTGTTGCCGCTGGGGGATCCTCCGTGGTCGCGTGGCTCCCGGCCGGGTCCGGCCACCACGACTCCTCCGAGCCCATCGGCCAGCCCGAGTTCATAGGCCGACTCGAGCCCATCGGCCAGCCCGAG
>JAAYAH010000095.1 GCA_012719445.1 Actinomycetales bacterium | reverse complement strand
GACTTCGATCTCGGGCCACCAGGCGCAGACGGTGTTCCAGAGCCGGTCGGTCTCGGGCATGTCCGCGGCGGTGACCAGGACACCCAGGCGCATCTTCTCGGTGTGGGCGCCGTCGAGGCTGGCAGTCTTGAGCAGCCGCCGTAGCTGTTCCTTGATGCCCCAGGCGGCACCGAGTTCGTCGGTCGGGTCATCGCGCCGGAAGGTGTCGCGCAGCCGCGCCAGGCCGGCCTTGGTGAGGGTGTCACCGGCGCGGAGCAGGAGCCGGCGGTGTGCCCAGGAGGCGTCGATCGCTCGGCCGCGGCGGCCCTTGGTCTGCTGGGCGAGTCGTTGACGCACCTGGGTGAGCATGTCGCCTGCGAGCTTGACCAGGTGGAACGCATCGACCGAGACCGCCGCCCGCGGCAGTTGCTCGCGCAGTGCCTTGCGGAACGCCGCCGACGGGTCGATCGCCACGACCTGGACCTGATCGCGCCAGGACTGCGGGCGGGCCGCCAGCCAACCGCGCACGCCCTGGCTGTCTCGTCCGTCGGCGAGGCCGAGCAGGCGGCCGGTGTCCAGGTCGACGAACGTGGTCATCCAGGGCTCATACCGCCGCCAGGCCCCGCTCGCGGGGTCGCGGAAGAACCGCACCGACCGGTAGCGGTGCTCATCGATGCCCAGCCGCCTGACCACTGGCAACGACTCCTGGTCGTGTAGGGCCGCGGCCGCGTTGACCACCGCCTGAACGGTCCACCACGACACCCCGTGCGCGGAGGCGACCTCACTGACCGCGCGCCCAGCGCCGGTGACCGCGGCCAGCACCGCCTCCAACAACCGACCGGTCGTGCGGGCCCGTACAGGGACCTGATCGGTGTGCTCAGTGAACGTCCGCCTGGCGCAGGCCGACTCCGCGCACACCAACCGACGCTTGCGCCAGACCACCTCCACAGCACCGGCCACCGGGATGTCGCGGACCCGCTGCGCGCTCCACTGGTGCACCCGCGAGGACAGCACCCCGCACGAGGGGCAGCCCACCTCCTCGTCCTCGGCCTCCACGACGACCCGGCGAACCCGATCGCCCGCGTCGTTGACCTCCTCGATGGCCTCGACCACACGGTATCCAGGCAGGTTGAACAGCACGCTCACAGCATCACGCGGCAAGCCCATAGGCTCGATCACAGCTCGTGGTCCTCGCAGGGAAGGTTGTCTCAACAACTCCCATCCCAGCGCAGGGCCACGAGCCCTCTACCACCGGGGATCACGCTGAACTACGAAGAGCCGGCAAGGCTGTCTGATCGGGGGAGGGAACTGGTTGTCAGGCGCGGTAGTGTCGGCGACTCGGGTTCAGTGGGTAATGGGTGCTCGGAGGCGACACGTGATGTTGCGTTTCCCGGGGACCCTTCTTTCCAGGATGTCATCGCCTTGGCTCGCCAGTTCCAGGTGGACTGGGGTGGTGTCTCGGTACCGGTACTTGGCGGGCCCCTTGAGGGAAACCTGCGTCGCGGCATATGTGGGCTCGACCCGATGTGGAGGACGGAAGCCGGGGAAGTGGTCTTCCGAGGTGCCGACGGCGATGCGTTGCAGTGCGCTCTCGTCATCGATTCCCAGGGTGTCGTCGGGTGTTCTTGGTCGGGCGAGTTCTCACCACTGTTCGACTCCTGCGAACTGATGTTTGAGCACGGTGCTGCTTGGCTGGACGTTCAGGGGTGGAGATACGCTTCGATTGTCGGTGCGGAGCCCTCGGCAGTGGCGGAGCAGTTCACGGACATGGAGATCGACCGAGTTGCCTCGGGGAGATTAGCCACTTGGTGGATCGCACCTGGTGTTCGCGTTTCCTCGACTCCATACCTGAATCCACGCGTCAGCAGTCGTCCGCAGGTCATCGTCCTGGTTCAGGATGAGCTTATGGTCGATGACGTTCGTGAGGCGGTCATAGCGGCCGTTGGTCCATCGGGAGAGGCGGCTTTCCCTGGTGATCTGACCGTTCCCGCGGTCACCGACGTTAGCTGACACGAGCGGCGTTACTCGACTACGGGCGCCCCCCGTGTACTGCAGCCATTGGCTGGACCTGTTGCGTCGCGGACCCTGGCGAAGATCGCGGGATCCATCTCCCGGTTGGCTTGGGGTCGCGACTGGGTTCGTAGGTGAGGGACAGAGGCAGATCAGGGGATCGTCAGGGCTCGTCCCTGAGGTCGTGGGCAGGGGACACGTGTGACGATGGGGCACGTGAGCCAGGGAGTGCACCCGCCGCTGCCTCCGGCCCCGCAGCGGCCGCCGCTGGTGCGACCGCGGGAGGGACGGATGCTCGGCGGGGTGTGCGCCGGGTTGGCGAAGCACCTGGACTCCTCCGTCAAGGAGATCCGGATCCTCATGCTGATCGGCGGGGCGCTCGGAGGCTTCGGCGTCATCGTCTACGTGTGGCTCTGGGCTCTGGCCCCGGTCGCCGGTGGGGCGCCCGCCAGCGGCGCGGCAGTCGCGGGCGGCGGTCTACCTGCGGGTGGAGGTATGCCTGCGGGCGGGGGTATGCCTGCGGGCAGCGGCGCACCTGTCGGTGGCTTCCCTCCAAGCGTTCCCGCACAGGTCAGGGGCGTGGGTCCCGGTCGTGAGGTGCCCACGGCGGGTACCGCCCCCAACTCGGGGCTACCTGCCGGCGCCGCAACGGTGGCCGGGGCGACGGTGGGCTCAGTGGCTGAGCCGACGGTGGACTCCATGGCCGGCGGGAAGGTGCGACGGCGGCCCCTGTCCACGGACCTCATGATCGGCGCGGCCCTGTTGCTCGGCGGGTTGTACCTGCTCACGCTGCGCCTCGGCTGGCTGGTGCGCCCGGACGTCGTCCTGCCGCTGGTCGTGGTCGCGGTCGGGGCCGTCGTCGCCTACACCCAGCTCGACGAGGTCGAGCGCACCCGCTGGGCCGAGCGGGCCGGGGTCGGCGGCACCCGGATGGCGGCCCTCCGGGTCGTCGGCGGTGCCGGGTTGGTCGTCGTCGGCATCCTGCTGCTCGTCGTCGGTGCGACGGGCGACGTCGCCCAGATGGGCAGGACCCTGGTCGCCGCCCTGTCCGTGCTCGGCGGGGCGGGCATGGTGCTCGCTCCCTGGGGGATCCGGCTGTGGCGGGACCTCGACACCGAGCGCGCCGAGCGGGTCCGCGAGGCCGAGCGGGCCGACATCGCCGCGCACCTGCACGACTCGGCGCTGCAGACCCTGGCCCTCATCCAGCGTCGCAGCGCCGACCCGGCCGAGGTCTCCCGGCTGGCGCGGGCCCAGGAGCGTGACCTCCGCGGGTGGCTGTACGGCGGCCCCACCGCCGAGGCCACCACGGTCGCCACCGCCGTCCCGTGCATCGCCGCCGACGTCGAGGATCTGCACGGCGCCGTGGTCGAGGTCGTGACCGTCGGCGACCGGCCCATCGACGAGCGCACCGGGGCCCTGCTCGCAGCGCTCCGCGAGGCGGTCACCAACGCGGCCCGGCACGGTGGCGGTTCGGTGCAGGTGTACGTCGAGTGCGGCCCGTCCGGGGTCGAGGCGTTCGTCCGCGACCGGGGCCCCGGGTTCGACCCGGACGCCGTCCCGTCCGACCGGCTCGGCGTCCGCGAGTCGATCGTGGCCCGGATGGAACGGCACGGAGGCACCGCGCGCGTGGTCAGCGTCCCCGGTGACGGTACCGAGGTCCGCCTCACCGTTCCCGACGAGAGCGGCCGGGCAGGTGCGGGACGACCGGGATGACGCACGGAAGCGGGACGACAACGACGCCGGCGCGACCAGGCCGGGACGGGCAAGGCGAAGGGAAGAGGCCATGACGGTGAGGATCGTGCTCGTCGACGACCACCGGATGTTCCGCAGCGGGGTCCGCACCGAGCTGGCGAACGAGGACAGTATCGAGGTCCTCGGCGAGGCGGGGGACGTCGTCGAGGCCGTCGACCTCGTGCACACCCAGCGGCCCGACGTCGTCCTGCTCGACGTCCACCTGCCCGGCGGCACCGTCCGGCCCGGCGGTCGCGAGGTGCTGCAGCGCTGCGCCGACCTGTTGGCGGCCGAGCCCCCGGTCCGGTTCCTCGCCCTCAGTGTCAGCGACGCCGCAGAGGACGTCATCGCCGTCATCCGTGCTGGTGCCCGCGGCTACGTCACCAAGTCGATCCTCGGCCCGGAGCTGGCGGCTGCCATCCGCCGGGTCGCCGACGGGGACGCCGTGTTCTCGCCGCGGCTGGCCGGGTTCGTCCTCGACGCGTTCGGCGCCGGGGCCGGTGAGGTCGCCTCGGTCGACGACGAGCTGGACCGGCTCTCCCAGCGCGAGCGGGAGGTGATGCGGTTGATCGCCCGCGGCTACGCCTACAAGGAGGCCGCCCGCGAGCTGTTCATCTCGGTGAAGACCGTCGAGACCCACGTGTCCGCGGTGCTGCGCAAGCTCCAGCTCTCCAACCGGCACGAGCTGACCCGCTGGGCCGCCGACCGCCGCCTGCTGTGACCGTCGACCGCCGCCTGCCATGTGCCGCTGACCGTCATCCGCTGTGACCGCCGACCGCTGCGTCAGGTGACTGTCGTTCGCCGCCTGTGACCGCCGCTCGCCGGTTCGCACGAGCTGCCGTGGTCACCACCCTGGCCCTAGCATGCGCGTATGGACCTCCTCCTCGGCATCGTCGTCGTCCTGCACCTGCTCGGTATGGCGGCCATCGTCGGCTCGTGGTCGAGCACCCTGCGCACCCCCCGGGTCCTCCCGGGCATGGTGCACGGGGCGCTCCTGCAGCTCGTCACCGGCGTCGTCCTGGTCGGGCTGCACGAGGCCGGGGCGGGGGACGACGACGTGAACAACGCGAAGATCGGTGTGAAGCTGCTGGTGACGCTCGTCGTCGTCGGTCTGGCCTGGGTCAACCGCCGCAGGGCCGGCAGCGGCCCGGACGGCGGGGTCGCTCCAGGGATCTTCCACGCCATCGGCGGGCTGACGATCCTCAACGTCGTCATCGCCGTACTCTGGTGACGGCCGCCTGATCCTCGGGCGGTCGTCCGATCGGGGTAGGCGTGACGGGCGGCGGCTCGCCCGTCCGGGGATGCCGGGTCGGAGGGGCGGATCGGGGAGCGCAGGTGAGGCGTCGGCGGGGTCACCCGCCCGGCTCAGGCGCACCCGATCGGAGCATCAAGGCGTCAGGGGGCGGTGACGATTCGGGGCGCGGCGTACAACCGACGGCTGGAGCTGGTCATGGCTGCCCCCGCGAGGACCAGGACCCGATGGCGCTGGATCGTCGTCCCGTTGACGGCGGCTCTGCTGGCCCAGGGGGGAGCCGGGGGACAGGCCGCGACCGGCGACGTCACCGGCGCGTCGTCCTCGGCTGCCACCATGGCCGTGCCGGGACCCAACCCCGACTTCCCGTCGTTCATCGAGCCTCCCGCGACCTGGGAGCGCGAGTCCGGGTGCTGGCCGGTCGAGAAGCCGGGGGCCCGTGACCTGAGGGACCTGCTGCGCAGGACCTACGGCACCTCGATCGTGACGAACACCGTCCGGGGCTGCACCGGCAACGACAGCGGCCACGAGGAGGGCCGCGCCGTCGACTGGATGACCGACGTCCGCGATCCCGACGAGCGGGCCAAGGCCGACGCCTTCCTCCGCTGGCTGCTCGCGGCCGACCGGCACGGCAACCCCCACGCCATGGCCCGACGGCTCGGCGTCATGTACGTGATCTGGAACAGCCGCAAGCTCTACCTCTGGGACACGGCGGCCGGCTGGACGGAGTACTCCGGCTGCCTCACCCGGCGCACCGGGCGGAAGGACGACACCTCCTGCCACCGCAACCACGTGCACATCAGCCTGTCCTGGCGGGGCGCCAACCGGCAGGGCACCTGGTGGACCCTCGCCGACGGGATCCCCTCCTGCCCCACGGATCCGGTGCCGAGCGAGCCCGTGCTCGTGCCCGCGAGGGGGCCCCGTCGCAGCATCGCCCCGATCACCGTGTTCCAGAACACCACGGCGGTGGGGACGCCGGGCGGCCTGCCGTGCCAGGTCCCCACGAAGGGCAGGCTGCGCCTCACGGTCTCCGGCGGCCGGGTGCCCACGGGGATCGCCGAGGCGGTCCTCGAGGTGCGGGCCAGCGGGGCGAAGCAATCCACCTGGGTGGCTCTGGGCAGGCGCTGGCGCGGCACCGGAACGACGGCTGTCGACACCCGGCTCTCCGTGTCCCCCGGCCGGTCGGTGACGACGCGGTGGATCGTCCGGCTGGGGCCGTCGGGGCGGATCGAGCTGACCACGGGCTCGGCGCGGTCGAACCTCCGGGTCCGGCTGGTCGGCTACCGGACGGCGCACGTCGTCCAGCCGGGGGTCTGGTCCGGCGGCGCTGCCGGCTCCGCCGCGGGCGTCAGCTGAGGGGCCGTCCCGTCGGTCCGGCTGAGGGTCCGTCTCGTCGGTGCCGGCAGGTGGTCCGGTGCGCGCCGACGGGCCCTCCGGGACGGGAGGTCCGGTCCGGTTGATCGCTCTCAGCCGGTGGTGACCACCCGGAACGCCTCCGCGAGTCGCCCGCGCGACAGGCCGTGCGCCTTCGCCGTCGCCGCGCCGCGTTCCCGGAGCCACTGCTCCAGGTTCTCCTGGTGGGCCGTCTGGCTGGTGTGCTCGCGGAGCGCCGCCAGCTTGCGGTCGAACCGGTCGGTGACGTCGACGGCGTGCGTGGGAGCGGGATGCCCCCACAGCCACAGCTCGCCGACGGTCCACGGTTCCAGTCCCTCGGCGAGGAGCTCCGGGAACGCGAACGGGTTGCGTGCCGCCGGGTAGACGGCCCGGACGGTGGCCTCACCCGCCGCCAGATGGTCGGGGTGGCTGGCCGCGATGCGGTCCCAGTTCCGGTCGGGGGAGGAGGTGAGGATTCGATGCGGGCGGACCTGCCGGATCACCTGGGTGATCTCCCGTTGGAGCTCCGGCGTCGGCTCCAGCCAGCCGTCCCGGTACCCGTCGAGGAACCGGACGTCCTTCACCCCGAGCGCATCCGCGGCGGCCCGCTGCTCCCGCTCCCGGATCACCGGCATCTCCTCGCGCGGCGTCTCGTCGAAGCCGCCCTGCTCGCCGCGGGTGCACAGCAGGTAGGTGACGTCCATGCCCGCCTCGACGAACCCGGCGACGGTCCCCGAGACCGCGAAGTCGAGGTCGTCCGGATGGGCCGCGACGCAGAGCACCCGCGTGAGGGTCACCTCGGGGAGTCCCATGCGCGCCATCGTAGGAACCGTCCCCGGAGACAGCGCGCCGGGTGGCCGTGCTGCGCCGGCTCCCGGCCGCACTGCTCGACCGATCGGCGGTGCTGGTCACCTCACGGCGACGAGCATCGCGGCGACCCCGGCGCAGCCGGCGGCCCACAGCACGCTGGTGAAGGTGCCGAGGATGAAGCGTTCGGTGGCCGCAGGGGCGCGCAGTTCCGGGTACCGGCCGAGGCCCTTGACGGCGAGCACGTAGAGCAGCCCCTCCGGCCAGCCGACCAGCAGGGTCGCGACGACGGCGATCCTCTCCAGGGTGCCGATCCAGGCCCCTCCGCGGAGGATCTCCGGATCGGCGGGCCCGTGGGTGGTCGGTGCCGCCGCGGACGCGATGGCCGCCGGTACCGGGGCCGCCGGGGGCGGAGGGCCGGGAGGGACGGCCGCCCGGCCGTAGGTGCGCCGGTCGGCGAGGACGAGGATCGACTCGACGACCAGGCTGCCGCCCAGGACCGCCGTGAGCCCGGCGATCGCGACGACGACGGCGGCGGGGTGGCCGTGCAGGGGCTCGTCGCCCACCGCGAACCACGCCGCGGACCCCAGCAGCAGGAGGGGAACGAGTACCCCGGCGAGGGCCGATCGGAACAGTCGGGGGGACGGGACCGGCCGGTGCCGCCACTGGACCAGCCCGGTCACCGCGGAGAAGGCCAGGACGAGGCCCAGCAGGGAGACCGCCAGGTAGCTCTCTCCGGTCACGGTCAGCCCCTCACGGTCGGGCCGGGCGGCGCGTCGTCCGGCAGGTCACCCTCTCCGTCGAGGGCGCGGGTGATCAGCCTGGCCGCAACGGGCCGCGCCTCCTGCTCCTGCTGCCAGAGGGCGGCTCCGAGTCGCTGACCGATCGCCTGCCGTGTCACGCCGAGGCGTTCTGCGGCCTGGGCGATGGTAAGGCCGTGCGCCAGGAGGTCGACAGCCTGCCAACCCGCTCCGCTGCGCCGTTGGACGATCGCCGCGAGCAGGGTGAGCATGGCTTCGGCGTCGTGGGCGAGGGCTCGTACCGGGCTGCGGACGGCGAGGCGCTGCGGACGGCGCTTCGCTGCCTCGACCGCCTCCCTCGCCAGCAGGAAACCGGGCCCTCGGCCGGCCCTGGTGCTGCTGGGCAGGGGCTCTTCGACCGGGCCGATTCCGACGCCGACGCTCCACCAGCCGTCCCGGACCAGTCGCAGAACGGTGTCGACGACCGTGGTCGGGTCGTCGAGCACGCCCTGGAACTCGTCCCCTGCCGTGCGCTCGAAACGGCGACGGGGCGAGACACCCTGCAGTCTCGCGATCGCCTCGGGGACCCGGTCCGGACGCCGTCGGCTCCTGCGCTGGTCCACCGTCAGGATGATCGGCATGACGCAAGGGTATGAGCTTGCCTTCGTCGATGCAAGGCCAGATCCTTTTCATTGTGATCGTCGAGATCCCTCCATCGGTGTCGGGAGCTCTCGTGGTCGGTGCCGCCCGGTACGGTCCGGGGCGGTCGGTGGGAGTTGACGGGGACGACGCGGTCCACGGTGGTCGCGGGGCCGGCGGCGATCGCGGCTCAGCGAGGACGGGAGGCTGGTAGCGGTGAGGTTCGGTGTCGAGGTCGTCCCGTTCGGGCCGTACGCCGACCCCAGGGCGGTGGTCGAGCTCGCCGTCGCGGCGGAGGCCGCGGGCTGGGAGGGCCTGTGGATCTGGGACCACGCGCACTTCCCCGGCGGGGTGGGCGACCCGTGGGTGACCTTGACGGCGGTGGCCGCGGCGACCAGCCGGCTGCGCCTGGTGCCGGGGGTCGCGCCGCTGCCGCGGTACCGGCCGCACCTGCTCGCCAGGACCCTCACCTCCCTCGACCTCCTCAGCGGAGGCCGGGTGACGCTCGGCGCCGGGCTCGGGGTGGCGGGGGACCTGGCACCGCTGGGCGACGAGGCGGACGGGCGGGTCAGGGCCCGGATGACCGACGAGGCCCTCGATCTGATCGTGCGGATGTGCGCCGGCGGCCCGGTGACCCACGACGGCGCGCACTACCGGGCGGAGGACGTCCAGATCGCCGGTGAGCCGGTCCAGCGGCCGCGCCTCCCGGTCTGGATCGGTGGCAGCAGTCGCTCGGCCCTGCGCAGGGCGGCCCGGTGGGACGGGTGGATCGTCGGGACCATCGACGAGGCGCAACGGGTGACGAAGTCACCGGAGCAGCTCGCCGAGGAGCTCGGCTACCTCAGTTCCGTGCGGGAGGAGATCCGCGACACCGTCGGGGACGGCGACGCGGAGACCGGGTTCGAGGTGGCGGTCGACGGCACCTCCCCGCCGGGAGGGGCCGGCCTCGCGGGGGAGTACGCGGAGGCCGGGGCGACCTGGTGGTTCGAATCCCTGTTCGGCCTGCGCGGCAGCCACGCGGAGCTGCTGGACCGGGTGGCTGCGGGACCACCGCGATGAGCGGTCCGGCTCCACTCGTCCGTCACCCCGGGTCCGGGTGCACCCGCCCGGGGCACCGTAGGCTTGCGGAGCGATGAGCACCCTGTTCGAGGACCTCCCCCTGCCCGGTCTGTCCGGTGTCGACGCGCGGGCGATCACCCCGGCGCGCTCGGTCGCTCCCGTGCGGGGCAGGCACCCGCTTCCCGGGCTGCCACCGGCCGTCGCCGACGAGCTCCCGGGGCTGCCGCCCGCGGAGACCGCCGAGACCGGCCGGCCGTCGCCCCGCCGTTCGCGGCCCGACCGGGACGACGCGGGTGCCGGCACCGGCCGACGGCCGGGTGACGCCGACGGCCGGGGGTCCGGCGGTGAGGACGGCCGACGGCCCGGCGACGACGGCCCGGGATCGGGCGGCGACATCGTCCGGCCGGTCGACGCGGAGACGCTGCTGGAAGGGCTCAACCCGCCGCAGCGCGCCGCCGTCCTGCACGAGGGCTCGCTGCTCATCGTCGCGGGTGCCGGGTCGGGCAAGACCCGGGTGCTCACCCACCGGATCGCGCACCTGCTGGCCGCGCGCGGCGTCCGCCCCGGGCAGGTCCTCGCCATCACCTTCACCAACAAGGCCGCCGGCGAGATGCGCGAGCGGGTCGCCGCGCTGGTCGGGCCGCGGGCGGCGTCCATGTGGGTGTCCACCTTCCACTCGGCCTGCGTGCGGATCCTGCGCCGGGAGGCGACCCGGGTCGGGCTGCGCTCCAACTTCTCCATCTACGACGCCGCGGACTCGCAGCGGTTGATGTCCCTGGTCTGCCGCGAGCTCGACCTGGACCCCAAGCGGTACCCGCCCAGGGCGTTCAGCGCCCAGGTCTCCAACCTCAAGAACGAGCTCGTCGACGAGGAGACCCACGCGGGCCGGTCGGCCGACGGCGCGCACAACGCCCGGATGCTCGCCGAGGCGTACATCGCCTACCAGCGGCGGCTGCGCGAGGCGAACGCGCTCGACTTCGACGACCTGATCATGACGACGGTGAACATCCTCCAGGCGTTCCCCGACGTCGCCGCCCACTACCGGCGCCGGTTCCGGCACGTTCTCGTCGACGAGTACCAGGACACCAACCACGCCCAGTACGTGCTGGTCCGGGAGCTGGTCGGCGGCTCGGTCACCGCTGAGGCCGCGAAGGTCTCTGCCGGTCCGGTGCACGCGGTCGACGGGACCCTGGTGCGCGAGGGGACCGGCGGCACCGGTCCTGGCGACGTCCCGGAGGTCCCGCCGGCCGAGCTCACCGTCGTCGGCGACGCCGACCAGTCGATCTACGCGTTCCGGGGTGCGACCATCCGCAACATCCTCGAGTTCGAGGCCGACTACCCGCACGCGACGACGATCCTGCTGGAGCAGAACTACCGCTCCACCCAGACGATCCTCACCGCGGCCAACGCCGTCATCGCACGGAACCCGGACCGCAGACCCAAGCGGTTGTGGACCGACGCCGGCTCCGGCTCCCGCGTCGTCGGCTACGTCGCCGACAACGAGCACGACGAGGCGTCGTTCATCGCCGAGGAGATCGACCGGCTCTGCGACCACGAGGGGGTCCGCCCCGGCGACGTCGCCGTGTTCTACCGGACCAACGCCCAGTCCCGGGCGCTCGAGGAGGTCTTCGTCCGGGTGGGCCTGCCCTACAAGGTCGTCGGCGGTACCCGGTTCTACGAGCGACGCGAGGTCAAGGACGCGCTCGCCTACCTCCGGGTGCTGGCCAACCCCGACGACACCGTGAACCTGCGGCGCATCCTCAACGTGCCCAAGCGGGGGATCGGCGACCGGGCCGAGGCCTGCGTCGCCGCGCTCGCCGACCGCGACCGGGTCCCGTTCGCGGCGGCCCTGGCCAGGGCCGAGGACGCGCCCGGCATCGCGACCCGCTCGTTGACCTGCATCAAGGCCTTCGTGACCCTGCTCGGTGACCTGCGGTCCCTTGTCGAGGGCGGAGCAGGCCCGGCGACGGCGCTGGAGGCCGTGCTGGAGCAGACCGGGTACCTCGCCGAACTGGAGGCCAGCAGCGACCCGCAGGACGAGTCCCGGGTGGAGAACCTCAGCGAGCTCGTCGCGGTGGCCCAGGAGTACGAGGCGGCGAACCCCGAGGGCTCGCTCGGGGACTTCCTCGAGCAGGTGTCCCTGGTGGCGGACGCCGACGAGGTACCGGCGGAGGCGGTCGCCGACGGGGCGGGAGGACAGGCGGCCGACCAGGGCGTCGTCACCCTGATGACCCTGCACACCGCCAAGGGCCTGGAGTTCCCGGTCGTCTTCGTCACCGGCATGGAGGACGGCACCTTCCCGCACCTGCGCTCCCTCGGCAGCACGACGGAGCTGGCGGAGGAACGTCGGCTGGCCTACGTCGGGATCACCAGGGCCAGGCAGCGGCTGTACCTGTCCCGGGCGGTGGTGCGCAGTGCCTGGGGGCAGCCGAACTACAACCCCGCGAGTCGCTTCCTCGACGAGATCCCCGCCGAGCTCATCGACTGGCGGCGGACCGAGAGCACGGCCGTGCGCCCTTCGTCGGAGCCCGCGGTGGCCCGCCTGGCGCAGCGCCCCGGCGTTCGGTCACCGGGCAACCGGGAGGTGATCCACCTGGACGCGGGAGACCGGGTCACCCACGACACCTTCGGGCTCGGCACGGTGGTCCGGGTCGAGGGCTCCGGGGACCGGGCCGTCGCCCACGTGGAGTTCCGCGACGAGGGAATCAAGCGGCTGCTGCTGCGGTACGCGCCGGTCGAGAAGCTCTGACCGCCGCGGTCCCGAGCCCGCCGCGGACCACCGGCCAGGGTCACCCGACGACCTGGATCCGGTCCCACAGCACCGGCCACGGCTGCCGGGGTGATGTGCACAGCCGCAGCGGGGCGCCGTCCTCGTCGTTGTCCACCCCGGTGTCGAGGGCGCCCACCTCGCGGCACTCGCCGAACCAGTCGCCCAGCGCGTCCTCGCCGAACCAGCCCACCACCAGCACCCGCGTCGTCCCGGCCGGGGGAGGCCCCCACTCGCCGTACCCGTTGTGCCCGGAGTACACCGCCGGCACGGCACCCCCGTGCCGGCGGAAGGCGTCCAGCGAACCGGCCTCGCCGTAGTTGCTGGCGAGGATCGCGGTGGGCCGTGCCGGACCCGCCGCGGCGACGGCGGCGGAGACCTGGGCGTTCACCCGGTCCCAGCCCACCGTCTCCCCGGCGTCCGGGTTGGCCGCGGTGGCCACCCGGTACCCCGCGGAGCCCGGAGGGCTGATCGGGAGGCAGGCCAGGGCCGTGACCGCGACGTGCCCGCCGAGCAGCGTGCCCGCCACCGCGCGACGCGGCCGGGTGCCGGCCCACGCCCGCACCGGCGGCACCCCGGCCGCGACGAGTGCCGGGAGCAGCCCCGACGCGTAGTAGGGCTTCCCTCCGGTGACGGTGACGACCACGAGGAGCAGGCCGAAGGCCAGCACCAGCCAGCGCCGGTTCCGCAGGGCGGGAGCCCTGACGAGCGCGACGATCCCGGCGAGGAGCACGGGCGTGATCAGCAGCCCGACCATGACCAGCTGCATGGGGACGACCAGTTCCCGGGGCATCGAGCTGGTCGAGTTGCCGGCGGCGATGTTCGCCGCGACCTCCAGTTGCGGCCACCCGTGCCGGGTCTGCCACAGCAGGTACGGCGCGGCAAGGAGGGCCGTGAGCAGGGCTGCGGCCCACGGCCACGGCGAGCGCAGCGGGGTACGCGGCCCCACCAGCAGCAGCGCGGCCAGGCCGCAGGCCAGGACGACGGCCGGCAGCAGTTGCACCTGCATCGCCACCCCGGCGACCAGGCCGACGGCGGTCCACCGCACCGGGCCGCCGTCGTCCAGTGCCCGGAGGGTGAGCAGCACGAGGGCCACGGTGAGAGCCATGGTGAAGGTCGAGGTCGAGAACAGGTGCCCGATCGCGACCGTGACGGTCATCCCGGTCGCCAGCGCCGCGGCCCAGATCCGGCCGCGGCGGGTTCCGCCCAGCCGCGCGCAGGTCGCCGCGGTCAGCGGTGCGACGGCCGCGGCGGTGACGGCGGGCAGCAGCCGGAAGGCCCACAGCCGGTGACCGGTCAGCGCGTCCCAGCCGGCGGCGAGCAGCGGGACCAGCGGGGGCTGGTCGGGGTAGCCCCAGGCCGGGTGCCGGCCCGCCTCGATGAAGTACAGCTCGTCCCGGTGGAAGCCGTAGCGACCCCCCAGCGCCGCCAGGACGACGACGAACCCGGCGGCGACGAGCCAGGCCCCCGCCGGGACGGACAGATCGCCCTCTGCTCGGGTCTCCGCGGGGACGGACGCACCGCCCTCCGCTCCTGCCCCCGAGGGGACGGGACGACCACCCTCCCCTGCCGGCTCGTCGTGCGTCTCCTCCGGCACCGGACGATCAAGCACGTGGCACATCCTGCCACCGCTCGGGATGCGCACGTTCCGAACCGTCGAACTCGTGATGATCTGCTGACAACGGGTGGTCAGGGTGACTTTCCGACAATGGATAGTCCCTTCTCGGAATGGGGGGCATTCCAGGGGGTGTTCAGAGTTGTCCCGACGGTGACGCAGATCCGGGGACTCTTGTGGAATCACGTGGAATGCATCTACATTCCGTGGTTGCGAGCGGCGCGTTCGCCGTGGAAAGCACTCCCGGCGACTACGGAACGTGTTAGCTGGAGGTGTCCACGTGGTTCGTCGCCACCGGTTCGGCCGGATGGCCGTCCCCGTCGCGGGACTGGCCGTCGCGGGTCTGGCGCTGGGTCTCACGACCATTGCGCCGTCGGCGTCCGCCGGGAGTCTGAGCGGCACTCTGTACGTCGATCCGAGCACCCAGAGCGCCCGCTGGGTCGCCGCGAACCCCAACGACCACCGGGCACCCGTGATCCGCGACCGGATCGCGTCCAAGGCACAGTCCCGCTGGGTCTCCGAGTACAACCCGTCGACCGTCCAGTCGACGGTGTCGTCGTACGTGACGGCGGCGAACAGCGCCGGGCAGGTCCCGGTGATCACCGCGTACATGATCCCGAACCGGGACTGCGGCGGGGCCAGTGCAGGTGGTGCCCCCGATCTCAACGCCTACGCGACGTGGGTGAAGAACTTCGCGAGCGGCCTCGGCAACCAGCTCGTCCTGGTGATCCTGGAGCCGGACTCGCTCGCCCTGCTCACCTGTCTCAGCTCCGCCGAGATCACCGCGCGCAGCAATGCCCTCGCGAACGCCGTCACCACGATCAAGTCGGCGAACCCCAACGCCAAGGTGTATCTCGACGCCGGCCACTCCGCCTGGAACGCCGCCGGTGAGGCCGCGAACCGGCTGCGGGCCGCCGGGGTGATGCAGGCGGACGGCTTCTACAGCAACGTCTCCAACTACCGCTACACCGCCGACGAGATCGCCTTCGGCAGGAACGTGCTGGCCGCCCTGGGCAGCCCCGCGAGCCTGCACCAGGTCATCGACGTCTCCCGCAACGGCAACGGGCCGCTCGGCGGCGAGTGGTGCGACCCGGCGGGCAGGCTCGTCGGCCGCGACCCCACCCTGGACACCGGTGAGGCGACCGTGGACGGCTTCCTCTGGGTGAAGCTCCCCGGCGAGGCCGACGGCTGCGCCGCCTCCGCCGGCTCCTTCTCGCCCGACCTGGCCTACCAGTTGGCCGGTTCGGGGACCATCACGTCCTCGACCACCACGACCACCCGGCCGACCACGACCACCACCACGACCACCCGGCCGACGACGACCACCACCACGACACCGCGGACCACCACGACCACGACGACGCGGCCGAGGACCACGACGACGACCACGAGCTTCTGCGACCCGGTGGCGTCCACGGCGACCTTCTCCTCGGCCACGGACACGAGCCTCACCTACGCCTACCGGGCG
>JAAYAH010000094.1 GCA_012719445.1 Actinomycetales bacterium | reverse complement strand
CGACTTGCCCGGTGACTCCTTCACGATCCGAACCGCCCCAGCGCGGAAGTCCGGATCGAACCTGCGACGTACTTCAGGCACAGCCTCTCCTCTTCAGCGGTGCCTCCACGCTACGAGGGGAACGTCAAACACGCCGACAACCCCACACCCCTGGCCCACCTCGCCCACCAGACCACCCGAGAACCGGTGCCCCACCAGCAGCAAGACCACACCGACCAGCCAGCCCTCTACGACACCGGCCTCAGCGCCGAGGAAGGCCTATGGGCCCGCAGAGGCTGGGCAGGCAGGACCTGACACACCCGAGCCGGACACACATTTCTGCCGCTAACCCCCATTGGCGCCTTGCTGTGAGGGAATCCCCCGGGTAAGGCGAGATCTCCCTACAACCACCGCTCCTCCGATCACACCCCTGGCTACACGCTCGCCGACAGACCACCCAAAACGACCAGGGCCCTGGCCACCGTCTCCGGTGATCAGGGCCCTGACCTGGTGTTTCTCTTGTAGCGGGGGCAGGATTTGAACCTGCGACCTCTGGGTTATGAGCCCAGCGAGCTACCGAGCTGCTCCACCCCGCGTCGGCAACGTTAGGCTACGCGACCGTTGCCTCACGGGGCAAATCGAGTACGCCCGATCACCCTCCTGCCGTCGTTGTCGTCGTTGTCGTCGTGGTGGACGTGGTCGAGGTCGGGCTGGCGGAGCCGCGCATGTCCGCCTCCGCGTCCATGGCGCGCTGCACGGCCTCGTTCAGCCGCTTCTGCGCCGCTCCGTACGCGGCGAAGTCACCGGCCTTCAGCGCCTTGTCGCTGTCCCGCATCGCCTCGGCGGCGTCCGTGAGAGCGGCCTGCAGACGTTTCTGGGCCTCGCTCGGCTGCCCGGCTTCGTCGTCCGGCGTCTTCCCGTCGTCGGTGTCCGGAGGAGGCGTGCCGCCGGAGTCGCCGGAGTTCGCTCCCGAGTCACCGCCGAACACCTCGTCGAGCGCCTCGTCGAGGGTCGGGGCGAACCCGATCCGGTCCTGGTCGCCGAAGGCCACGAGCACCCGTTGCAGCAACGGATACGTTCCGGTGCCCTGCCCGCGGACGTAGACCGGCTGGACGTAGAGCAGTCCGTCGCCCACGGGCAGCGTCAGCAGGTTCCCGTTCTCGACCTTGGAGCCTCCACCCCGAAGCAGGTTCAGCTCCGTCGAGACCTCCGGGCTGGCGTTGAAGTTGTTCTGCACCTGCCCCGGACCCGGGACGACGGTGTCTCGCGGTAGCTGCAGCAGCCGCATCTGGCCGTACCCGTCGCGGGGACGCCCGGCCTGGCTGCCGGCGTCGGCGTCCACGGCGAGGAACCCGGTGAGGACGTTCCGTTGCCCACCGACCGGGATGAAGGTCGACGTCAGCGAGAACGCCGTGGACTCCTGCCGTGGCATCTGGAGAGTCAGGTAGTAGGGCGGCTGGTACTCCCCCTGGCCCCGGGTCGGGTCGTCGGGGATGCGCCAGAAGTCCTGCCCGCCGAAGAAGGCCCCGGCATCGGTGACGTGGTACCTGGTGAGCAACTGCCGCTGGACCTTGAAGAGATCCTCCGGGTACCGCAGGTGGGCCATCAACGACCCACTGATCTTCGATGCCGGTTCGACGATGCCGGGGAAGACCTTCGACCACGCCTTCAGCACCGGGTCGTTCTCGTCCCACGCGTACAACGTCACCTTGCCGTCGTAGGCGTCGACCGTGGCCTTCACCGAGTTGCGCATGTAGTTCACCCGCTGCGCCTCGAGGGCGACGACACTCGTCGTGGTCTCGGTCAGCGAGTCGGCCGTGGCCTCCTGGAGGATCTGGGTGCTCGAGTAGGGGTAGCGCTCCGTCGTGGTGTACCCGTCGACGATCCACACCACCCGGCCGTCGACGACCGCGGGGTAGGGGTCGCCGTCCAGGGTGAGGAACGGGGCGACCTTGGCGATCCGCTCCCGCGGGGAGCGGTCGTAGAGGATCCGGGACTGGTCGTTCATGTCCCCGTTGAGCACCAGGTTCTGGTCCTGGAACTTGATCGCGTAGAGCAGGCGGGTCCACAGCGAGCCGACGGGGACGCCGCCCTGCCCGGTGTAGGTGGTGTTCCGCTGCCCGTTGGGACTGGCGTCGTCCGGGTAGTCCAGCTCCATCTGCCGGCCCTGCGAGGTGCCGCCGACGACGGAGTAGACCGGCGAGCGCTCGCCGAAGTAGACGCGCGGCTCGTACCGCCCCAGCTCCCCGTTCGGCGGGATGCCACCCTCGTAGAAGACGGGCTTCCCGTCGCTGGCCCGCCGGTTGCCGTGCGCCGCGACCACCCCGAAGCCGTGGGTGTACACGAGGTGGTCGTTGACCCAGTTGCGTTCCGCGGCCGGCACGTCGCCGAGGTCCAGCTCCCGGACGGCGATCACCGTGTCCCGGGTCTTCCCCTCGATGGTGTACCGGTCGACGTCGAGGCTGTCGGGGAAGGCGTAGTACTGCTTGTTCTGCTCCAACTGACGGAAGGCGTCGTCCACGATCAGCGGGTCGAGGAGCCGGATCCCGGGGACCGTCTCGGCGCTGTCGCGCAGCGCGCCGGCCTCGGCCTTGGACCGGGCCGCGTAGGGGATCACCTCGACGTCGGAGAGCCCGTAGGCGTCCCGCGTCGCCTGGATCGCCCGCTGGATGTAGGTCCGCTCCAGGGTGAGGGCGTTCGGGGTCACCTGGAACCGCTGCACGATGGCGGGGTAGATCCCGCCGATGATGATCGCGGACACGACGAGCAGCGCCACCCCGTACAGGGGCAGCAGCCGCCACCGCTCGACGAAGGCCCCGACGAGGAACAGGACCGCGATCATCGTGGCGATGACGGCGAGCACCCCGCGGGCGGTGAGCACGGCGTTGGCGTCGGTGTAGGTCAGTCCCGTGATCGGGATGCGCTGGGACTGCTTCGTGGACAGGGCGTACCGGCCGAGCCAGTAGTCGACGGCCCGCAGCAGCAGGAACACCGCGGCGACGACGCCGAGGTGCAGGCGTGCCGCGGAGGTGATCCGGTTGCCGACCCCCTGGAGCCGCAGCCCTCCGTACAGGTAGTGGGTGACCAGCGCCGCGAGCCCGGCCAGGAACACCACGGCGGTGAAGAACCCGCTGAGGAACTGCAACCAGGGCAGGGTGAACACGAAGAAGCCGACGTCCATGCCGAACTGGGGGTCGTCGACGCCGAACGGCGTCCGGTTGAGCCACAGCAGGGTGGTCTGCCACTGCTGCGCCGCCGCCGACCCGGCGAACAGCCCGATGATGACGGGGAGGGCAACGGTCACCAGCCGTCGCATCGGCTCGAGCCCCTCGCGGTACCGCTCCAGGCTGGCCTGCTCCATGGACACCGGCGCGTACACCGGTCGTGACCGGTAGGCGATGACGAGGCTGCCCAGCACGGCGGCGCCCATGACGACGGCCCCGAGCAGGAACAGGATCGTCTTGGCGACCATCTCCGTCCCCAGCACCCTGAGGAAGCCGAGCTGGCGGTACCACAGGACGTCGGTCCAGATGGACGCGAACACCAGGAGGAGCACCAGAAGGATCGCCAGGATGACGAGGGTCGGGATGAGCGGCCCGACACGCCGCCGGCGGTTGAGTGGGCGAGGTGTTGCACGGCGCGGAACGTCCCCAAAGCTCACGACACGAGAACCTACCCTGGCCGGTGGTGGTTCCCCACCCGGCGCTCCGTCGAGTTCCGGGGTGGGGTCGGGCCTCGGGTGCTGCCGGGCGATGCCGGGAACCGGGTCGGGCCTCGGACGGATCGGGCCCCGGACGGTCGGGGTGGCTGGCCGGGCCGCCGGTGTCGGAGATCAGATCCCGGGCTGCGCGGTGCAGGATCGCAGCCCGTCAGCACCCTGCCCCGAGGCGATGGTGCGCACGGCGGTCAGGGCGTCGTCCAGGGTCGAGACCGGGACGACGCGCAGCCCGTCCGGGACGTGGCCGACCACCTCGGAGCAGTTGTCGCTCGGGGCGAGGAACCACTCCGCCCCGCCGCGCCTCGCCCCGATGAGCTTCTGCCGGATGCCGCCGATGGCACCGACGGTGCCGTCCGGATCGATGGACCCGGTTCCGGCGACGGTCCTTCCGCCGGTCAGGTCACCCTCGGTGAGGGTGTCGACGATGCCCAGCGCGAACATCAGACCCGCACTGGGACCGCCGACGTTGTCGATGCTGATGGTGACGTCGAAGGGGAACCGGTAGTCCGGCTCGACGTAGATCCCGAGGATGGTCTTCCCCTCCTCGTCCTTCGTCGTGGTCACCCGGAGGTCCTCGACCCGGCCGGAGCGCCTGACCCGGACCTCGGTCTGCTCCCCCGCCGTGAGCCCGGAGACAACGGCACCGAGTTCGTCCAGGTCGCCGACCCTCCGCCCGTCCACGGCGAGGATGACGTCGCCTCCCTTCAGCACCCGGGAGGCGGGGGTCCTCGCGTCCTCCTCGGAGACCGTCAGGGTCACCGGCACCTGGACGTCGATGGCCTCCAGGGCCGCCGCGGTGGCGCTCTCCTGGGAGGTCACCATCTGGGCCCTGCCGATCTTCTCCTCCTCCTCCTCGGTCTGCCCCGGGGGGAAGAGGACCTCCTCCGGCACGACCTCGGCCTCGCCGCTGATCCATCCCTGGAGCGCCGACAGCAGGTACACCCGGTCTCCGGGTCCTCCGGAGAGGCTGACGGTCGTCAGGTCCAGTTCGCCCTCGGCGGGATAGGTGCGGTGCCCGGAGACGGTGATCAGTGCCTTGCCGTCGATCTCGCCGAGGGTGTTGTAGGTCGGGCCGGGGGCGAGGATCGCGTACGGGACGGGCAGCAGGGTGAGCACCGCCGCCAGCAGCACGGTGAGGAACCCCGACGCGACGAGCACGGCGGTGCGCGGTTCGAGCCGGAACCGGGCCGGATCCGGCTCGGGTTCGGGGTCGGGACCGCCGAACAGCCCGGGCACCGGGTACGCGTACCCCCTGCTCTCCGCCCTCCCCGTGTCCCACCAGTTCCCGGGGTACCCCGGCCGCGCGACGTCGTGCCCCGGCCGCGCGACGTCGCATGGTCTCCCGACGTCCGGCTGCGAAGGCGGCTGCTCACGCCCATCGTCGCCGCGGGAGCCCTCCGGATACCGGGGATCGCGGCCGGTGAGCCCGTCCCCGGAGTGCTGCGTCACCCGGCCCCTCCTCGCCTGCGCCTCCCGGATCGCCTCGACCCTCTCACGTGGACGGCGCCCTCACGAGCGGCTCCACCAGACCCGGCGACCTCGATCACCGAGGGTGTCCACGACGGCCGGATCCGCGACGATCACGGCGGCGGTGAGCAGGCACGGGACGCCGGAACACCCCGGTCACGGCACAGGAGGGACGTCCCTGCACATCCGTCACAACGTCGGCCGCCGGCCGCGCTCCCGTCGTGACCGCGCCTGACGCAGCACGGCCGCCGTCCCAACGAGCGCCACGGCGGCACTGGCGGCTCCCAGGGCAGCGTCCCGGCGCTCGACCCTCCGCCCGACGAGGGCGTGACGCCCACGGATACCGTCCAGCAGCACCGAGAGGCACTCCTCGGCGTCGTGGCGGGGAGCCCACCCCGCCTCGCGCAGCCTCGCCGAGGACACCACCCAGGGGTGCACCACGTAGGCGAGGTCACCCGCCGGCATGGGCAGCACCCCGACCCGGTGCAGGCGCTCGGCGGTACCGAAGGCGAGCCCCGGCGGGATCTCGACCCGGCGCATCCCGCTCAGCCGCTCGACGTCCTCCTGGGCCAGAGCGCCGTCGGTCCCTGCGGTGAGCGAGCCGGCCAACCGGTTCGTCACGGCGACGGCGGCCCCGGTCCCGAGATCGTCGACGTGACAGAACTGCCACCTCGTGGTGGCGCCGCGCACGGCGAGCAGTCGGGGGGCCTCGAAGTGCCGGGTCACGACGGTGTCGACGCCGGGGCCGACCAGCGCCGCGGGACGGAGCACCCCGACCCGGACGGCGACGTGCGACCGCGGGATCCTCGCCAGCACCCGCTCGACCTCCAGCAGGTCCCCGACCAGCCCGTCGTCGGGGTGTGCCGCCAGGGGCGCGTCCTCCGGCAGCGGCACCGGGTTGTCCGGCCTCGCCCCGTACACCATCGCGCTGGTGATCGCGAGCAGGTAGCGGGCGCCGACGGCTGCCGTCGCGGTCGCCACCGCCTGCGCGGCACGCACGACCCGGAGCCGCCGGACCCGGACCGGGACGTCGAGAGCGGCCTCGAGATCGGTTGGTGCGGTGACGTGCACCACGTGGTCGGCGCCGTCGAGGCACTCGGCGACCGCCGGGTCGGCGACGTCGCCCAGCCGCCAGGTGGGGCCGTCGACAGGGCCCCGTCGTTCGTCCACGGCGATCACCCGCTCCGGGCCGCCGTCGGTGCCCACCAGGTCCTGCAGCGCCCGGGTGACGGCGGCCCCGACGGCCCCCGCCGCGCCGGTCACGGCCACCACGGACCCGCTGCGCCCAGAGCGAACGATGCCCCGCTGCGGACTCACCCCTACGACCTCCTCGCTACCGTGGAACGGGTCGGCGGTGACGGTAGTTGTTCTGTCGACACCATGGTGCGGCGGCCGTGGTGCCGCCGACCCGGCGGCGCGCCCGTCCCGGACGGCATCTTGTCATCGTGGGAGTCCCGACACCGGCACGAGGTGAGCGATGAGCGACGAAACCCCCGGAACCGGCCAGGGCGGCGGCGAGCCGGACCCCCTCGACGACATCATGCGGATGCTGCAGGGGTTCCTCGGCCGGCCCGGCGGTGATCCCGGGTCGGCACAGGGTGTCCCGATGATGCTCCCGGAGGGGCTGCGCGACCTGCCCGGGATGCCGTCCGACCCGGAGTCGCTGCAACGGATCGTCATCCAGGTCCACCGGATGCTCTCCGACACCGGCGACGGCCCGGTCAACTGGGACCTGGCCCGGGACATCGCCCGCCAGGTCGCTGCGGCCGAGGGGGACCCCACCGTGTCCGCTGCGGAGCAGCATCGGGTCACCGAGGCCCTCCGCACCGCCGACCTGTGGCTCGACCGGGTCACCGATCTCCCGTCGGTGACGGCGAGGACCGAGGCCTGGAGCCGCGCCGAGTGGATCGAGCGGACCATGGACACCTGGCGCACCCTGATCGAGCCGATCGCCGCCCGGGTCGGTGACGCCACCGCCGAGGCCGTCGCGGCGCAGGCGCCCGAGGAGGCGCGCCAACTGCTCGCCGGAGCCCTGCCGATGATGCGCACCATGGGCGGCGCCTTCTTCGGCGCCCAGGTGGGACAGGCGCTGGGCACGCTCGCCCGGGAGGTCGTCAGCGGCGGTGACACCGGCGTCCCCCTGCTGCCCAGCCGGCATGCGGCGCTGCTCCCCGTGAACATCACGGCGTTCGGCACCGGGCTGGGCCTCCCCGAGGACGAGATCCGGCTGTACCTCGCCCTCCGCGAGGCGGCCCATGCCCGGCTCGTGGCCGGCGTGCCGTGGCTGCGCTCGCACCTGCTGTCCACCGTCGAGGAGTACGCGCGGGGGATCTCCATCGACGGCGACCGCATCGCCGACGCCGTCCGGCAACTCGACCCCGGCAGTCCCGAGGCGCTCCAGGAGGCGATGTCCTCCGGGCTGTTCGAGCCGCAGCGGACCCCCGGGCAGCAGGCGGCCCTCGACCGGCTGGAGACCGCGCTCGCACTCGTCGAGGGCTGGATCGACGAGGTCGTGGACGCCGCGGCCCGCACCGCTCTCCCCCACGCCGCGCAGCTGCGGGAGACGGTCCGGCGCAGGCGGGCGGCGGGCGGTCCCGCCGAGCACACCTTCGCGGCCCTGGTGGGACTGGAGCTGCGGCCGCGACGGCTGCGCGAGGCGGCGGCGGTCTGGGCGGCCGTCGCCGACCTGCACGGGGTTCCGGGCCGGGACCGGTTGTGGACCCACCCCGATCTCGTCCCCACCGAGGACGCCTTCACCGACCCGGGAGCCTTCGCCGCCAGGGTCGGCTCCGAGCGTGGTCAGGACGCCATGGACGCCGCGCTGGCCGCGCTGCTCGACGAGGAGACCGCAGACGAGAGCCCCACGGGCGAGGACTCCACGGGCGAGGACTCCACGGACGGGAACTCCACGGACGGGAACCTCGGGGACGACCGGTCGTGACGGAGGCGGTGGTCCCGGCCGCGATCTGGACCCCCTCGGCGACGTTGCTCGCTGACGTCCGTCGCGCCCTCGGCACGGCTCCCCTGGACAGCCCCGAGGCCCGGTTCGAGTCCTGGGCGTGGCAGCGGCTCCTGGACGAGCACGGCCCCGCCCTGCTGACCCGGGACTGCGCGCCGGCGCACGTCACGGCCTCCGCCGCCGTGCTCTCACCGGACGGCGCCAGCACCTGTCTCGTCCTGCACCGACGCCTCGGGCAGTGGGTGCAGCCGGGGGGTCACCTCGAACCCGAGGACCCGTCGCTGGCCACGGCCGCGGCGAGGGAGGTCCGCGAGGAGACCGGGCTGAGCGCGACGGCGAGACCGGACCCGGTGGCGTTGAGCAGGCACAGGGCTCCCTGTCGCCCCGGGACCGTGGACTGGCACCTCGACGTCCAGCACCTCGTGGTCGCCGAGCCGGCACGGCCGAGGCTCAGCGAGGAGTCCTCGGCGGTGTCCTGGTGGCCGCTGGACTCCCTGCCCGCCCCGCTCGCGCCGGGAGTCGCCGGGCTGATCGCCCGCGCGGCACGGGTGCTGGGCGGCTCGTCCCAGGTCGTCGCTCCGGCGACGTCGGCCGGGGCGTCCGTCACCGCTGCGCCGGCCGAGGCCGCCGTCACCGACGCGTCAGCCGAGGCCGCCGTCCCCGACGCCTGACGCGTCCTGTCCGAACGGCGGGCCCTCTCCCCGGGTCGGGGCATCGCGGTGACCGCAGGAGTCGTCCTCGGCAGCACCACCGGCGCCGGGACCGAGATCGGGTCGGGCGCCGGTGCCGCCACCGGGGTCGACACCGGTCCTGAGATCGCGTGCCGCGGCGAATCCGTCGAGGAACCCCCGTGCCCGCTCCGTCCGGGGGTAGGACTCCAGCAGCGCCCAGAACCGGGGCCCGTGTCCCTGCTCGACGAGGTGCGCAAGCTCGTGGAGGATCACGTAGTCGATCACCCATCGGGGCATCCCCCGCAGCCGCGTGCTCAACCGGATCGTGCCCCCGGCCGGAGTGCAGGATCCCCATCGGGATCGCTGGTTCTCGACCCAGGTGACGCTGCTCGGCCGGACCGCACCACCGAGATACCGCCGGGACAGCTCCTCCGCCCTGGCCATCAACTCCCGGTCGACCGGTCGCCTCCGGCGCTCCTGTGCCGTCAGCCGGGCGATCATCCGCTGGACCCACTCACGTTCCTGGGCAGAGCTGAACCGGTCGGGGATGAGGACGACGACCCGGGCCCCGTCCCGGTAGGCGGTGACCGTGCGATGCCGTCGCCGACTGCGCCTCACCTCGACCTCCATCGAGGTGGAAAGGCCGGCTGGTGTGGCAGACCCGGGCACGGCGTCCACGACGGCACGGTACCGGCCGCACGACGAGAAATCTCGCGTCCACACCCGGTGGACGCAATCTGCGCTGTTCAGGAAGGCCCTCACGAGCTGCACGGCGAGGTCTCCACATGCAGGCCGAGGCCGTCCACAGTGCAATTCGGACGTCTCCCCAGGCTTTCCACAGGGTTTTCCACAGATGTGTGGACAGTCGATTTGACGGTCGTCGACGTGAGCCCCTACGTTCCTTGCGAGGCCCCGGGCTCCGCCGGGCCGGCACTGGGGAAGGTGCCGGACCCGCGGCCCCCGGGGCCATGCCATGTCGTCCCACCGACGAGGTCTCCGCCGCCCCACAGACCCGATCGTCTTGGGGGAACCTGCACGAATACGATCATGCCGCCTGAGCAGTACGGATGAGGTTTTCGGCAGGCGCAGGGTTGCCGCAGCCGCTGCGCCGGTTCTACCACGTTGCCGATGGGCTGCAGCTACCCTTCACGGAGGTCTACCCCAGCGACCGGGTGACCGCCGTCGTCTATCGGCGAGGCGTTGGCGACGCGTGGCTGGCGTTCGGCCGCACCCCCTACTTCTGCGACCTCTTGTGCCGCACCGACCCCGATCCGGGGCCCCGCCTGGCGGTCTGGGACCGAGACAGCGCCACCCCCGTCGAAGCCATCTACGACGACGTGGTCGACCTGCTCGCCGACCTGTACGCCGAGTACCTCGACGACGGGGACCGGCGGGCCGACCTACGGATCACCGCTGTGCCCGGCGAGGCCAACCGGGCGCAGCTCATCGCCGTGATCAAACAAGTGACGCCGATGCACAGCATCATGACGCTGCGGGTGCAGGAAACCCCGTCCGCGCTGGTCACAGCATTTTGATCATCAGATCAGAATCTGACCGTCGTCGACCTACCCGCAGCCCATCTGATCGACGGTTACTGCTGGACGAGGATGCAGGCCATGCTGCTGCGCCTGGCAAACCTCGGTGTCACGAACGCCCTCGCGATGCTCCGCCTGCTGCCGATGAGCGACCACGCCAAGGATGTCGAAATCTTGGCACTTCCGCCCCGACACGATCTTCGCGCCCCCCTCCGACGGGTCTCCGCCGTCCCGCAGCCGGATCTCCGGTGCCCTTGCGACGACCTCCCGGCTGACCTTGATCACGACGCGCCGGTGAGCGACCGAACTGCGGAAACGCGATGCTCGATTATGGTGAGGACGAGGCCCAGGTGCGGTAGCCAAGGATCACCGGAGGACTCCGCCGGCCCGGCGGCGCTACCGGCCGTCGGCGGAACGGGCCGGAACCCGACACATCACTGAGGAGCCACCGTGGCCGACACCACCTACAGCGGCGAGTTCTACTGCGTGAAGTGCAAGGACAAGAGGCAGGCCGAAGGGAAGATCGTCGAGACGAACGGCCGGCGGATGGCCAAGGGCAAGTGCCCCGTCTGCGGAACGAACCTCAACCGGATCCTGGGCAAGGCCTGACGCGCGGGGACCTCTCGACTCCGGTGGGGATCTGGCGGGTCCCCACGCGACCGCCCGGTGCCGGTCTCGGCACCGGGCGGTCGCGTTCTCGGGGGATTGCGGATCCGTCCGTGCCGTGAGTCCGTCCGGTCCGTGAGTCCGTCCGGGCCGTGAGTCCGTCCTGGCCTGTGGATCCGCCGGGCCTGTGGACAACGGGAGACGCCCCCCTGGTCCGTCGTGGCAGGCTCCCCGGTACGGCTCGATCACGACGGGGAGCCGCAGTGGCGAGGGGGGCGGTCGTGTACCTCCAGTTGCGGCCGGGACTGCGCCGGGTGTGGCGCGGCCCCGGCACGGTCCAGATCGGGTTGAGCCGGCAGGGAACCGTGGTCGACGGCCTGACCGACGACGACGCGGCCCTGCTCGACCTGCTCGCCTCCGGGCTGGATGCCGCCGACCTCACCTCGGGACGGATCCCCTCCTCGGCGGACCGTGCCCGCGAGTTGGTACGCCTGCTCGCGGAGGCCCGCGTCCTCGTCGGGACCCGCTCCGGCAGAGGGGCGCTGGCCCGGCTCGCCCCCGCGAGGGAACGGCTGGCACCGGACGCCGCGGTGTGGGCGCTGGCCCACCCCGGGCACGGGGACGGCTGGGACACGCTCGCCGCACGAGCAGCCCGGCAGGTCCTGATCCGTGGTGGCGGGCGGACCGCGTTCGCGATCGCCTGCTCGCTGGCGGCCGCGGGAGTGAGGGTCCGGCTGGACGCCGAGGGAACCGTCAGCGCGGGCGACCTCGGGGTCGCCGGTCCGTCGCCGCAGGACGTCGGCAGACCGGTCCGGGACGCGATCGCCGAGCTGGTCCGCCGCGTCGCGACGCTTCCGTCCGCGGAGCCGCCGACCGGCCCCTGGGACCTCGTCGTCCTCGTCGACCCCGCCGTCGCCGACTCCTGCGCGGCCGGGCCGCTGGTCGCGGCCGAGATCCCGCACCTGTCCGTCGTCGTCAGGGAGGCCGATGTCGTCGTCGGCCCGCTCGTCCGCCCCGGGCACGGTCCCTGCCTGCGCTGTCTCGACCTGCACCGGAGCGACCGTGACCCGGGCTGGCCCAGGGTGCTGGCCCAGCTCGTGCCGCCCGCGGGCGGAGGCCCCGGCCCGGAGGAGACGGTGCTGTCCCAACTGGCGGCATCCGTCGCGACGCTGCAGGCACTCGCCCTGCTCGACGCGAAGACCGTTCCCGCCTCCGTCGGGGCCACCCTGGAGATCGAGCTCCCGGACGGGCTCATCTCCCGCAGACCCTGGCCCGCCCACCCCGGGTGCGGATGTCACTGGCCTCCTTCCGGGCGTGTCGAGAACACCACCAGCACAATGGGGCGATGAGCGACCTCCCCCGACGTGCCGTGACCAGGACGGCCCGGCTCGCGACGCTGCCGCTGGGCATCGCCGGCCGGACCGCCATCGGTCTCGGGAAGCGCGTCGGGGGCAAGTCGGCCGAGGTCGTCGGCGCCGAGATCCAGGCGAGGACCGCCGAGCAGCTGTTCCGGGTCCTCGGCGAGCTCAAGGGCGGGGCCATGAAGTTCGGCCAGGCGCTGAGCGTGTTCGAGGCCGCGATGCCGGAGGAGCTCACCGCCCCGTACCGGGCGACTCTCACCAGGCTCCAGGACGCCGCCCCGCCGTTGCCGGCCGCGACCGTCCACTCCGTCCTCGCCGCGGAGCTGGGACCTCGGTGGCGGCGGCGCTTCGCCGAGTTCGACGACGCCCCTGCCGCCGCGGCGTCCATCGGCCAGGTGCACCGCGGGGTGCTCCGGGACGGTCGCCGGGTCGCGGTCAAGGTGCAGTACCCGGGCGCGGGGGACGCGCTCGTCTCGGACCTCAACCAGGTCACCCGGGTGGGCAGGGTCGCGGTGAGCTGGGTCCCCGGCCTGGACGTCGGACCGATCATCGACGAGCTCAAGGCGCGGGTCACCGAGGAGCTCGACTACCTGCTCGAGGCCGAGTCGCAGGCGGCCTTCGCGGCGGCCTTCCGGGGTGACCCGGCGTTCGCCGTGCCCGAGGTCGTCTCGGCGACCGAGCACGTGCTCGTCAGCGAGTGGCTCGACGGTGTCCCGCTGTCCCGCCTCATCGAGTCGGGCAGCCAGGAGGAGCGCGACCTGGGGGCCCGTCGGTACCTGGAGTTCCTGCTGGCCGGGCCCTCCCGGGCCGGTCTGCTGCACGCCGACCCGCACCCGGGCAACTTCCGGCTGACCCCGGACGGCAGGTTCGGGGTGCTGGACTTCGGTGCCGTGAAGCGGCTCCCGGACGGCATCCCGCCCGCCCTCGGCCGGCTGCTCACCCTCGCCCTGCACGGCCGGGCCGACGAGGTCGTGGCGGTGCTGCGCGAGGAGGGGTTCCTGAAGACCTCCATGGAGATCGACGGCCAGGCCCTGCTGGACTACCTCGAACCCTTCCTCGACGTCGTGCGGCATCCGAGCCAGCGCCTCGACCGGGCCTGGCTGCGCCGGATGTTCCAGTACGTCAACGACCCCCGGCGGCCGCAGTGGACGATCGGGCTCAAGCTCAACCTGCCGCCGGAGTACCTGATGATCTACCGGGTGTGGCTCGGCGGCCTCGCGGTGCTCTGCCAGTTGGAGGGTGAGATCGCCGTGCACGAGGCCCTCGCCGGCCTGCCTGGGTTCGAGCCCGACCCGGACGCCACCCCGGTGCCGTCGGGGACCGAGGGGACCGGGGTGTCCCGTCAGGCGCCGAAGTAGACGAACCCCGGACCCTCGTCCCGCCAGGTCACCCCGAGCGGGTCCAGTGCCTCGTGCAGGGCGGGGGCCCAGGAGCCGGTCACGGTCTCGTCCGCGCCCTCGAACCCGTGGTCCGCGGTGAGCAGGAAGGTGACGTCGTCGGTGACGCCGAGACCGTCGAGGTGGTCGAGCAGGGCCTGCACCCGCCGGTCGGCGTCGCGCAGGCTGGCCCGGGCGATGGGAGACCGTGGCCCGCCGGCGTGGTGGCCCGCGTCGGTGACCACGTGCGACCACCAGGTCAGGGCCGGGGCGCAGGCCGGGTCACGCCACGCCTCGAGGACCTGCCCGAGGCCCGCGTCGTCCACCCGGGACGCCCAGCGGTAGTACCCGTCCGCGAGGTGGGCCGGGTCACCGACGTAGCGACTGCCGTCCGCCGGGGGCAGCGCCGGGTCCAGGTCCCCGGCTCCCCCCGCGGTGCCGTTGGCGCGGACCAACTGCATGGTGGAGACGGTCGCCCCACGATCCACCGCCTCGTTGACGCAGACGGAGCTGCTCCCCGGACGACCGGCGGTGAGCAGCTCGAAGACGGTGGCCACGCCGGGACGCAGCCACTCCCCGCTGCGGTGCCAGGTGGTCGGGTCGTTCGGGACGACGCGCTCCCCCGTCGCGCGGTCGAAGAAGACGTTGCCGAGCACCCCGTGACGGCCCGGTCCGACGCCGGTCAGGACCGAGGTGTGATTGCAGAGAGTGACGCTGGGGAACTCCGCGACGGCACCCCCGGCCAGGGCGACGCCCTCGGCGAGCAGTCGCGCGACGCCGGGCAGGCTCCCCTCCGTCGCCAGCCGCAGCAGGTCCGAGCAGTGGGCGCCGTCCCAGAGCAGTCCGATCACCCAGGTCCCCGCCCCGGGCTCGGGGACCAGGTCGCGCCGGGGAACGCCGTCGAGCGACCGACCGGCGGCGTCGACGTGGAACCGCTCGTCGACCCCCGCCGCCCGCAGCAGGGTCGGCGTCACGTCCACCAGCCGGGCGTGGTCGAGGACGACCCCCCGGCGGGCTACTCCGGCGCCGGCCACCAGCAGCGGTGCCCGCGACTGGATCACGTCGAGGGACCCGTGCTCGCCACGATGCCCTCCCTCGTCGGGGAAGTAGTGCCGCGGGGTGTGCACCACGACGAGGTCCGGGCTGCGGGTGGGGTCCGCGAACGCCGAGAGCAGCCGCCGCCCCGGATCCGGGTAGCTGTTGCGCTCGTTGTCCGGGCACGGATCGGCGAGCTCACGCTCATAGGGCAGGAAGGCCAGCGGATCGGTGACGGCCACCGGATCCCGGCCGTACAGGACCTCGTGGGTCCCGCCCTCGTCGAGGCGCACCGCGCCGTCCGCGTTCGTGACCACGACGGTGCGGTGCGCCTCGTCCCCGTCCGCAGCCTCCGGGTGAGCGACCAGATCGACGATCCCGGCGAGATCGGGTCGGGTCAGTGCCTCGACGGCTGCCGTCCGACCGACCGGTTGCGCGTCCATGTCGCGAGCGTAGGACCTGCGTCCGGGCGATACGGCGAAGGAGGGTGCCGGCCGGTCCGGGGACCGGCCGGCACCTCAGTCGGGACCGGGCCGACGGGACACGGCATCAGCAGCCGTGACCCCGCGCCTGCGCGCGGCTCTCAGCCGGCGCCGGTCCCCCCGAACCCGGCGTACCCGACGGGCCGTCGCCCTGGCCTCCCGCTGATGGGTACGGACGAGCTGGTCGTTGATCAGTCCGTTCACTGGAAGCTCCTGTCTGCAGCTGCCCGGGGATCGCCCGGGCGTCACGGTGACGGGGAGGGGGCTCCGCGGCTCAGGCCGCGACGTCGCACTTCCTCGGGCGGCCACGCGGTCGCTTCCTCGGCACGACGACGCCGGCGATGAGCAGCTGGCCGCCCCAGACACCCCACGGCTCGCGGCGCTCGAGGGCACCGGCGAGGCATGCGGCCTGGACGGGGCAGTCCTGGCACAGCGACTTGGCGAGCTCGACATCGGCCGGGGACTCCGCGAACCACAGTTCAGCGTCGTGAACGCGGCACGGGATCCCGGTGCTGGCAACGATGTCGTCGAAGCTGTCGACGACGCGGTCCAGCAGGGCCGTGAGCTGCATGGGTCGTCACCTCCTGGTCATGGGCCGCGGGATCGGTGATCCCGCTGCCTGTGTCGTCCCCCGGCGGTGGCCGTTGGACGGGCGACCCCGTGGTGCGGGATCGCGACCTCCCGGGTCTGGGAGGCGGGTCGTGGAGGGAACCGTTGCCCCGCAACGAAAAGGGCCGCGGTCCCTATGCGGGTGCCGCGGCCCTGGTGGGCTGCCGGTCAGGTGCTAGACCGGCGGTCTCCAGGCGCGACACTCCTGGTCGTTGTCAATGAACGTGAAATAGGTGGCAGAGGACGTGACACCGCTGCGGACGAGCTGCTTTCGGGTGGTGCCGATCGCCTGCCCGGCCCCGGTGAGCAGGCAAAGCCCACCCCCGGTACCGATGCCGACGGGCGCACCGCTGCCACGACGCAGCCGATTGGCTACCGCGACGCCTGTGGACGCCTGGACACGCAGATCGCCCTGCGGTCGCCAGGAGGCAGCCTCAGGAGCGAGCATCGCGGTCAGCACCGACAGTTCGCGCGCACGCGACCCGGCCGAAGCGATATGCCTGGTGTTCGTCATCTGGGCCACCTCCTCTCGTCATGATCAGGCCCGGCCGCGAATACGTCCGGGTCCTGGAGCAGCGTCGTCCCGGACGGCCGATCGGGCCTGCCGGCTCCGGACGGCCCTCGGACTCCGACGACCATCCGCTCTTGCTGGTACAGGGTACTTCTCGTTCGGGGTGCTGCGACTCCGCCGACTGGATGCCCCCGCGGAGCCCACGGTGCGGGTGAGGACATCACGACACGTGAAGTCCCCGCCAACGCCAGGACGAGGCTAGAGGGCTAGCTCCTCGGATCTCAACGTATTTTCCCGGGGCTTGATCAGACGGTTACCGGATCGTGCCCGGACACCGGCCGACACCGACACATCCCCCGGCATACCGGCCGAGGCCACCAGCAGCGACCGAACACGGACGAGACGCCACCGACCGCCCCCGAGCGAGACCCCGACCGCCCCCGAGGGAGGTCTCGGGAGGGTGCCGGTCACGCCTCACCGGCCCTACCCGGCGCGACCGACCCACCGAGGACCTCCAGCACCTCCTGGCCGTACCGGGAGAGCTTCGCCGGCCCGACCCCCGGCAGGGCGGCCAGGGCCGCCTCGTCCCGGGGAACCGTCTCGGCGATCGCGACCAGGGTGGCGTCGGTGAACACGCAGTACGCGGGCAGCTTCGCGGCGGCGGCCACCCGGGACCGCCACCCGCGGAGGTTCTCGAAAAGCTCCTCGTCGTAGTCGGGCGGGCAGGAGCCGCACCGGCCGACCTTGCGCTCCGCCGCCGAGTCGAGGGTGCCCGTGCACACCCGGCACCTCGTCGGCAACGTGGACCGGCGTCCCCTCCTGCGCTCCCCCTCGGCCGCTCCGGTGCCGCGACGGCGCTCCACGGGATCCCCGATCAGGCCGTCGAGGAACCGCGACGGGGAGCGCCCCGCCCTGCCTCCCGGCGTCCGGGCCCTGGCCCACGACAGGTGCAGGTGCCGCCGCGCCCGGGTGATCCCGACATAGAGCAGCCGCCGTTCCTCCTCGACCGCGGCCCAGCCCTCGGCCAGGGCGATGGGCATCAGCCCCTCGGACAGGCCGACCAGGAAGACGGCGTCCCACTCGAGCCCCTTGGCCGCGTGCAGCGAGGCGAGCGTCACCCCCTCGACCGTCGGGGCGTGCTGGGCCGCAGCCCGCTCGTCCAGTTCGGCGACCAGGTCGGCCAGCCGGGCCCCCTGCCGCTTCTCGGCCAGCTCGTCCGCCAGCGCCGCCAGCGCCGCCAGCGACTCCCACCGGTCGCGGACCGCCCCGCCGCTGGCCGGTGCCTCCGCCGTCCAGCCCGCGGTGGCCAGCACCCCGCGCACCTCGTCGCCGAGCGTCTCCTCGCCCGTCGACGCCCTGGCCGCGCCGCGCAGCAGCAGGATCGCGTCGCGGACCTCCTTGCGGGCGAAGAACCGTACCCCGCCGCGGACCAGGTAGGGGATGCCGGCGTCGGCCAGGGCCTGCTCCAGCGGCTCGGACTGGGCGTTGGTGCGGAACAGGACGGCGATCCCGCTGGCCCGGACCCCGGCCGAGAGCAGTCCCCGGATCCGCTCGGCGACCCCGGCGGCCTCGGCGACGTCGTCGGGGTGGACGGTCAGCGTCGGCTCCGGCCCCGACTCACCCTGGGCGACCAGCTCCAGACCGGCAGCGGCAGCGGACGCCGCCCTGCCGGCCCGGGTGAGCAGGCCGTTGGCCAGGGCCACGACCTGCGGGGTCGAGCGGTAGTCGCGCACCAGCCGGACCACGCGCGCGGTGGGGAACCGGCGCGGGAAACCGAGCAGGTGCTCCGGCGACGCCCCGGCGAAGGAGTAGATGGTCTGGCTCGGGTCGCCGACGACGCACACGTCGTCCCGGTCGCCGAGCCACAGGTCGAGCACCCGCTGCTGCAACGTCGAGACGTCCTGGTACTCGTCGACGACGAAGTGCCGGTACTGGGCCCTGACCGCGGCCGCCACCTCGGCGTTCTCCTCGATGATGCCGGCGACGAGGAGCAGGACGTCCTCGAAGTCGATCACCCCGCGCTCGGTCTTGACCTGCTCGTAGACCTCCATCAACCGGGCGACCGTCAGCACGTCGAGACCGCCGGGCTCGCCGCGCCCGGCCCGCACCCCGGCGCTCGCGTAGGTCTCCGGGGTGAGCAGCCCGACCTTGGCCCACTCGATCTCGGCCGAGAGGTCCCGCACCGCGGCCCGGTCCACGCCGAGCCGCAGCCGGGTCGCGGCGTCGGCGACCAGCCCGGCCTTGTGTTCGAGGATCGCCGGCGGCGCTCCCCCGATCACCCGCGGCCAGAAGTACCCGAGCTGACGCAGCGCCGCCGCGTGGAAGGTCCGTGCCTGGACCCCCGCCACCGCGAGGTCGCGCAGCCGGCTGCGCAGCTCGCCCGCGGCCCGTGCGGTGAAGGTCACCGCCAGCACGTGCTGCGGGACGTAGACCCCGGCGTGCACCCCGTAGGCGATGCGGTGGGTGATCGCCCTGGTCTTGCCCGTGCCCGCCCCGGCGAGGATGCACACCGGCCCGCTGAGGGCGGTGGCCGCCTCCCGCTGCTCGGGGTCGAGGGCTGCGAGGACGGCGTCCGCGTCGGAGAGGACCTCCCGCGCGTGCACGCCACGGTCCCGCCTCCCGAGGGTGATCCCTGCGGAGCCGGACGGGGCCGAGGTGGTGGACATCGCGGCCATCCTTCCAAGCCCGGCCGCCCGGTGCGAGGGCGGTCACCGAGGCTGTGGACGAGGGCCCCTCGACCGGCACCCCCGATCGGCGCCCTCGGCCGGGTGACAACCGGCCCGCCGGTGGACGGGACCTCCCCACCGTCGGCACCCTTGGCTGGGTGGGAGGCCGGTCAGGCCGCCACCTGACCGGCCGGACCGGCGTCCTGACCAGCGGTACCGCGGCCGACGCCGGGGCCGACGCAGGCCCCTCGCCCAGAGGAGAGCGACAGATGCAGGAACCGACGCCCGGCACCGTGACGGTGTTCTCGACCCCCTGGTGCGGTCATTGCCTGCGGCTGAAGAGCCGGCTGGACGGCGAGGGGATCCCCTACCGGGACGTCGACGTCGAGCAGGTGCCGGAGGCCGCGGGGTTCGTCATGCGGGTCAACGGGGGCAACCAGACGGTCCCCACCGTCCTGTTCCCTGACGGCACCACCCTGACCAACCCCTCGGTGGCGACGGTGCGGGCACGGCTGGCGGGCTGAGCCTCAGCGCCAGCCCTCGCCGGTGTCCGGTACCGGGCCGCCGAACCAGTGCTCGACGAGCCGCCGGGCGATGGACACCGGTGGGGGCAGCAGCAGCTTCCCGGCCGCCGTCGCGGGGGCGAGTTCGTCCCTTGACCACCATCGGGCCTCGGACAGCTCCACCCCGTCGGCCCGCGGCTCGCCGTCCCCGGCCCTGGCGTGGAAGGCGAGCATGAGGGAGGACGGGAACGGCCACGGCTGGTTGCCGAGGTAGGTGACCTCGCCGACCTCGACCCCGGCCTCCTCGTGGACCTCACGACGGACCGCAGCCTCCAACGACTCGCCCGGCTCGACGAATCCGGCGAGGACCGAGACCCGGCGCTCCGGCCAGCTCGCCTGGTGCGCGAGCAGGATCCGGTCCGCCGGATCGACGACAGCCATGATCACCGCGGGGTCGGTCCGCGGGTAGTGCTCGGCCCGGCACGCCGTGCACCGCCGCGCCCAGCCGGCCGAGACCGGCCGGGTCCTGCCGCCGCAGCGAGGGCACCAGCCGCTCCTGGCGTGCCAGTTCGCCAGGCCGACGGCCGCGGTGAGGAGGCCGGCCCCGGTGTCGTCGAGCAGCCCACCGACCGTCCGCAGCCCGGCCCACCGGCAGCCCTCCGACAGCTCGACGGCCTTCGCCTCGGCCACGGCGCCCACTGCGACCAGCAGGTGGGAGCGACCGGTCGGGTCCTCGCCCAGGAAGGCCAGGATCGCCTCCTCGCCGTCGGCACCGGCACCATCGGCACCGGCACCATCGGCATCGGCATCGGCACCCACGGAGCCACCCGACGGGTCATCGCTGCCCGACAGAGCAGGGGCATCCGACGGGTCACGGCAGGCCGACGGGTCACGGACGACCGGGACACCGGGCAGGCCCGCGAGGTCGCCCGGTGGGAGCACAGCCAGCCGGGCGCCCTCCCCGGTGTCCAGGACGGGGGTTCGCTCTCCGGCCAGCAGGACCACGCGGGTGTCGGGATCGGCGAACAGCCGGTCGAGCAGCTCCGGGTCGTCCCTTCGGTGCGCCGCCCGGGACCCGGTGGAACGGGACAGCGCAAGCAGCTCCAAGGTCACCTCAACACCCTAGGCCCCGTGGAGCACGCCCTGACCTGCCCGGCCACGTCGTACCGTGGACGCGTGCCGCACCGCTCCCCGCTCGCCCTCGCCGCTCTGGCCGACGCCGCCGTCCGCGATCTCGATCCCGTGGCGGTGCGACCGGGGACCGAGGCCGTCGAGGATCTGGACGTCGCGGAGGTCACCGACAGCAGGAAGCGGTGCTGGACCGTGCGGGCACCACGGTCGCCGGTCGCCGCGACCCGGATCGAGCGGGAGATCCGCCTGCTCGCCGAGGTCGGTGATCAGCTGCCGTTCGCGGTGCCCAGGATCGCGGGCACGGCGAACCTGCCCGGCGGCGGCAGGGCCGTCGTCCACCCCGTGGTCCCGGGGCAGGCCCTCGACCTGGAGGCGCTGGCCCCCCGCGCCTCACTGACCGCTGCCCTCGGCCGGGCCGTCGCCGCCGTCCACGACCTGCCCCTGCGGCTCGTCGAGGAGGCCGGGCTGCCGGTGTACTCGGCGGAGGAGCACCGCACCCGCCATCTCGCCGAGGTCGACCGGGCGGCGTCGACGGGGTCCGTCCCGGTGCCCCTGCTCGCCCGGTGGGAGCGGCTCCTCGAGGAGGCCGGGGCGTGGCGGTTCATCCCGTGCGTCGTCCACGGCGACCTGGCGGCGGACAACGTGCTCGTCGACGGGGAGCAGGTCAGCGGCATCCTCGACTGGGGTGAGGTGCGGATCGCCGACCCGGCCGACGACCTCGGCTGGCTCGCGGTCGGCGCCGGCACCGACGTCCTCTCCGGGATCGTCAAGGCGTACGCCAAGGCCCGGCGGGAGCGACCCGACGGCAACCTGTCCCGCAGGGCCCGGTTCACCGGTGAGCTGGCCATGGCCCGCTGGCTGCTGCACGGGGTGGCCGTCGACGACGCCACCGTCGTCGACGACGCCGTGCACATGCTCACCGACCTGGAGCTGGCCGTCGGGGGCCGAAAGCTGTGAGACCGGGCACGGGGATCCCGAGCCCACCCGCCCGCCCGGGCGGACACCCGGGCACCCCGGCGCCCCGGCGCCCCGGTCAGGCACCCGAGGTCACCCGCCTCGATCAGGCACCCGAGGACAGGCACCCGGGTCAGGTCTCGCCGGTGACCCGCGGCGCGGTCTCCTCGACGAGCCGTTCCAGACCGGCCTCGTCCAGGAGGTCGACCGGACGCACGGTTCGCCCCCTGGCCGCGTAGAAGAAGGCGGCACCGACCCGGTCCACCGGGACACCCTGCAACCGTGCCCAGGCCAGCCGGTAGACGGCGAGCTGCACGGCCCTCGCCCCGGTCTCCGCCCCTGACGGCGGCGCACCGGTCTTCCAGTCGACGACGTCCCACCGGCCTCCTGGGCCGCGGAAGACCGCGTCGATCCGGCCCCGGACCACGAGACCGGCCACCGGGGTCTCCACCGAGACCTCGACGGCCTCGGGGATGCGGTGTGCCCACTCGCTGGCGAGGAACGCCTCCTGCAGCCGTTCCAGGCCGTCCTCGGGGAGGTCGTCGTCCGCGGCACCGGGCAACTCGTCGACGTCGACGAGGGCCGCGGCCGCGAACCGGCGCTCCAGCCAGGTGTGGAAGGAACTGCCCCTGCGGGCGTGCGGGCTGGGCGGCTCGGGAAGGGGCCGGCGCAGCCGGGCGGCGAGCGCGACCGGGTCCGCGGCGAGGGCGACGATCCGCGACGCCGACAGGTGCGCGGGCAGCTCGACCTCGGCGCGGGCGACGCGTGCGGCGTCCCGCTCGGCCAGCAGCACCTCGACCTCCCTCGCCCATCCGGCGACGCGGGCAGCCCCGTCGGCCCGGTGCCCCGGGACGACGCCCTCCCCGGGGACAGCCGCACCGGGCAGGTCGGCACCGGGGACAGCCGCAGCGGGGCCGTCGGCCCGCAGCGCCGCCATGGCCGACCGGACCAGGTCGGCTCCCTCCGCCACGGCGGGCCTGCGCTCGCCCAGCGGGTCCACCGGCCAGCCGACCGGCCGGGTCAGCGCCTCGCGCGGATTCCCTGCGCCGTCCTCGGGCTGTTCGGCCCACGCCCCGACCTCGACACCCGAGCCCGGGTCCTCCGCCAGCTCCCGGGCCTCGACGAGGAACCGGGACGGCTGCCGCGGCCGGGCGCCGTCCCCCCACACCGCCCCGGTGAGGGCGAGCCGGTGCCGGGCCCGGGTGATCGCCACATAGCCGAGCCGGCGTTCCTCGGAGACCTCGTGGGCCCCGCAGGCGGAGCGGAAGGTCTCCAGCTCGCGGACCAGCTCCTGCTGGGACGCCGCCGCGGTGACCCGCCACTCCGGCAGCCCGTCGGCGTCCCCCCGGAGCGGGTAGGGCAGCGCCCCGTGGTCGGTGAGCCAGCCGTTGGACTGCACCGGCGGGTGCCCGGCGTGCCCGCTGGGGAAGGTGCCCTCGACGAGGCCGGTGACCGCGACGACGTCCCACTCCAGCCCCTTGGCGCCGTGCACGGTGAGCAGCTGGACGGCCTCGGCGCCCTCGGTGACACCGCACTCCAGGCCGCGTTCCCGGTTCTCCGCCGCCGCCAGCCAGCCCAGCAGCGCGCCGAGCGTCGGCCGCTCGCCGCCGCCGGCGAAGGAGGACACCACGTCGAGGAACGCGTCCAGGTGGGCCCTGGCCGTCGCCGGGTCCCGGTCCGACCGGGCGGCGACCTCGACGTCGAGCAGCAGGGCGCGCTCCACCTCCAGGACGAGGTCCGGCAGCGGCAGCCCGGCGCGGGCCCGCACCCCCCGCAGCACGTCGGCGAGCCGGGTCAGCCGCCGCCTGCCCTCCGCCGAGAGCCGTTCCCCCGCCGGTCCGCGCCAGTCCTCGGGCGGAAGGTCGTCGAGGGCCTCCAGCAGCGAGCGCTCCTCGGCGACGTCGGCCTCGACCGCCGTCCCCCTGTCGACGCGCCGGCCGAGCGGGCTCTCCCGGTGCACCACCCCGGACCAGGCCCCCAGCGCGTCCAGATCCGGCGCGCCGAGCCCCCAGGCCGCCCCGGTGAGCAGGCGCATCATCGCGTCGCCCCGCGTCGGGTCGTGGATCACCTCCAGGGTCGCCCGCAGGTCGGCGATCTCCGGGACGTGCAGCAGCCCGCCGAGGCCGACCACCTCGACCGGGAGACCTCGCCCGCGCAGGGCCGCCTCCACCAGCGGGAACTGCGCCCTGGTCCGGCACAGCACGGCGACGCTCGTCGTCTCCCGCCAGGCGGCCGCCGCGAGGTCGGCGACGGCTGCGGCCTCCTCCTCCACCGTCGGGTGCCACCCGAGGAGCACCAGGCCCGGTCCGGCCGTCGGGCAGGCCAGCAACGGCGGGACGTCGACGTGCCGGGCGGCGGGCAGCCAGGGCGGCGGGCGGCGCAGGTCGGCGCCGACCCGGTTGGCGACGGCGAGAACGGCCCGGTCGTTGCGCCAGCTCGTCGACAGGTGGACCACCCGGGCCGGGCCCTCCCCGGACGGCGCCGGGCCGGGAGCCGCGCGCAGGGCGGGGAAGTCCTCGGGGAACCGCTGGAGGTTCCCGGCGGACGCGCCCCGCCAGCCGTAGATCGACTGGTGCGGGTCCCCGACGGCGGTCACCGGGTGCCCGGACCCGAACAGCGCCCGCAGCAGCACCAGCTGGGCGTGGCTGGTGTCCTGGTACTCGTCGAGGAGCACGACCCGGTACCGCTCGCGCTCGCCGGCCCCCACCGCGGGCACCTCCCGGGCCAGCCGGGCGGCCAGCGCGATCTGGTCACCGAAGTCGATCACCTCACCGGCCCGCTTGCGCTCGGCGTACGCGCCGACCAGCGGCAGCAGGCGACGCCGGGTCGCGAGCCGTTCGGCGATCCGGGCCACCGGGACCGCGGGCGGACCGGGAGCCGCGTCGCCGACGACCCGCGGCAGCGAGGCGATCCGTTCCAGCACCGCGTCCACGGCGGCCTCGACGTCGGCGAGCTCGACGAGGTGCTCGGCGCACTCGCCGGCCAGGGCGAGGACGGCGTCGACGACGGACCTCCTGGAGGCATCCACGCCGTCCATGTCGCCGTCCCAGCGCTCGACCAGCTCGTCGACGAGCTGCCAGCTGCCGGCCTCGCCGAGCACCCGCGCCCCCGGCTCGACGCCGAGCCGGAGGCCGTGGTCGGCGAGCACGGAGGCCGCGTAGGCGTGGTACGTCGAGACCGTGACCGGCTCGGGCTCCGGGGTGAGGCCGCGCCGGTGCAGGGCCCGCAGCCGGGCGCGGATCCGGTCGGCCAGCTCGGCGGCCGCCTTCCGGGTGAAGGTCAGCCCGAGGACGGCGTCCGGGCTCACCAGGTCGTTGGCGACGAGCCACACCACCCGGGCGGCCATGGTCTCGGTCTTGCCGGAGCCGGCGCCCGCGACCACGAGCAACGGCTCCACCGGAGCCTCGATCACGGCCACCTGCTCCGGGGTGGGGGCGTGCCGACCGAGCAGCTCGGCGATCTCGCGGGCGGAGTACCGGACCTCCCGCCGTGCCGCGCCGGCGCCGGCCCCGTCGCCACCACGGGTCCCGCCACCACCCTCGGCACCATCGCGGGTCCCGCCGCCGCAGGGGGCCTGCCGGGCCTCGACCGGCCCGAGCAGCCCGTCGAGGCTCAGCTGCTCCGGGACCTGCCGGGCGTCGCCCCCGCTCACCGTCCGCCCGGTCACTGCCCGACCTGCCGACCCTCGGACCTGGCCGGGCAGCAGCGCCGCAGGTCGCACATCCGACAGAAGGGGTTCACGGTCGCGGGGAAGGAGTCCCCCGCCATCCCCTCGGCGACCTCCCGGACCATCGTCTCGGCCCAGTGCGGGTCCTCGTCGGCCGACAGCGCCGGCTGCTCCTGGGCCCGGACCGACTTCGTCTGGCTGCCGAGCTGGACCAGGATCCCGCCGCCGCTGGGCCGCCCACCGGTGAGGTCGTCGACCCCACCGGCCTCGACCGCCGCCTGGTACACCCCCAGCTGGGCGTGTCGGGGCAGCTCCGCCGCGGTGGGCTGACTCCTGCCGGTCTTGAGGTCGACGACCACCGGCCTGCCCTCGGCGTCGCGCTCCAGCCGGTCGACCTGCCCGCGGACGACGGCCCGCCCCACGGTCACCTCGACGTCCCGCTCGACGGCGAGCAGGTCGCGCCCCTCGCGCCGGGCCAGGCGCACGTACTCGGCGAACTTGGCGAGCATGCGTTCCGCCCGGGCACGCTCCACGTCGGCGAGCCAGCCGTCGCCGAGCCCGAGCCGGGGGAACCTCTCGTCCAGGAGCGCACCCGTCCGCCCGGGGTCGCCGTCGGGGACCTCCTCGGCGATCTCGTGGAGGAGGGTGCCGAGGCCCTGGGCCGCCGAGGACGGGCGGGTCCCCCCGCACTGCTCCAGCAGCCAGCGCAGCGGGCACCGGCCGAAGGCCTCCACCCGGGACGGGGAGACCCTCACCGATGTCGGCGGCGGTCGCAGCGCCCCGGCGGCCGACAGCGGGGCGAGACCGTACCAGTCCGCCGGGTCCGCCCCGGGGACACCGGCGGCCGCCAACCGGGCGAGCTGCGTCGCGGCCCCGGCCCGCTCCCCCGGCACGGCCGCCGGGTCGGTCACCACGGCGCGGAGCTCCGCGACCAGGGCGGGCAGGGTCATGGTCCGCGGCACCGGGGTCAGCGCCCTGCCCTCGGCGTCGGCCGGGTCCGCGGGCACCGGTTCCCGTTCCGGCACCGGCTCGGCGTCCCGTTCCGACGTCGGGTCAGCCGCCTGCCCCGAGCCGCCCCCGCTCCCGGCCCCCGCCGCCGGCGCCGGCGCGCGCCCGCCGACGTCGACCAGGTCGAGGAACGACGACGGCAGCAGGTCCTCCGAGCGCACCGCGGTCACCAGCAGGTCGTGGCGGGCCCTGCTCACCGCCACGTGGAACAGCCGCAGTTCGTCGTCGAGGACGGCGCGCCGCTGGGCCGCGGGCGACCCGGTCCCGGTGCCGCGCCCGTCCGCGAGCTCGGCGAGGGTGGCCGCGCCGAGCAGCGAGGTCCGCAGCCTCAGGTCCGGCCACTGCCCCTCCTGGACGCCGGCGACGGCCACGACGTCCCACTCGCGCCCCGCTGCGCCCTGGGCCGTCAGCAGGGCAACGGCCTCACCCGACGGCGCCCGCTCGGCGAGCGTGTCAGCGGGCAGGTCCTGCCCCTCGAGGTCGTCGAGGAAGGCCTCCGGCCCGGCGTACGGGAGCCGGTCGGTGAACCGGGCCGCGGCCTCGAAGAGGGCGACCACCGCGTCGAGGTCCCGGTCGGCCCGCGCCCCGGCGGCTCCCCCGGCCAGCGCGTCCCGCTGCAGCGCCCCGGCGAGGCCGGTGGCGTCCCAGACCGCCCAGAGCACCGACTCGGCCGTCGCCCCCCGCTCCGCCGCGGCAGCCCGCCCGGCCGCCAGCACCGCGGCGACCCGCCGGGCGGCGTGACTGGTGCGTGGGTCCAGACTGGCCAGGTGGCCAGGTGCGCGCAGGGCCTCGGCGAGCAGCACGTCGCTGACCCGGCCCCCGCCACCGGCCAACTCCTCGGCCCGCAGCACCTGGCGCAGCCGGCGCAGGGCCAGCGCGTCGGCCCCGCCGATCGGACCGCCCAGCAGGTCGAGGGCCACCTGGGGGGAGAGCGCCGCCGGGTCGAGCGCGCACCGCACGGCCAACCGCAGCGGGACGACGGCCGGTTCGTCGCGGAGGGGGACCTCCGCCCCGGCGACCGTCACCGGGACCCCGGCGGCACCGAGGGCCCGGCGCAGCACCTCGGTGCCCCGGGCGGACCGGAGCACGACCGCCATCCGGCCCCAGCCGACGCCGTCGTCGAGGTGCCGCCGACGCAGGTGCTGGGCGACGAAGGCGGCCTCCTGGGCCGCGGACGCCAACACGTCTACCCGCACCGTTCCGGGGCCGGGGCCGGGGCCGGGGCCGGGGCCGGGAGGAGGCTCGTCCACCGGCGTCGCCCCGGACGCCCGCGCCGAGCGGTGGGCGAGCGTTCCCGGGCTGGCGATCCTCGCCGCGACCCTGGCGGCGACCGCCCGCAGCTCCCGGCCGTGGCGGTGGGCGGTGTCGAGCACCACGACCCGGGCCGGGACGCCGTCCGCGCCGGCCAGCTCGTCGGCGGCCTCGACGGCCAGCCGCGGTCGGGCACCGCGGAAGGCCTGGGTGGCCGAGTCGGGGTCACCGGTGACGATCACGTTCCGGCCGCCACCGGCGAGCAGCCGGAGCAGCCGCATGCCCGCCGCGGTGAGCTCCTGCGCGTCGTCGACCGCGACCAGCTCCCACCGCCTGCGCTCCTCGGCGAGCAGGTCCTCGTCCGTCTCCAGCAGACGAGCCGCGGCGTCCACGATGCCCGCCGGGTCGAAGGCCCCCGGGGTGGCCAGCGAGGTGACGTCCAGGTACTCCGCGAACACCTCGGCCGCTGCCACCCAGTCGGCACGACCGGTCCTGCTGCCCAGCTCCGCCAGCCCCGCCGGTGAGATCCCCCGCTCGACCGCCCTCATCAGCAGGTCACGTACCTCGTCCCGGAACCCGCGCAGCGCTCTGACCTCGGGGCCGATCCCGGCGGGCCAGCGCGGCCTGCTGCCGACCCCGGCCTCGTGCCCCGCGAGCAGGTCGGCGAGGACCCGGTCCTGTTCCGGCCCGGAGATGAGCCGGGGCGGGACATCGCCCTCCATGACCAGGGACCGACGCAACAGCCCGAACGCGTAGGAGTGCGGGGTGCGGGCCATGGGCTCACGGACGGTGCGGGCGAGCACCGCGGAGATACGGTCCCTGAGACCGGCGGCCGCGCGGCGGGTCGGGGCCAGGACGAGCACGCCGTCCGGAGGGACGCCGTCCCGCTCCACCCTGGCCAGGATCGCACCGACGAGGACGGCCGACTTGCCCGTGCCGGGCCCGCCGAGGACGACCAGCGGACCGCTCCCCTGGCGGTGCCCGATCACCGCGGCCTGCGCGGAGTCCCACCCGGTGACCGGAGCCGCACCTCCGGAGGCGCTGCCGTCGTCGGCCGGGTGCCCGGCGTGCCGCAGCGGCGGTGGGACCGCGGGCGCCGCGCCCCGGACCAGACGCACGGCGGCCGGACCCGACGCGACCGCGGGACCCTTCCCTCCCATGACCAGATCTCACCACACGGCACCGACACGCCCCCGGGCGATCGTTTTTCGGGCATCATGCGGACCATGCACGGGCCGCGAATGCTGCACGAGGAGGACGGCCGGCTGTTCGAGATGCTCAGGGCCAGGGAGAGCGCGCCGGAATGCGCATCCGTGGAGCTGTGGGACGTCGCGCCGGCACCCGGACGCGGGTTGCTCGCCGCAGCCGCCCACTGCACGGGCAACGGCACGCCGACCTTCCAGTCCTTCACCCGGGACGAGATCCCGCTCAGCGCCATGGAGTGGTTCATGGCCAACGCCAGGAAGTGGCTCCGCCCCGAGAGACCCCACCCCTCCGGCTGACCCGGCCCTCACTCCCACCCCTCCGGCTGACCCGGCCCTCCCCCGCCAGCAGGCCCTGCCCCCGGTCCCCGCGCGGGCCGGCTGCGGCGTCGATGCGGCCCTGGGGCAGCATCGAGGCATGGACACCGCCTCCCGCTCGGCCCTGCTCGTCGCGGCGATGGACCGCCACGCGGCCTGCCCGGCGGAGGACGTCGAGGCGCAGGACGGGGTGCTGCGCGAGATCGTCCGGCTCGACCCGCGACAGGAGTGGGCCTGGTTCGACCTCGGCCTGCACGCGAAGTGGCGGCGGGACTGGGCGGCGTGCCGCCGGTACAACGAGCAGGCGCTCTCGACCGCCGGGGTGCTCGTCGGCAACCCGGCCGCCTGGAACCTCGGCATCGCGGCCACGGCCCTGGGTGACCTCGCCATCGCCCGCCGGGCGTGGTCCGCCTTCGGGGTGACCCTTCCGACCGGCAACCCTCCGATGGGCAACGACCCGACAGGGAGCCCGCACCCCGGCGACACCCCCGGCACCGCCCCCGATGCCGGCCTCGGTCCGACGCCGGTGCGGCTCAACCCGGACCCGCGCTTCCCCGGCCAGTCGCCGCTGGTGATCGACGGCCGGTTCGGCAAGACCGAGGTCGTCTGGTGCCGAAGGCTGTGCCCGGCCCGGGCCGTCGTCACCAACGTGCCCTTCCCCGAGTCCGGCCACCGGTTCGGAGACGTGGTGCTCCACGACGGTGAGCCGGTCGGGGAGCGGACCGTCGACGGCCGGGCGTACCCGGTGTTCGACGAGCTCGACCGGCTGGTCGACTCGTCCCTGCCCACGCTCGTGGTGAGCGTCCGCTGCCCGCTCCCGGACGACGCCGAGGCACTGTCCACGGCGTTCCGCGAGGCGGAGCTGGCAGCGGAGGACTGGACCGCCTCGCCCGAGGCGCTCTGCGACGCCTGCGTCGGCGGGGGCGCCTGCCGCGAGCACGGCTCCGCGGGAGGGACCTCCTGGGAGTCGGACCGCTCCTTCGGCCTGGCCGCCCCGGAGTTCACCGCGGCAGGGATCCTCGCGCAGTGGCGAGCCGCCGGACCGGGTCGCGGTCACGGGGTGCCGGAACGGGTGCTGTGACCCGGCACGAGGCACCAGCGGCTGGGTTCCCGTCCCCGGCTACGGGGTTCCCGTCCCCGGCTCGCCGTTCCAGCGGGCCCGGGTGAGGTCGACCCGTCGACCGTCCGGTCGCAGGGGAGTGCCCTCCGCCCGCAGGTGCCGCAGCGCCTCCGCGCGGTAGGCGGCGACCGGTGACCCGTCGGCGCTGACCACCCGCCACCAGGCGACAGCCCCGCCCCACCGGGCCATGGCGGACCCGACCGTGCGCGGGCCGCCGCGCCCCAGGTACTCGGCGACGTCCCCGTAGGTCACCACCCGACCGGCGGGGACCAGGTCGACCACGTCGAGGATCGCCCCGGCCAGCTCGGGGATCTCATCGGCCCCGCCCGTGCCGCGGCCAGCCCCACCCGGCCCTGCCGCCCGCCGCATGCCCTCGTGGCTGCTCATGTCCGCTCCGTTCCCCCGGCTCGATCACCCGGCACCGGTCAGGATGCCCCCTGG
>JAAYAH010000093.1 GCA_012719445.1 Actinomycetales bacterium | reverse complement strand
GCGATCTCGTCCGGGGTCGGGGGTGAGGGGGATCCCCCCGGCGCGGAGGAGTCCGTGCAGGCACCGAGCACGAGCACGGCCGCGCCTGCGGTGATGACGCCGCGCCGGGTCGTCCCGGAGCCGGCGGGCGGGAGTCCGTCCCGGTCGGGAAGCCCGAAGCCGCTCACCGCGAGATCATCGCACGTGACGCGTTTCTGCCTCAGCCCGGGACGGTCGGTAGGGTGACCCGGGTAGTCGCGGGTCGGGGGCCCGCGGGAGCGCGTCCCGGTCCCGGGTCGCGGTGGTTCCACGATCTCAGGAGAACAGGGTGGCAGCGTCATCGCCGGTTGAGCGCGTCCGCGCCGTGGCGACGACGGTCGCCGAGCGTTCGGATCTGGTCCTGGAGGACGTGACGATCACGCCGGCGGGCCGGCGCAGGGTGCTGCGGGTGATCGTCGATCTCCCGGACGACGCCGTCGGCGGGGTGGGGATGGACGCGGTGGCCGTCATGGCGCAGCAGCTCTCGGCTGCTCTCGACGCCGACGGCGCGATGGGGGAGACCCCTTACGTCCTCGAGGTGAGCTCGCCGGGGATCGACCGGCCGCTGACCGCCAGGCGGCACTTCGCCAGGGCGAGGGGACGACGTGTCCGGATCGCGCTCGCGGACGGGCGTGAGGTCTCCGGCCGGCTGCGGGACGTCGACGACGCGGGGCTCGGTCTCGCCGACGGCACCCGGGTCGGCTGGGAGGCCGTGGTCCGCGGCCGGGTCGAGGTGGAGTTCTCCCGGAGCGAGGGCGCCGACGCCGAGGTCGGGGACGACGGGCCGGGGACCGACGGGATCGCGGACCCCAGGACGGACGAGGGCGCCGATGGCGAAGACGATCTCGGTGAGCATCTGGACGCCGGCGTCGAGGAGAGCGACGATCGTGACGGCGGGTCCGACGACCGGAGGGAGGCCTGATGGACATCGACATGGCCGCCCTGCGCGCCCTGGAGCGGGAGAAGGAGATCCCCTTCGACCTGTTGGTCCGGACGATCGAGCAGGCGCTGCTGCTGGCGTACCAGCGGAGCGAGGGAGCTGTGCCGCACGCCCGGGTCGAGCTCGACCGCAGGAGCGGGCACGTGGTCGTCTGGGCGCAGGAGCTCGACAGCACCGGAGCGGTCGCCAGGGAGTGGGACGACACCCCGGAGGGCTTCGGGCGGATCGCGGCGACGACCGCGCGGCAGACCATCCTGCAGCGGCTGCGGGACGCCGAGGACGAGCAGGTCCTCGGCGAGTTCCGGGGCCGGGAGGGAGACATCGTCGCCGGGGTGGTGCAGCAGAGCGGTGACCCGCGGATGGTGCACGTCGACCTCGGTGCCGTCGAGGCCGTGCTGCCGCCTGCCGAGCAGGTCCCCGGTGAGCGGTACACCCACGGCAGCAGGCTGCGCTGCTACGTCGTCGGAGTCCGGAAGGGGCTGAAGGGCCCCTCGATCACGGTCTCCAGGACCCACCCCAACCTCGTGCGCAAGCTGTTCGCACTGGAGGTCCCGGAGATCGCCGACGGCAACGTCGAGATCGTCGCCATCGCCAGGGAGGCGGGGCACCGGTCCAAGGTCGCGGTGCGGTCCTCGGTCGCCGGGCTCAACGCGAAGGGCGCCTGCATCGGGCCCATGGGTCAACGGGTCAGGGCCGTCGTCAACGAGCTGCACGGCGAGAAGATCGACATCGTCGACCACAGCGACGATCTGGCCACGTTCGTGTCCAGCGCGCTCTCGCCCGCCAAGGTGATCTCGACGACGGTGGTCGACGAGACGATCAGGGGGGTGCGGGTGATCGTTCCCGACTACCAGTTGTCGCTGGCGATCGGCCGGGAGGGGCAGAACGCGCGCCTGGCGGCGAAGCTGACCGGAGCGAAGATCGACATCAGGCCGGACACCGAGCCGGCGGCCGGGCGATCGGCCCGGATCGACGTCCGGTCGGCCGAGGTGCACCGGGGCCAGGGTGCCGGAGTCGATCCGAGGGCCTGAACGGGAGCAGCCGGACGTGGGTGCGGATCGTCGGGGGGCTAGACTGGCCCCGGCCGGTCATCCGATCCGGCAGTCCCGTCGTGCCGCGGGGGCCCGTGAGGAGCCCGTGCGGACGTGCGTGGGGTGCCGCGAGCGCGCTGCCCGGTCCGTCCTGCTGCGAGTGGCTGCGGTCGAGGTCGACGGTGTCTGGTGCGTTGTCCCCGATCCGGGTCACGGGCTCGCCGGTCGCGGAGCATCCCTGCACCTCGACCCGGCCTGTCTCGGTCTCGCCGAGCGCCGCCGGGCGTTCCCTCGGGCCCTGCGCCTGAGTGGGCCGCTCGACCTCACGGCGTTGCGCGAGTTCGTCGCGTCAGCCGGATGCCCCCGGAGCGACCCTCGGGCCGCCGAGGGGGGATCGCCAGGTGGGTCCGACCAGAACCGTCCTAGCCGGAAGCGGGTCAGAAACTGATGAGCACCCGATGAGCACCCAGCGATGAACGCCCCCCTGCAGTAACGACGGTCCGCGCCTGTCCGGCCGGACCAGGACAGGAGAGAAGTGGCCAAGGTCCGGGTCTACGAGCTCGCCAAGGAGCTCGGGGTCGAGAGCAAGGTCGTCATGGCCAAGCTCCAAGAACTCGGCGAGTTCGTGCGGTCGGCGTCGTCCACCGTGGAACCGCCTGTCGTACGACGACTGCGGGAGACCCTGCCCGCGGAACTGAGCGCGGCCAAGGCCGCCAGGGCGCCGAAGGGCGCTGGCGGCCGGAAGGCCGATGCGGCGTCCGGCTCGACGACGTCGGCTCCCAGGCCGGAGCGGGCGAAGCCGGCCCCACGGTCCCAGGCGGCCCCCCCGCAGGCAGCGGTGCCGTCGCCGGTACCCGAGACGGTTCGCGAGGCACCGGCCGTGAAGGCCGCGCCACCCGCGCCGGTGACCCCTGCCCCCGCCGAGCGGACCTCCGCCCCGGCACGGCCGGGGCCTGCCGCGCGACCCGGGCCGTTCCGGCCGGGTGCCGAGCGGCCGGCCGCGCGGGCACCGGAGCGTCACACGGAGCGGGCCGAGCGCCCGGCCCCCGGTGACCGCGGAGCGCGTCCGACGCCCCCGCAGCGTCCCGGAGCCCCGACACCGGGTCCCCGTCCGACGGCCGGGCGGCCCCAGGCCCCCGCGGCCAGGGGCGGGCAGCGCTCCGAGTCCGGGGAGAGGGGCGGTCGCCCCGGCGGCGGCCCGCGGCCCGGTGCACCGCGCCCGGGGAACAACCCGTTCGCGCCCTCGCAGGGCATGCCGCGGCCCGGTGGCGGACCGCGCTCCGGCGGCGGTCAGCGGCCCGGTGGCGCTCCCCGTCCGGGGAACAACCCGTTCGCGCCCTCGCAGGGCATGCCGCGGCCCGGCGGCGGACCGCGCTCCGGCGGCGGCGACCGTCCTGGTGGTCCGCGGCCCGGTGGTCCGCGGCCCAGCCCGTCGGGCATGCCACCCGGCCGAACCCCGGGATGATGCCCGGCCGGTCCACGGTGGGCAGGCCCGGTACCGGTGGCGGCGGTCGTCCCGGTGGCGGCGGTCGTCCCGGTGGCGGCGGTCGTCCCGGTGGCGGCGGCGGGTTCCGTCCCGGTGGCG
>JAAYAH010000092.1 GCA_012719445.1 Actinomycetales bacterium | reverse complement strand
GGAGCAGCGGATCAACGTCGACGAGTGCGTCCGCCACGGCAACGCGCTGGCCCTGACACCGCGGCAGGTGCGCCGGGGGCTGGTTCCCGGGGTCGTCGACACACTGCTTCACGACGCCGCCCTGCGTGACACCGCCGCCTCCCTCGCCGGGTGGATGGCCGACTATGACGGCGCCGCGACCAGCGCCCGGCTCATCGCCGACTACGTGGCCCGGGAGTCGCGGGAGTCACGGGTATCGTAGGCCTCCCGTGCCCGGCTGATCAGGGGCATGTTCTCCTCCGCCCAGGACTTCAGTGCCCGGATCGGCCCGAGCAGCGTGCGTCCGAGGTCCGTGAGTTCGTAGTCGGTGCGGACCGGGACGGTGGGGGTGACGGTGCGGGAGATGAGGCCGTCGCGTTCGAGAGTGCGCAGCGTCTGGGTGAGCATCTTCTCGCTGACCCCGGGGATCTCCGCCCGGATCTCCGAGTAGCGGCGGCTGCCGTCGCTGAGCGTCACCAGCACGAGGGTGACCCATTTCGAGCCGATGCAGTCGAGCAGCTGCCGGCTCGGGCAGTCCCGCAGGAACGCGTCATAGTGGATCTTCTCCAGCTCCCGTCTCTGCGCGGCGGTCATCGTCGCCATGTCCCTCATCCCCTCTCACCTGCAGGCTCACCCGCGGGTGCGTTGCCGACTTTCCCGGAAGTACTTCCTAATGGAGAGTAACTACCTCATCATCAGGTGGCAAGGCCCGGATGGTCCGGGCCCTGAGAAAGGTCATCATGCGCGCCATCGTCGCCACCCCCGGTTCCACCGCACCCCGTGTCATCACCACCGACATCCCCACCGCCGGACCCGGGGAGGTGCTCATCCGGGTCCACGCCAGCGTGGTCAACCCCGTCGACGCCTGGGTCCTTACCGACAGCGGCCGCGACGCCTTCCGGCTGAGCGGGCAGTTCGGCATCGGCTGGGATCTGGCCGGCACCGTCGCCACCCCGGCCGAGGGGCTTGCGGAGGGCACCCCGGTCGCCGCCACCTTCACCGCGCTCGGCTCCCCCACCGCAGCACACGCAGAGTACGCAGTGGTGCCCCGCACGGCCGTCGCCGTCATCCCGGAGGGCGTGACCATGCCGGCCGCCGCGACCGTGGCCCTCAACGCGCTGACCGCCCGCCAGGCTCTCGACGCCCTCGGCGCCCCGGGTGGGCGTCGTCTGCTGGTCACCGGCGCCGCCGGCGCGGTCGGTGGCTACGCCCTGGCTCTCGCGGTGGCCGACGGCTGGCACGTCACCGGCCTGGCCCGCGAATCCGACCGGGAGTTCGTCACCTCCCAGGGTGCAGAGTTCACCTCGGACGCCGGAAAACAGGCCTTCGACGCCGTGCTCGACGCCGCCGGCCTGGCCGAGACGATCCTGCCGGCGACCGTCGACAACGGTGCCTACCTCAGCCTGCTGCCGCCGTTCCCCGTCACCGGCGAGCGCGGCATCAACGTTGACGCGATCCTCGTCCGCGGTGACGGCGAGGCGTTGGCCAGCCTGCTTGAGCGCACCGCCGGCGGCGAACTCCCCGTCCGCATTGCTCAGGTGCACGACCTCACCAATGACGTCAGCGCAGAGACGGCGTGGCGGCAGACGGTCGGGTCCGGTCGTCGGGGGCGCCAGGTCGCGACCTGGGTGTAGACGGCGCGGGTAGTCTGCGGGGAAGGAGGTGATCATGACCACCGACACGATCACCCGCACCCTGCGCCTGCCCGCACCCCTGCCCCTGGTGTGGGAGGCGTTCACCCACCCCGCGTTCCTCAGTCGCTGGTTCCCCGACTCGGCCTTGTTCACCGACGGCGCGGTCGGGGTGCTGCGGTGGGACACCCACGGCGACTATCCCGCGCGTATCGACGACGTCGACCCCATGCGCACCTTCGCCTTCACCTGGTCACGCACCCACGACCCCGTCCGTCCCGGCGAATCCACACAGGTCCGCGCCGCCTTCCACCGCACCGACGACGGCACCGAGCTCACCCTCACCGAGTCCGGCTTCGACGCCCTCACCGACGAGGATCCTGCCGCCGCGCGGAAGGAGAACGAACAGGGCTGGGACGAGGAGCTCGCCGAATTCACCACCCTGGTCTGCGAGCTTGTCGACGGCCGCCCCTTCTCACCGCACGAACCCACCCTCACCGTCCTCGGTTCCGCCCGCCTGCCCGTGCCACGGGAGCGGGCGTGGGAACTGCTCACCACCCCCGAGCACATCGAGCAGTGGTG
>JAAYAH010000091.1 GCA_012719445.1 Actinomycetales bacterium | reverse complement strand
TGCGGTGTCCTACCCGGTCTACGTCGACAACGCCACGGTGGCGACGGCGAGCAGCACCCAGATGGTGACGCCCAGCCGCCCGCCGCTCGTCTGCCCGACGACCACCACGACCACGACGACGCGGCCGCCGACCACCACGACCACCACGACCACGTCGTCGATCCCCGTCGGCGCCGCCCTCATCGACCTGGACTTCGAGCAGGCGGCCTCCGGCGTCACCGGGTGGGTCCCCGACACCGGACTGACCGTGACCCGGGTCGAGGGTGCCGCTCACGCGGGTACCGGCAGCATGCGCGTCACCGGGCAGCTCTCCTCCGGGGCCGGGGTGGCCCACGCCCGCGCCTACATGCCCCAACTGCCGTCCGCCGTCTACACCTACTCCGCCTACGTCCGACTCCCCGAGGGCCAACCCCCGGTGCTGATGAGGGTCGACACCGCGCACACCGCGGACGTCCTGGTGACCGACACGGCGTGGACCAGGCTCTACGGCTACCAGTCGCTGTCGGCCCCGGTCACCTCCCTCTCCCTGCGGATCATCGCCAAGCCCTACTGCGGCGGGCCCATGCCCACCGAGTTCCTCGTGGACGACGCCCAGGTCGTCCACATGGGCAACGCGACCCTCGGGGCGATCCCCCAGGTCGGGTTCGACTGCCCGATGACCACCACCACGACCGTCGCCGAAGGGCCGACCTGCACCGCGGTCTACCGGGTGGTCAGCTCCTGGCCCGGAGGATTCCTCGGTGAGGTGACCGTCGCCGCCGGCGTCCGGCCGATCCGCGGCTGGACGGTGGGGTGGACCTTCGCGGACGGCCAGACGGTTCAGCAGTCCTGGGGCGCAGGTCTGGAGACGGCCGGGCCCGCGGTGACGGCGGGCAACCTGTCCTGGAACGGTGCGCTCGATCCCGGTGCCCGCGCCACCTTCGGGTTCGTCGGTGCCTCGACGGGGGTGAACGGCACCCCGACGGTGACCTGCTCGGCGAGCTGACGGCAGGGCCGGAGGCGGTTGTCGCCTCCGTCGGGACACGGACGCGGGAGGCCCTCGGGGAGCGGTACCCGAGGGCCTCCCGATCCCGGGCCTGGCCCGGAGGTGCGGCCAAAGGTGCAGTTCGTTGACGGGCGCACGGCCCGAACCTAGCCTCGACCGACAAGTCGCCAGATTCCTCCCAGGGACGGTCCCCGTCGGGACCGGGCTGGTGGCTCCGTACCACCCGTTCCACGGGGAGCATCGCGCGGGCAGGGAGCGCCCGGCGTCCGGCTCCCGTCCGGGCCGCACCGGCCGCGCTGTCGCGCCGTCGCGCCGGTGGGTGACGGACGGCTGTGGTCGATCGAACGAACGGTTGGTCGGAAGGAGAACGTCCAGTGAGAGCTCACCCAGGTTCGCCATGGCACCGGAGGCCGTCAACCCCCCTGCTCTGGCTCGCGGGCGCGGCGGCGACGACGGTGGCCACCATGGCCCTCGGTCCGTTGAGCACCGCGGCACCCGTCCCGGCCACGACGTCGGCTGCGACCACGTCAGCCCCCACCACGTCAGCCCCCACCAACGCCGGCGGTGGTGTCGCCACAGCCACGAGCACCAGCACCTCGATGTACCGCGGCCAGAAAGTGATCTCCCAGGGCTTCGAGTCGGCGGCCGACGGGGTCTCGGGCTGGGTCGCGGATCCCGGCCTGACCATGGAGCGGACGGAGGAGGCCGCGCACACCGGCACCGGGAGCATGCTCGTCACCGGTCAACTCACCTCCGGCGCGGGTGTCGACTTCACCCAGACGTTCACCCCCGGGTTGCCCTCCGCGCTCTACACCTACCACGCCTTCGTCCGGCTCCCGCAGGGCCAGCCTTCCGTGCTCATGCGGATCTCCTCGGGGGTGCTGGGCTGGGACTTCCTGGTGACCGACAGCGCGTGGACGGAGATCCGCGCGCGCACCAGTGGCTCGTACTCCTCCACGATCTCCCGGTTCACCCTGAGCATCGCCGCGAGCCCGTACTGCGGCGGCACCATGCCGACGGCCTTCTACGTTGACGACGCGAGCGTCAACTACTGGGACGGCGCGTCCATGACCTGGACGACGAGCCCGACGTACCAGTGCGGCACCACGACGACCACCACGACGACGACCACCACGACGACCACCACCGGTGACGAGCCCGACGTGAGCTACGGGTTCGACGACGGGACGGCGCAGGGCTGGACCGCGGTCGGAGCAGGCCGGGCCGTGCCGACGGGGACCCCGCACGACGGCACCGGTGCCCTGCTCGTCGACCAGTTCACGGCCTTCGACCAGGGGGCGACGGTGACCCTGCCGGTCGGCCGGTTGGCCCCCGGCTGGCACCAGGTCGGTGTCTGGGTGTTGCTGCCGACCGTCGGCGGCCCCGTCGACTACACCGGGGTGACCATCACCAGTACCGACGCCAGGGTGCTCAGTGAGCCTGTGGGGCCGTTGCTCACCGGGACGTGGACCAAGATCAACGCCTTCGTCGAGGTCACGGATCCCGCCACCCCGGTGAGCCTCCGGGTGCTCACCCGCCGGCTCTGCCCGACCGCCCTGGTGCCGCCACGGCTGATCCTGGACAGCGTCACCGTCGCCGCGGCGGTGACCGCAACCCCCACCATGACCATCCGGCCGATGACCTTCGTCTGCCCGACCACCACGACGACCACCACCACGACCACCACGACCGGCCGTGACCCGGCGCGGACCTGCACGGCGAGCTACCGGCTGAACAGTTCCTGGCCGGGCGGGTTCCAGGCCGACGTGACCGTGACCGCGGGGACGGCGCGGGTCTCCGGCTGGCGGGTGATCTGGACCTGGGGCGAGGGGCAGTCCATCGCCCACGGCATCGTCTGGGGGGCCACGGCGACCGTCAGCGGCTCGGCGGTGACCGCGGTCAACGCACCGTGGAACGGGTCGCTCGCTCCGGGGGGCAGCACGACCTTCGGGCTCATCGGCGCCGGGAGCAGCACGAACGTCCCCCGGCTCTCCTGCACCGCGAGCTGAGCCCTCCGGCAACGAGCCGGTGAGATCCGCCTCGGACCGGGACGGCGCCCGGTCCGAGGCGGACTGGTTCGAGGCGGGCCGGTGGGTCGTGGGCTCAGCGGACCTGGCCCTCGGCGAGCATCGCCTGCCAGCCCTCGACGTCCTCGGGTCGCCGGGGTCCGCGACCGAGATACCGGGTGCCGTGCCGGACCTGGGGCCCGTGGTGCATCTGCTCGAGGACGTGCGCTGCCCACCCCGCGGTCCTGGCGCAGGCCAGCATCGGGGTGAACAGGCGGGCCGGGACCTCGGCGAAGTCGAGCAGCACCGCGGCCCAGAACTCCACCCCGGTGACCGCTTCCCGGTCCTGGCGGCGGTCGCGCAGTTCGGCGAGAGCGGCCTTCTCGACGGCGACCGCGACCTCGTGACGTGGTGCGCCCAGTCGCCGCGCCGCCTCCCGCAGCACCCCGACCCGCGGGCTCTCGGTCCCGCCCTCGCCGAGCCGGAATCCGGCGATGCGGCCGTCGCGGTCGAGGGCCCCACGGACCAGGGCGGTGGCGTCCTCCCCGCGTTCCGCGGCCTCGACCAGGCGCAGCACCCGGTGCGGCGCGCCGGTCTGCAACGGCCCGCTGATCGCCCCGACGGCGCCGGACAGGCAGGCGGCGACGTCCGCCCCGGTGCTCGCGATCATCCGAGCGGTCATCGCCGACGCGTCGGCCCCCTGCTCGGCCGTGGTGATCCAGTAGATGTCGACCGCCTCGACGTGCCGGGGGTCGGGCTCCCCCCGCCACCGGATCATGAATCGCTGGACGATGGTCGACGCCCTGTCGATCTCCCGCTGCGGTACCCGCGGCAGGTCCGGTCCCCGCGCCGCCTGGGCGACGAAGGAGAGCGCCATGACACTGGCCCTGGCGAGATCCTCCCGCGCCCGCCCGGCGTCGATGTCCAGCAGCGACCTGAACCCCCAGACCGGTGCCAGCTGGGCCAGCGCGCTCTGCACGTCGACCCGGACGTCCCCGGTCCTGACCTGCAACGGGAAGGGCTCGGCCGGCGGAAGGCCGGGATTGAACCGGTCCTCGACGAGCAGGCCCCAGACGTGCCCGAAGCTGACCCGGCCGACGAGATCGGTGAGGTCGACCCCCCGGTACCTGACCGTGCCGTCGTCCCCGCCCGGCTCGGCGATCTCGGTCTCGACGGAGACCCCTGCGGGACCGGGCACGAAGTCGGTCATGGGCGCTCCTTGATCGTCACGTGGCGGTCGCGGTGCCGTCGGCCTGCGGCGGAGCATCCCGGGTTCCGCAGTTCGTGGGCACACGTCTGTGATTGGTTCCGTATCGTTGCTGGTCACGGGCTCGCGGGTGTCTGCAGGAGCCCGTTCGGGGCCCGAAGTGTGGTAACACGCGTCGGGTGGTCT
>JAAYAH010000090.1 GCA_012719445.1 Actinomycetales bacterium | reverse complement strand
GGGGGGGGGGGGGGGGGGGCGGGGGACGGGTCGGGGGCGAGGGCGGCCACGAGCACGGCGTGGGAGGCGCGGTGCAGGTCCAGCGCCAACTCGGGGGTGAGCTGGTGCACGGCAAGGACGTCGACGCCGGTCAGGGCCGGGTCGTCGGCGAGCAGCCGGGCGACGTGCCAGCCGACCCCGTCGTCGGTGCGCAGCGAGTTGCCGTAACCGACGAGCAGCGGCCGGGCACCCGGCCTGCCACGGTCCGAGCACCCGCCGTCCGGGGCCGGGAGGGCCGCCGAGGGGGTCGTCACCGCACGAGCTCGTCCAGCACCTCGCCCGCGGGACCGCGGAGCTGGACGTGGAACGGCATCTCCCCCACCGCGTGCGTCGAGCAGCTCAGGCACGGGTCGTAGCAGCGGATCACGGCCTCGACCCGGTTGAGCATGCCCTCGGTGAGCCGGTCGGCCCGGACGTACCGCTGGGCGACCTGCTTCACCCCCGCGTTCATGGCCAGGTTGTTCTGCCCGGTGGCGATGATCAGGTTGGCGTGCTGCACCAGCCCGCCGTCGTCGACGACGTAGTGGTGCATCAGGGTGCCGCGCGGGGCCTCGGCGACGCCGACACCCTCGGCGCGGTTGATCCCCGCCGTCGCGCGCACCCGAACGTCCGTGACCTCCGGGTGCTGCAGCAGGTGCGCCATCCGCTCCAGGCAGGACAGGGTCTCCACGAGCCGGGTGTAGTGGTAGTGGAACGAACTGCTCGGGTACCGGCCGAGGCGCTCCCGCAGCTCGGCCAGCTCCTCGTCGGCTCGCGGGGTGCCCATCCGGTCGGCGATGTTGAGCCGGGCGAGCGGTCCGACGCGGTAGATGCCCTCGGGGTGGCCCAGCGCGGTGAGGTAGCTGGACTTGAGGTAGGACCAGGGCTCGACGGCCTCGCCGACGCACCGCTCGACGTCGTCCGGGGCGATCTCGTCGTGGATCACCGTGCCGTCCGGCCCGATCGCCCTGAGCACGCCGTCGTAGTGCTCCACCTCGCCGTCGGGGGTCACCAGGCCGAGGAACGCGGTGGGGGTGGTGCCCCAGACCGCCTCCTCCTCGGCCCAGCCGGCCAAGCTCGCCTTGTACCAGTCGAGGGCCCGGACCACGCTCTCGATCGCCTCGGGCAGCCCGCCCGCGATCTCGTCACGGACCTCGGCGGTGAGCGGGGAGGCGACCCCGCCCGGCACGATCCAGGCCGGGTGGATCCGCTTGCCGCCGAGGAGCTCGATGACGTGCTGGCCGAACCGGCGCAGCGCGATGCCGTCCCTGGCGAACTGCGGGTGCTCGGCGAGCAGACCGTAGAGGTGGCGTTTCGCCGGGTCGGCGTCGAACCCGAACAGCAGGTCCGGCGAGGACAGGTGGAAGAAGCTCAGCGCGTGCGACTGCACGATCTGCGCGAGGTTCATCAGCCGCCGCAGCCGGAGCGCGGCAGGCGGCGGCGTCACCGCCATGATCGCGTCGACGGCCTTGGACGCGGCGATGAGGTGACTCACCGGGCAGATCCCGCAGATCCGGGCCATCAGCGACGGCATCTCGTGCACCGGCCTGCCGTGGACCATGCGCTCGAAGCCGCGGAACTGGGTGACGTGGAAGCGCGCGTTCGCGACCTCGCCGGCCTCGTCCAGGGTGATGGTGATCTTCGAGTGGCCCTCGATCCGGGTGACCGGGTCGATGACGATCCGCCTCGTGGTGATCTCGTTCGTCATGGCGTCTACTTCCCGAAGCGGGCGAGGGTCGCGGGGTCGGGGATCCTGCCGGCGAGCAGCTCGGTGACGGCGAGCCAGATGAGCTTGGCCGACGGCGGGCAGCCGGGCAGGAAGCAGTCGACCGTGACCACCTGGTGCACCGGCAGCACGGTGGGCAGCAGGGCGGGGATCTCCTCGGCCGGGATCTGCCGGCCGAGCGTGGCGTTGCGCCGGTAGGCGTACTCCAGGACGGGCGCCGCACCGATGGGGTTGCGCATGCCGGGGACGTTGGTGGTCACCGCGCAGTCGCCGAGGGCGACGAGCAGCCGGGACCGCTCCCGGACCATGCGCACCTTGCGCAGGTCGTCCTCGCTGCTGACGGCCCCCTCGATGATGCAGACGTCGACGTCGGCGGGGAACTCCTTGGTGTCGACGAGCGGGGAGTACACCAGCTCGACGTGCTCGCCGAGCTCGATGAGCCGCTCGTCGAGATCGAGGAAGGACATGTGGCAGCCGGAGCACCCGTCGAGCCAGGTGGTCGCCAGCTTGATCTTCCGTGCCCCGTTGCCGGGGTCGGTCGGCGATCCGGTGACCGGCTCCGTCGGCGTCCCGGTGGCGGGTTCCGTCGTGGACCCGGTGATGGGTTCCGTCGTGGACCCGGTGGTGGTCCCGGGCGTTGGCTCGGTCATCGGGCGGCTCCCGCCGTACGTGCGAGGAAGGGCAGGTAGGGCCGCTGCGCCTTGGCCTGGGCCACCGACCTGCCCTTGGCGAACAGCGCCCCGGTCGGGCACACCTGGACGCACTTGCCGCAGCTCGTGCAGGTCGTGGACTCCCCCCAGGGGGTTCCGGCGTCGGTGACGAGCCGGGCGTCGATCCCGCGCCCGCTGACGCCCCAGGTGTTGGCGCCCTCCACGTCCGCGCACACCCGCACGCAACGCATGCAGAGGATGCAGCGGTTGTGGTCGACGGCGAACAGCTCGTGGGAGGCGTCGACCCCCAGCTTCGGTGAGACCGGGCACAGGTCGAGGTGGGTGATCCCCAGCTCCTGCGCCCGGTCCTGCAGCTCGCAGTCGTTGTTGGCGACGCAGACCGCGCAGACGTGGTTGCGTTCGGTGAAGAGCAGCTCGATGATCTGCCGCCGGTGGGCGTGCAGCGTCTCGCTGTTCGCGACGACCTCGAGTCCCTCCTCCACCGGGAGCATGCACGCGGGCACCAGCCTGCCGGACGGTTGGACCTCGACGACGCACAACCGGCAGGACCCGACGTCGGGCAGGCCGTCCAGGTGGCACAGGGTCGGAATCGGGATCCCGTTGGCGCGGGCGACGTCGAGGACGCTCTGGCCCTCCGTCCCGACGACCTCGACCCCGTCGATGGTCAGGGTGCGCATGCTCATGCGACCGCGACCTCCTCCACACCGTCGTTCTCCACGGCAGCGCTCTCGGCGGCGTCCCGCTCCACGGCCGTCCCGGCGCCGGTCCCGGCGGCAGCAGCCCCGCCTGCGGCCCCGGAGCCGTCCGCCGCCCGGTCCGCGAGGACCCGGCAGAAGGAGCACACCCCCGCGGGGCAGGTGCGGTCGGTGACGTGCGCGAGGTACTCCTCACGGAAGTAGCGCAGGGTGCTGAGGATCGGGTTGGGGGCGTTCTGGCCGAGCCCGCACAGGCTGGTCCGCTTGACCATCAGCGAGAGCTGCTCCAGCCGGTCGAGGTCGGCGAGGTCGGCCCGGCCCTCGGAGATCCTGTCGAGCAGCATCCGGAGCTGGGTCGTCCCGCCGCGGCACGGGGTGCACTTGCCGCACGACTCGTCCCGGGAGAAGTCCATGAAGTAGCGCGCGACGTCCACCATGCACGAGGTGTCGTCCATGATGATCATGCCGCCCGAGCCCATGATCGAGCCCTTCTCGGCGAGGGTCTCGTAGGTGAGCGGGATGTCGAGGAACTCCGCCGGGATGCAGCCACCCGATGGCCCTCCGGTCTGGGCCGCCTTGAACGGCCGCCCGTCGATGATCCCGCCGCCGATGTCGTAGACGACGTCGCGCAGGGTCATCCCCATCGGGACCTCGATCAGCCCGGTCCGGACCACCCGCCCGGCGAGCGCGAACACCTTGGTGCCCTTCGACGGGCCGACACCGGTGCGGGCGTACCACTCGCCGCCGTTGCGGATGATCGGCGCGACGCTGGCGAAGGTCTCGACGTTGTTGATCAGCGTCGGGCGTCCCCACAGCCCGGAGACCGCGGGGTAGGGCGGGCGGGGCCGAGGGGTGCCGCGGCGTCCCTCGATCGAGGCGAGCAGAGCGGTCTCCTCACCGCAGACGAACGCCCCCGCGCCCAGCCGCACCTCCACGTCGAAGGCGAAGGAACTGCCGGCGATGCCCTCGCCGAGGAAGCCCCTGCGCTTGGCCTGGCGGATCGCCGTCTTCAGCCGCTTCACCGCCAACGGGTACTCGGCGCGGCAGTAGACGTAGCCCTTGTCGGCACCCACCGCGTACCCGGCGATGGCCATGCCCTCCAGCACCCGGTGCGGGTCGCTCTCCAGCACGCTGCGGTCCATGAACGCGCCCGGGTCGCCCTCGTCGGCGTTGCAGACCACGTAGGTGCGCCCGTCCCGACCCGTCGCGGCACCATTGCTCGATGCCGCCGACGCGGCGACTGTGCCCGCTGTCGCCGACGCGGCGGCTACGGCCTGCCACTTGCGGCCGGCGGGGAACCCGCCGCCACCGCGACCGCGCAGGCCGCTGACGAGGACCTGCTCGACCACCTGCTCCGGGGTCAGCTCGGTGACCGCGATCCGCAGTGCCTCGTATCCGTGGTTGACCAGGTAGTCGTCGATGTCCTCCGGGTCGATGTGCCCGGAGTTCTCGAGCACGATCTGGGTCTGCCGGGTGAAGAACGACGGCAGCTCCGGCCGGGGACCGTTCTCGGGGTTCGCCGTGCGCAGCAGCTCGACCAGGTCGTCCAGGGCGGTGGAGTCGGGGGTGACGCCGCCGTACATCTCCCCGGTCTCGGGCACGTGCACCAGCGGCCCGGCGGCACACAGGCCGAGACACCCCACCCGCTTCACGTCGACGTCGGCGACCCCACCGGCATGCAGCCGCTCGGAGAGCAGCTTGGCGACCTCGTCCGACCGCAGCGACAGGCACCCGGCCGCCTGGCAGACGTGCGCCGTCATCCGGGTGGTGTCGTCGAGGGGCGGGAGGTCGGCCTCCCTGGTGCTGTCGTGGTGGGGGTCCGGCCGACCCCCGCGGCTGGGTCCGGCGTGGTCGGCGAGGGTCGCGGCGTCGCTCACAGCTGCTCCAGTCGGTTCATCACGTCGTCGGGGCCGAGCTTCCCCTGGATGCGGCCGTCGAGGACCACGGCGGGAGCGAGGCTGCACGCACCGATGCAGCGGGCGGTGAGCAGCGAGACCTCCTCGTCCTCCGTGGTCTCCCCGGGCCTGACGTGCAGGTCGTCCTCGATCCGCCGCAGGATGGCCCCGGCGCCGTTGATGTAGCAGGCGGTCCCGGTGCACACCACGCAGGTGTGCCGGCCCTTGGGCTTGAGGGTGAAGTGGGAGTAGAAGGTCGCCACGCCGTACACCCGGCTCGGCGGGACGCCGAGGGAGGCGCCGATGTAGTCGAGCGCCTCCGGCTCGAGGTAGCCGAAGGCCTCCTGCGCGGTGTGCAGGACCTCGATGAGACCGTCGGGACTGAACCCGAGCCGACGCATCCGGGTGTCGACCATGCGCCACCGCTTGTCGTCACTGGGTGCTCGTGGTGCTGTCTGAAGCACCGGACGCCTCCTTCGTCACCTGTCCTGGTCTGTGCTGCCTGACGCTCCGTCGTGTCCGCGGTGGTTCCGTGCCCTCCCCGACCGGCCTGCCCGTACCCGCCCTCCGCCGGCGGGCGCGCGGGACGGCCCGCGCGGATTCCGTTCGCGCAGAAAGCAATCTCCTGTCTTTGTTCGGGCATGCGGAATTCCCGGGCGACACCACCTGGAATCAATGACGCCGCCTCGTGGACGGCGACCGACCGTGAATCCCCCGCACACCACCGGCACCCGCCCGGGGACTTTCGGCCCAGGGGGACGCCGTCACCTGCCGGTGCCTACCGCCACGGGTTCACCCGGGCCGGCGCCGAGGGCTCCGGGCCGGGTGGGCAGACATCGACCGATCGCCCCGGAAGACGAGGTCCCGGCTGGTGGGCAGGTGAGCCAAGGCCATGAGGAGGACGAGGAGGAACGGTGCTCTGCACCCGTCCCTGCCATCCCTCCCTCCGGACGACCCCGGGGTCCGACGTATCGGGACGAAGGACCCGGATGAATGGACACGACCGCCGAGACATTCGGGTCGCTATACCCGGTCAACGCAGTCACCACATCGTCGCTCTGAGGAAGTCAGGGGCCTTTCGGTGACCATTTATACCATGCACCGGATCGACGCCGGGGCGAGTTATCGAGACGGCAGTCGGTGCCAGAAAAGGGCACCGGGTGCCGCGAGGCGGGGTGGCACCGGAGGGACGGACCCCGGTTCGGCGGGACGTCGCACGTCGTCGCATGATCACTTCCTCCCCGACCGGACAACTCCGCACAGATCCGGAGTCGGCACCCGGCCGACGATCACAGCCGGAGGCGGGCCGCCGGTGAGCAGGCTCACACGCCTCGCGGCCCCCGACTACGCCGTTCCGGTGACCCCCCACCGCACCGTTCCGGTGACCCCCGGCGCCGGTCCGGGACCCACGAGACGGCGACGAACCCGGCCGGAACTCGCGCAGGGGTCCCGTCCGGTCGCTTCCGGCACACATCGCCGGCCCCCATGGGGGAGGATTCGGTCGCAACCGCCAGACCGTGACCGACCCCCCGGACCGTGACCACCGATGCAGATCACGCTGACCGTCGCCGACCCGACCTCCGCGACCACCGTCGACCTCCTCCTGGACGCCGACCCGTCGACCCCGCTGGGAGACGTCGCTGCGGTCCTGGCGCGTCACCTGGGCACGGCGCTCCCGGTCGGCGGACCGGTGGCGACGGTGCACTCCCTGGACGCCCGGCGCGGCGGCCCCGGCCGGTCCGTCACCACCGACGGAGCCGTCACGCACCCTGCCGGTGTGACACCTGCCGCTGTGACAACGGTCGTCGGGACCGCCCTGTACGTCGACGGGGTGGAGCTGGAGGCGGACCAGCAGCTCGGAGGCAGCCCGCTGCGCGACGGCGCCCTGGTCAGCCTGGGCGACCCCGGTGCCTGCACCCCCGCCGAACCCGACGGCCGGGTGGAGATCCGCGTCGTCGGCGGCCCCGGCGCCGGCACCCTGCACCGGCTCCCGGTCAGCGAGCTGACCATCGGCTCCGACCCGGCCTGCGGCATCCGGATCGAGGCACCGGACGTCGCCCCCGTCGCCGCCCGGGTCGTCCTCGAGGCGACCGGGACCACGACGGTGGCCCCCGCCGACCCCTCCGCGACCGGTACCGCGACCGGCACCGCGTCCTCCCCCCGGGACGGTGATCCGACGTGGTCCGCCCCGGCGCTGGACGGCGCACCGCTCACCGAGGGGGTGACCTGGCCGGTCGCCGGGCAGCTCGCGGTCGGGCCGGTCCTGCTGGAGCTGGAGCTGCCCACGCCGCCGGACGCCGCGCTGCAGCCCTCGGCCGACGGCGGGGGCCTCGACTACAACCGCCCGCCCCGGCTGCTGCCGCCGTTACGGCAGACCACCTTCCGGCTGCCGCCCCCGCCGGAGGAGCAGGGCCGCCGCCGCCTGCCGTGGATCGCCGCCCTCGCCCCGATGGTCATGGGCGTGACCATGGCCCTCATCTGGCGCAGGCCCTACTTCCTGATGTTCGCGTTCATGTCCCCGGTGATCATGCTGGCGAACTGGTTCTACGACCGTCGCAGCGGCAGGGAGAGCCACCGCCGGAAGCTGGCGACCTACCGCGAGCGCCGGGCCGGGATCGAGGCCGACGCCCGCGAGGCGCTGGTCACCGAGCGGCTGGCCCGGCGGGCGGAGGCCCCCGACGCCGCAGCCCTCCTGCTCACCGCGATCGGACCCCGGTCCCGGCTGTGGGAGCGCCGCCGCGACGACCCCGACCATCTCGTCGTCCGGGTGGGAACGGGCTCCCTCGACTCCGAGGTGACCCTGGTGGACCCCGAGCAGCCGGAGCACCGGCGCACGGTGACCTGGACGGCGCTCGACGTCCCGGTGACGATCCCGCTGCGCGAACGCGGGGTCGCCGGCATCGCCGGCCGTGGCGACCTGCCGCGGCGGCTCGCGGCCTGGGTGGTGGCCCAGCTCGCCGTCCTGCAGAGCCCGCGTGACGTCCAGCTCTACGTGCTCACCGAGCCCGCGGTGGTGGAGGCGTGGGCGTGGGTCCGGTGGCTGCCGCACGCCCGTCCGCAGGCGGGCCAGGACACCGTCGCCCTGCTCGGGGCGGACACCGAGACCCTCGGCCGACGCCTCGCCGAGCTCACCGCGATGATCACCGCCAGGACCCGGGCACGGCAGGACTCCTCCGGAGCGCTCCTGGACGAGCCGGACGTCGTCGTGGTGCTCGACGGCGCGCGCCGGCTGCGGTCCCTGCCCGGCGTCGTCCAGCTCCTCAAGGACGGGCCCGCGGTCGGCGTGCACGCGCTCTGCCTCGACGTCGACCGGCGGCTGCTGCCGGAGGAGTGCACCGCCGTCGTCGAGCAGACCGCCGTCGGGCTCCGGCTGGAGCAGCAGCGCACCGAGAGCGTCGAGGAGGTCCGCCCCGACCTCGTGCCGTGGCGGTGGTTCCCCCGGGTGGCCAGGGCGCTCGCCCCGATCCGCGACGTCAGCGACACCGGCGAGGACTCGGCACTGCCCGCCGCGTGCCGGCTGCTCGACGTGCTCGACCTGGAACCGCCCACGGCACAGGCGGTCGCGGCCCGGTGGACGCTCGGCGGGCGGACGACCCGGGCCGTGGTCGGGGAGTCCCTTGACGGAGCGTTCGCCCTCGACCTGCGCCGGGACGGGCCGCACGGGCTGGTCGCCGGGACGACGGGCGCCGGGAAGTCGGAGCTGCTGCAGACCCTGGTCGCCTCGCTCGCGGTCGCCAACCGGCCCGACGCGATGACGTTCGTGCTCGTCGACTACAAGGGCGGCGCGGCGTTCAAGGACTGCGTCGACCTCCCGCACACCGTCGGCATGGTCACCGACCTGGACACCCACCTGGTGGAACGGGCGCTCACCTCGCTGGGCGCCGAGCTGCGCCGACGCGAGCACCTGCTCGCCTCGGCGGGGGCGAAGGACATCGAGGACTACACCGACCTCCAGGGGCGTGACCACCGGCTGGCGCCGCTGCCGCGGCTGCTGCTGGTGGTCGACGAGTTCGCGTCGATGGCCAGGGAGCTGCCCGACTTCGTCACCGGGCTGGTCAACATCGCCCAGCGCGGGCGGTCGCTGGGCATCCACCTGCTGCTGGCCACGCAGCGACCGTCCGGGGTCGTCTCGCCGGAGATCCGGGCGAACACGAACCTGCGGATCGCGCTGCGGGTCACCGACCCCGCGGAGAGCTCCGACGTCATCGACGCCCCGGACGCGGCCCGGATCGCCAAGAGCACCCCCGGGCGGGCCTACGCCCGGCTCGGGCACGCCTCCCTGGTGCCGTTCCAGGCGGCACGGGTGGGCGGTCGCCGTCCGGGCGGCGGCCCGATCACCCCGGACGGCGCTCCGGTGCTGCCCGGGCCGTGGCTGGCCACCGTCGGCACCGACCGGCTCGGGCACCCCGGGCCCCGGCGTCCCGAGGCCGTGCGGGACGCCGGGCAGGTCGACGTCACCGACCTCGCGGTCCTCGTCGACGCGGTGCGGGCGGCGTCGGAACGGCTCGGCGTCCCGCCCCAGCACAGCCCGTGGCTGCCGGCCCTCGGCGACCGGATCGTGCTCGCCGAGGTCGAGACGCTCACCGGCGGCGGTGCCGCCCCGGGGACCGGCGGACCGGCGACGATCCGCGCGACCGACGGGTCCCGGCTGCCACCGATCCCGTACGGGCTGGTCGACCTGCCGGCCGAGCAGGCCCGACGGGCGGCCGTCCTCGACCTGGACACCGACGGGCACCTCTTCGTCATCGGGTCACCCCGCTCCGGCCGCTCCCAGGTGCTGCGGACCATCGCCGCCTCGGCCGCGCGCCGGATCGGCACCGGGGACGTGCACCTCTACGGCCTGGACTGCGGCAACGGAGCCCTGCTGCCGCTGACGTCCCTTCCGCACTGCGGGGCTGTCGTGCAGCGCACCCAGGTCGAGCGGGCGCAGCGGCTGCTCGGGCGGCTGGCGGCCGAGGTGGCGCGACGGCAGGAGGTCCTCGGCGAGACGGGCTGTGCCGACCTCACCGAGCAGCGGACCGCCGCGCAGCCGGAGGACCGGCTGCCGCACGTGATCGTGCTGCTGGACCGGTGGGAGGGGTTCACCTCCGGTCTCGGCGACATCGACGGCGGGGCGCTGCACGACCAGGTGCTGCTGCTGCTCCGCGAGGGGGCGAGCGTCGGCGTCCACCTGGTCCTGGCCGGTGACCGCAGCCTGCTGTCCGGACGGCTGTCGACGATGACCGAGGACAAGCTGGTGCTGCGGCTGGCCGACCGCACCGACTACTCCCTTGCCGGGCTGGTCCCGCGACACCTCCCCGAGGAGATCCCCCCTGGCCGGGGGTTCCGGGCCGAGTCGGGGGAGGAGGTCCAGGTCGCGCTGCTCGGCTCCGACCCGGCCGGAGCGGCGCAGGCCGAGGACGTGCGACGGCTCGCCGCCGAGGTCAGGGCGAGGGACACGGCGGTGTCCCGGGCCCGGCGGCCGTTCCGGGTCGACGTGCTGCCTGCCCGGCTCGGCTTCGCCGACGCCTGGCGGATGCGGGACGACGAGACCCCCCGACCGCTGTGGGGCATGGTCGGTGTCGGCGGCGACGAGCTCGTGGCGCTCGGCCCCGACCTGCAGCGGACGGCCCCCACCTTCGTCGTGGCCGGGCCGGCCAAGTCGGGCCGCAGCACGGTGCTGCTGACCATGGCCCGGTCCTTCCTCGCCCAGGACGCCCGGGTGGTGATCGCGACCCCGAGGGCCTCGCCGCTGCGGGATCTCGACGGAACCCCCGGCGTCCTGGCGGTGTTCACCGGCACCGAGCTGACCCCGGAGCAGTTGGAGGAGGCGCTCGACACCGGTGGCACGCCGGCCGTCCTGCTCATGGACGACGCCGAGCTGCTCCGCGACGTGAGCGGGAAGGACTGGTTGCGGCAGTTCGTCCGCACCTGCGGTGACCGGCGTCAGGCCGTCGTGATCGCAGGCAACGCCCTGGAGGTGTGCAACGGGTTCACCGGGTGGCAGGTGGACATCAAGAAGAACCGGCAGGGTGCCCTGCTCTGCCCCCAGCAGCTCACCGACTCCGACCTCGTCGGGTACCGGCTGCCACGCAGCCTCATCGGCGGCCCGGTCCAGCCGGGGCGGGCGCACCTGCACCTCGGCGACGGCGAGCTGGTCACCGTCCAGGTGCCGCTGACGACGGCGGGGTGAGACGCCGGTACGCCTCGACCCGGTCCAGCCACTCCCTGACCAGGCCGTCGAACAGGACGTCCTGCTCGATCTGCAGGTTGTGGCCCGCCCGGTCGAGCACCACGAACGATGCGCGGGGGTAGGACTCGAGGATCGTCCACAGGTCGCGGTACCCGACCATGGAGTCCTGCCGCCCGGTGAGCATCAGGGTCGGTGCGGCGAACGGCTCGTCGAGCGCGTCGACGTCGCCGGTGAAGGGCACGTGTCGCCCGAGGACGTCCCCGAGGAACGCCTGGTCGGCGGCCCGGAGACCGCACAGGATCTCGTCCCGGAACCGCCGCCACACGGGGGCTGTCTGCACCACGTTGACGCCCTCGAACTGCGCCCGGTCGTCCTCGGACAGCGAGGCCAGCAGTGCCTCGTCCCGGTCGAGGACCCGCAGCTCCGGGGAGGTCCCCGAGCCGGTCGCGGGGTCGACGACGGGGCAGATGAGCAGCAGGCCGTCGACGAGGCTCGGCCGCTGCCGGAGGATCCCCCTGGCCAGGTACCCGCCGTAGGACTCGCCGGCGAGGAGGAACCGCCGACCCGGGATGAGGGTGTCGACGACCCCGAGCACGAGGTCGAGCATCCGGTCCGAGCCGTCGATCCACGGCGCCCCGGTGGTCTCGCCCATCCCGGGGAGGTCGAAGTAGATGCGCTGCCACTTCCCGGGCATCGCCGCGAAGACGGGCTCCATGCACCCCGTCATCAGCCGGCGGTCGGGACCCCACCCGTGGATCATGAGGATCGGGGTGCCCTCCCCGTGGATCTCGTAGTGCACCACGACGTCCCTCACCAGGCACTCCATGCCGTCTCCTCCACCCGGGTCGTGCCGATCGGTGGTCCCCCGGCCCCAGGCTCGTTCCCGGTCGACCCACCCGGCCCTGGACGTCCGGGACCGCCATCGTCACGGGAGCCTGCCACCCACCCCCGACAGAACTGATCAGTCGGGCCCCGCGATCCCGACGGGTCGCCACAGGTTCCCGGCGGGTCGCCACAGGATGTCGGTGCGCGGTGGCAGGCTCCCCACATGATCGATCACCTCTCCCTCCAGGTCCGGGACGTCGCGGCGAGCGCCTCCTTCTACGACACCGTGCTGGCGCCGCTGGGCGGTCGACGGCTGCTGGACTTCGGCGAGACCATCGGCTTCGGCACCAAGGACCCCGACTTCTGGATCGGCCCCGTCGCCACGGACAACGAGGACCGGGCGGCCCGCGAGGTGCACCTGGCCTTCACCGCGCCGAGCCGGGCCGCCGTCCAGGCGTTCTTCGACGCCGCCGTCGGCACCGGGGCGGAGGTACTGCACGCACCGCGGCTGTGGCCCGAGTACCACGCCACCTACTTCGGGGCCTTCGTGCGCGACCCCGACGGCAACAACGTCGAGGCGGTCTGCCACGCCCCCGAGTGATCCCCACAGGTCGGCGACGACCCGTCTCTCGTCACGGCGGACCGACCCGGTCCCCGATGCCGGGACCGCGCGTCCATGGCGTCCTGCCGGTCTCCCCGGCGGCAATAACCCGTTGATAGCCACCGGCACCGCGGCACACCCTGGTCCCGGCACACCGATGCAGTGCCACTGTCAGGAAGGGAGGTCACGATGTGCGGACGGCCCCCGACGGGGAACCGGAGACCGGTCCCCGTCGTGACCTCCCACCTGGCCAACCCACGCCGGGAACCCACGGACACCGGTCAGCCGACCGCCGTCCAGCGCCCGTCGCCTGACCGCCGTCCAGCGCCCGTCGCCTGGCCGCTGCCCTGGACCCCCGTCGCGCGGCGGCCTCTCTGATCCAGCTCTGCTCCGACCGCGTCGAGGTCTCACGGGTCCCGCCGCGTCGACGTCGTCGTGGGCGGTGGACGGCAGACGTGGTCCTCGACCAATTCCTTGATCACCGTCTCGGTGCGAGAACGACCGCGGCGGCGGTCGTACCGGCTCGTAGCCCGCGATCTCCTCGGAGGGGAGGGATCTCGGGATGCTCTCGGGGGTATGCCCGAAGGACGGTCCGAGTGCTTGTTGAGATCACCCCGGACGACGGGAAGGATCTTGCCAGCGACGAGAGACCAGCTCCGGAGGCGCGACGTGAGCTACAGCTGGGTCTTCCTCGGCGACTTCGAGATCCCGGCCGAGAGGCTGGACGCGGCCACCCGCCTGATCCCGCCTACCGTGACCGGGCTCCCCGACATCCGCCGTGACGCCGAGCTCGACGACGCGATCTACCGGGGGACCCGGCTCCACCTGCGGCAGGTGTTCGAGAAGTCGCAGTACGCCGAGCGGGTCGAGGAGTTGGAGAACCGGCTGGAGTCCCTGGTCGGCTGCGGTGCGACCGGGGAGGGGATCATCGTCGGCTTCGTCGACGGCCCGACCGACTGCGGGGACCGGTTCGTGCTCGCCGACGGGACGGTGGAGCAGTCCGAGCTCAGCGAGGACGAGGCGGACGCCGCCGGCTACACGGACGCCTTCGAGGCCGCGGCCGACCGGTTCAGCGACGCCTTCACCGACCTGACCGGGTGACCCGACCGCCCCGTCGACCGACCTCACCCACACCGCCTCGCCCGTGCCGTCGGGCTCCGGTCCGGCGGGCCGGTCTCCCGGCGCGGCCTCCCTCACCGCACCACGCGCCGGTCCGGCGGGCCGGTCTCCCCCGCACCACCGTCCCCCACCGCACCGTGCGACGCCTCCTCCGGGCCGCCGCCCCGAGGTGCCATCGCGCTGTCGGCCGAGGTTGAGGGATAGCCGCACCCGTGCCCGAAGGTGCGCACCGAAAGACACCCTCCCCTGCCCGCATGCCTCCGTGAATGCCCCAAGGTGCTCCCGTCGCACCGAGGGATCGATATCGGGATGAGATTCCCGTAATGTCCCGACCGCACCGCAAGAACGGCGCGACACCAGTCGGACACTCAGTTGGAAACCGCTTCCACTGCGTACTCCTGTGCGCACTGAAGGGGTTTCTGGAGATGTCCTCCTGACGTCCCGCCCGGGGGGATACCAGGCGATGAAGGCGCCTGCTACCTGGGGAGACGATCGAGGAACCGACACCTGGGAAAAGCCGTACCCCAGGAGTGGGGTAATTCGTCGCGCCCTGGAACGACCAACGGAGGAGACCTTGATGAATCGCACAGCAACAGCGGCTCGCCGCTTGCTCGTGGCCTGTGCCACGAGCGCTCTCGTCGCCGGTGGCGCCTTGAACGGCCTTGCGGTCACGACGGCTCAGGCCGCCGAGACAGGTGCCACCGAGCAATGTGATCTCATGCCGTCCGGCTCCCGCTCGACCAACAACGAGTTCCGTAGCTGCTTCCAGGTGACGGCGAAGCTGTCCAGGGCCATCGCCGTGCACCAGCGGTCCACCCTGAACATCACGGTGCGGGCGGCCGTCGCCCGGGACGACGTGGCCATCACCGCGGACCTCCCGCCGAACCTGCGCTGGGTCACCCCACCGACGGGCACGACCACGTCCTCCCGGGTGTCGAAGGCACCGCATGCCAAGGGCAGACACCAGCTCGCCAGGACCACCCGGTCGATGCGGGCCGGCCAGACGCTGCGCTACCAGGGAGTCGTCGAGGCGGTCGCGGCCGGCACCGCCGAGATCACGGTGACGGCGACGACGAACCCCTCGGCGAACCCCTTGACGAACCCCTCGGCCCGGCCCGAGACCGGGTCCGACCGGGTGTTCCTCACCGTGGGGCAGACAGCCGCCGAGTCCCGGCTCGGGATCGCGAAGAGGCAGGTGGACGAGGCCGTCCCCTACACCGGACCGAAGCCGACGGTGAAGGCCGCCCCGGCGAAGGCCCGGACCATGACCCCGATCCGGCCGGCGAAGAAGCCCGCGGCCCAGGTGTCACCGAAGGTGGCGACGAAGGCGGCGACGGCGGACGCACCCTCGGCCGAGACCGGTGCGTCCAGGGTGCTGTCCGCGGGTGCCACCGCGTGCGTGACCGGGACCTGGAACTACGTCGACGCCAACGGCGTCGGGCAGCCCGGGGCGTTCTGGACGGTGGAGGTCTGGGACGACGACGGGAACACCGGCGACGACCTGCTGGCCAGCGGGCTGTCCGGCTGGAGCGGCGAGTACACCCTCTGCTTCGACAACGGCGACGAGAACGGCACCGGGCAGGACGTCTACGTCGTGTTCCGGGCCATCTCCAACGCCTGGCTGGTGCAGGACAACAACGGCAACATCTACGGCGCCCAGACCTGGATCACCTGGAACGTCGCCGACGGCGGCACCACCAACCTCGGCGGCCTGCAGCAGGCCGACGCCACCTACTTCCGGGTCGGCGCGGCGTTCGAGGGCGTCAAGGACGTGTGGTTCGCCACCCCGGGAGGGTGCTGGGACGACAACAACCGCTGCGAGTACGTGCGGGTGCGGTGGGAGCCGACCTCGACCGACGGCACCTACTACAGCCTCGGTGACAAGCAGATCCACCTCGCGGCCGCCGACCCGGACAACGCCTGGGTGGTCGCCCACGAGACCGCGCACTCGATCATGGACGACGCCTACGACTACAACTTCCCTGCGTTCTCCTGCCCCAGCCCGCACTACGTCAACGTGGCCAGCGAGGTCGGCTGCGCCTGGGTCGAAGGCTTCGCCGAGTGGATGGGTGACGCCGTGACCGGCGGCACCTGGATGGAGAACACGGCCGGTTGGGACACCGGTGACATCACCGAGGGCAGGGTCGCCGGAGCCCTCTACGACCTGTGGGACGGCACCAACGAGGGCACCGACCGCACCACCGAGGGCATGAACAGCATCTGGACGACGCTGCAGAACCACAACTCCGGCACGTTCCGCGACTTCTGGAACAGCCGGGCCGCGGACGGGTTCGACGTCGGCAACAACGCCCTCGGCTCGCTCTACCAGAACTCGATCGACTACGGCTTCCGGCCGTGATGCGCTGACCGGGCGTGATGCGCTGATCGGGCTGTCGGCACCACCCGAGGAGTGGTGCCGACAGCCCTCACCGGGTCGGGGGTGGGCCGGACATCCGGTTCACCCCCGACCCCGTGCTGGTGCGGTGGGCGCCGACGGCGAGCGAGGGCCGGGCGAGCGCGGCGCCGCTCAGACCCGCCCGGCGGCCCCGATCACCATCAGCACGAGCCAGACGGCGACCGCG
>JAAYAH010000089.1 GCA_012719445.1 Actinomycetales bacterium | reverse complement strand
GTCCTGGCGGGGTTGTGCGCCCACGCCCACCCGATCACCCGGGTCCAGGTGCTGACCCGGATCGGCCCCGCCTCGGGGGCGGACCTGCGTCGCTGGCACACCGACCACACCCACACCACCGCTCCCCCGGCGGCGTTGCAGATCACCGGCGAGCTGCTGGCCACCGCCGGGGCCGCATCGTCTGGGAGGGAGACGTTCCTGGCGTTCACCCTGGAAGCCCGCCGTGCCGCCTCGGCGATCCGCGCCGCCGGTGGTGGACCCGAAGGCGCCGCGGTGGTCCTGGCCCGCCAGCTGCGGACCCTGCACACCCACCTGGCCGGGGCGGACCTGGCGGCCGTGGCGTGGCTGGGCCCCCGGGACCTGGCCGAAGTGGTGCGTCTGGGGTTCGACCCGCACTCGGCGCGCCCGTTGGCTGAGCACCGCGCCACCACCGTCGCGGACCTCACCCCCGTCGGTGCGGATCAGCGTCGTGAGCCGGGGGTGTCCCCGCGCCTGGCCGGGCCCGCCGCGGCGATCGCCCGCCCGGGGTCCTACCAGCACGACGGAGCGCACTCGGTGACCTACTGGGTGGCCTCCTGGCCGCGTCACCAGGTCCCCGCCACCGCCCTGGCCCCGCTGCTGGCGGAGTCCACGCACCGGCGGACGGTCTCACTGCACATCGAACCCCTGGGCCCCCGCCAGGCCGAACGGGAGGTGATGCGCGAACGCACCGCCCGGTCGGTGGCGGTGCGGATGCGTCAACGCACCGGGCAGATCGTGCCCGAACACGAACGCGCCGCCCTGGAACAGGCCCAGGCCCAGGACGCCGAACGTGCCGCCGGGCATGGCCTGGCCCGCTTCACCGGCTATGTCACCGTGACCGTCACCGACGCCAAGGACATCGAAGATGCCTGCACCGAGCTGGAGGCCGACGCCGCCGCAGCCCGGATCGAGGTGCGCCGCATGTGGTTGACCCAGGACGTTGCCTTCGCCATGTCCGCCCTGCCGTTGGGGTTCGGCCTGCCCCACCGCCGCTGGTGAAGGGAGGGACGAGGATGCTCAAGAAGATCACCCGGCGTCGGTCCGCTCCCCCACCCGCACCGCCGCCGGTCCACGACGTCACCCACCTGCTCGCCGCCCACACCCCACCAACGTGCGCCGCGGACGCCGACCCCGACGGTGCGACGCGCCAGCGGCGGACCGGTGAGGGCCACGAGGCACCCGCGGGTCCGGTGCCTCCGCGACGGGGGTGGGCCAAGGCCTTCGCCGGGCGCGCCCCGGTCCTGCCCACCCCGCCGGTGTTCCGCGGGTCGACCGCGCAGGTGCAGGGCCTGTACCCGTTCCTGTACGGGGCCCCGGTCCCCCCGGTGGGCGCCTACCTTGGAGTGGACTGCCTCTCGGGTGGGGCGTTCTCCTGCCACCCCATCGAGTGGCTCAAGGCCGGGCTGATCACCAACCCGAACCTGCTGATCACCGGGGTCCCCGGGGCGGGGAAGTCCGCGACCATCAAGGCCTTGGCCCTGCGCCTGATGGCCTACGGCGTCAAGACCTTCGTGCTGGGAGACCTGAAGAACGAGTACACCCCCCTGGCGCTGGCCCTGGGCACCGTGCCGTTGGAACTCGGTCCCGGACTGCCAGCGAGGTTGAACCCCCTGGACGCCGGCCCCCTGGGTGCGAACCTTCCCCGGGCGGCCACCGCCCGGGCCGAGCGCCTGGCCGAGATCCACCGGCGCCGGATCAGCCTGCTGTCCTCCCTGCTGGTCACCCGGCTGCACCGCGAGCTGTCCCCGACGGAGGAGGCCGCGGTGTCCATGGCCATCCACCACGCCACCGGACAGCAGACCGCGGCCACCACCCTGGTCGACCCGACGATCCCGCAGGTGTGGACCCTGCTGCGCGACCCCACGCCTGAGATGGTCGCCGAACTGCGCGCCCCCGGTGACAGTGCCGCCCAGTTGCGGGAGATGATCCGCCCGGTCGCCTACGCCCTGGGCAACATGATCACCGGGTCGTTGTCCGGGCTGTTCGACGGGGCCACCACCGCGGCCCTGGACTTTGCCGCGCCCATCCAGAGCGTGGACCTATCCCGCCTGGAGGCCCGTGGGGACGAGACCGTGGCGATGATCCTGGCGTGCGTGTCCTCCTGGGGGCAGGCCGCCATCGATGACCCCACTGGTGGGGTGCGTCTGGTCGTGCGGGACGAGCTGTGGCGGGCCCTGCGGATTCCGGCGATGATCCGCCAGGTCGACGCCGACCTGCGTCTGTCCCGCTCCCAGGGCACCATCCAGGTCTTGGCCACCCACCGCCTGGCCGACTTCGAGGCCGTCGGCGCCGCCGGGTCCGCCGAGGTCGCCATCGCCTCGAACCTCATCGCCTCCTGCGACGTGCGGGTCTGCCTGCGCCAGGACACAGCCCCGCTGGAGATGACCCGCGCCGCGATCGACCTCACCGACACCGAGGCCGCCCACATCGCCTCCTGGACCGGGGAACAACTCGGCCGCAGCCTGTGGAAGATCGGCCGCGCGTCCTCCCACATCGTCCAGGTCGTCCTGCACCCGTTGGAGCGGCAGCTGTACTGGACGAACCAGCGCATGACCAGCGTCTCCCGTGGGTTCGCGGGAACCGAAGTGGTTACGACCGGGAACCGAAGCGGTGGAGTGCCTGCATGAGCAGTGTAGAGCGCTTGGGTTCAGGTTCCCGGGTATTGGTCGCCGCGCAG
>JAAYAH010000088.1 GCA_012719445.1 Actinomycetales bacterium | reverse complement strand
GCGCTCGGTGGGTGAGGGGCAGATAGTTTGGGCGGCATGCGCATCCTCGCCGTGACCACGTGGCTGCCGACGCCGGGCAGTCCGTCGACGGGCGCCTTCGTGGTGCGGGACGCGCAGGCGATCGCGGGGCTGGGTCACGACGTGCACCTGGTCCACCTCGTCCCCCCGGGGCAGTATGCCGAGGGGCTGGCCGAGCGCGACACCATCGGTGGGCTGCCGGTCACCCGGGTGCCGATGGGGACCAGCGACCCCCTCCAGATCGCCCGCGCGGGCCGGGACGTGCGGGGGATGGCCGAGCATGCCGACCTGGTGCACACCATGGCGTTCTCGAGCCTGCTGGCGCTGGCGGTGCGCCGGCCCGAGGCTCCGTGGGTGCACACCGAGCACTGGTCCGGCCTGACCGCGCCGCAGACCCTGCCGCCCAGCTGGCAGAAGGTCCTCCCGGCCCTCAAACGGCTGCTGGCCCGGCCGGACGTGGTGACCGCGGTCTGCGACTACCTGGCCGCGCCGATCCGGGAGGTGCGCGGGGCCAGGCTGACCACCGTCGTCCCGTGCATCGTCCCGGTGCCCGACCCGGTGCCGCCGCGACCCGCCGACGACCGGCGGCTGCGGCTGGTGTCGATCGGCGGCCTCATCGAGCGCAAGGACCCACTCCTGGCGGTCGACACCCTCGCCGAGCTGCTGGTCCGCGGCCACGACGCCCGGCTGACCTTCGTCGGGCAGGGACCGCTGGAGGAGGAGATCCGGGAGCGGGCCCGCCTCCTGGACATCACCGACCGGGTCCGGCTCACGGGCTCCCTCGACCGCGACGGCGTGCTCGACCAGCTCAGCCGCGCCCACCTCTTCCTCGGCCCGACCCGCGGCGACAACTTCTTCGTCTCCTGCGCCGAGGCCCTCGTAGCCGGCCGCCCGGTCGTGGTGGGCTCGACCGGGGGCCAGGGGGAGTACATCGACCCCGCCGTCGGGCAGACCGTCCCCACCCAGAGCGCCGCGGCCTATGCCGACGCGGTCGAGTCGGTCCTCGACCGCACCGGCGGACTCACCGCCGAGCAGATCTCCGACACCGTGGGTCAGCGGTTCTCCGTCGAGGCCGTGGCCGCCGGCTACCAGGACGCCTACGACCGCGCGGGACGGGGCCGCCGGTGAGGGTCGACGTCGTCATCGCGGTGCACACACCCAGCCGCCCCATCGGCCGGGCGGTGGCCAGCGTCCTGGACGGCAACGGCGCCCAGGCCGGGGTGACCGTCGTCTGCCACAACATCGACGCCGACCAGATCGCGCCCGGCATCGCGCCGGAGCACCGCGACAACGTGCGCCTCCTCGAGCACCACGACGGCATCCGCTCCGCGGCCGGACCGTTCAACGCCGGGATGCGGGCCGCCCGCGGCGACTTCGTCTCGATCATGGGCAGCGACGACACCCTCCAGCCCAACGCGGTCGACGCCTGGCTCGACCTGGCCGACGGCATGGCCGCCGAGACCGTTGTCGCGCGACTGCTGCGAGGCACCTCGGTGGTGCCCACGCCGCCCGCGCGCCCCTGGCTCAGCGGCCTGGCCGACCCGCTCGCTGACCGGCTCAGCTATCGCAGCGCGCCGCTGGGCCTGGTGAGCAACGCCGCGCGCGAACGCCTCGGACTGGAGCTCGCCGAGGGGCTGGCGGTCGGTGACGACGTCCCCTATGTCACCCGGCTCTGGTTCGAGACCCGCGTGGCCTGCCAGCGCGGCGGACCGGCCTACGTCATCGGGGAGGACGCGACGGACCGGGTCACCCTCGAGCCCCGCCCGATCAGCGCGGAGCTCGCCTTCGTCCACCACCTGCTCGACCAGCCGTGGTTCGCGGCCTATCCCGGCGAGGTCCGCGAGGCGATCGCGGTCAAGCTCACCCGGATCCACCTGTTCGGTGCGGTGCACTACCGACCCGACCCCGGCTTCTGGACACCCACCGAGCGGCAGGACCTCACCGACGTCGCCGAGCGACTGGAGGCGGCAGCCCCGGGACACACCGCCGTCCTGTCACGGGCGGACCGCAGCCTGCTGGACGTCATACTCGATCCGCTCGTCCCGCCGGGGCGGCTGGCCGAGCTGTCCCGGGCCCGGCGCCGGCACGGTAGTCCCCGCACGGTCATCACCCGTGACCTTC
>JAAYAH010000087.1 GCA_012719445.1 Actinomycetales bacterium | reverse complement strand
GAGGACTTCCGGGTCCAGATGCGGTCGTTCCCGGATGCCTTCACCGTGGACCTCCTGCGGGCCAGGGGGATTCGCACCGTCGTGGTGATGAGGGACTGGGCCGACGGTGGGCCGTGGCAGCACGCCGCCGACCGCTCGGTCGCCGGCCTGGGCATCGGTCGCTTCGAGTTGGAGGACGTAGTGATCTTCAACATCCCGGAGAACTGATCCGGTCTCGTCCGGAGCCGACTCTCGGCCTGGCCGGGACGCAGCTCCCGATCGCGCCGGGGCACCGCCTGCGGACACCGACGGACACCTGCCGGGTGAGATAATTCGCTCACTGTGAGTACACGGCGTTCAGGGGGTGGGAGGGGGCAGTGCCCGGTACGGCATCCTGTCATGGCCTGTCTGACAGTCGGTTTTGCCTGATCGTGCAGTCTGGGGCGACTCAACGGGCAACGAGATCATCACTTACGGGCAGTGCTCACCCGAAAGGCTTTCGGAGTGGTGTGCACGGCGCTGCGCCTGTCTACCATCCCTCGGTATCGAAGACCGGCTCCACCGGCGTGAGGGGGACGAGGCACGCTGCGAGGGACGAGGAGACCCACCACGGGGCCCGCCGGTCCTGCTCGGGACTCGTTCCGGCGCATCGCTCGACGCTTCCATCTCGGGTGCCCTCTTCGCCCTGACCATCGTGCAGACCGCGACCCGCGGCCTGCACCGGTGACCGTACCTCTCCCGAGGAGCGTCTGATGCGGGTGGCTGTGCCTCGTCCGGAGTCGGTGAGACGGCACGGGACGCTCGTGGTCGTGCTCGCCGCGGTGGTCCTCACCGTCGTCGCGAGCTACTTCTCGAAGGCGCCGTGCTTCGGTCCTCCCTACGACGAGCAGGGCTCCTCCGCCAACTTCGAGAACCGGCACCGGCTGGTCTGCTACAGCGACGTGCAGATGCTGTGGCTGGGCCGGGGGATCGTCACCAAGACCTTCCCGTACGTCGACGCCCACCGGGACGCCGCCGACGGACCGCCGGGGGCGATGTTGGACGGCGCCTACGAGTACCCGGTCCTCACCGGGCTCTTCATCTGGGTCACCTCGCTGCCCGCGCACGACGAGGGCCAGTACGTCGCGTGGACGACGCTCGCCCTGGCGCCCTTCGGGCTCCTGGCGGGCTTCCTGCTGGCGTTGCTGGCCCGGCGTCGTGCCCTGATCTTCGCCGCAGCCCCCGCCATGGTCTTCTACACCTCGTACAACTGGGACCTGCTCGTGGTGGGCCTCACCGTCGCCGCCGTCTTCGCCTGGCAGCGGCGGCGTCCGGGGTTGTGCGCCGTCCTGTTGGGGCTCGGCGCCGCGGCGAAGATCTATCCGGGGTTCCTCCTGCTCCCGCTGACCATCGAACGACTGGTCGCGCGGGACGTCAGGGGCGCAATCAGGGTCGCGGTACTCGGCGCCGGTTCCTGGCTCGCGGTGAACCTGCCGTTCACGGTGATCAACTTCGACGGCTGGTGGGCCACGTACGCCTTCCAGGGCTCCAGGACGGCCGACCTCACGACGAACTCCGTCTACTTCTGGGGATTCCCCGACCTCTCACCGACCACCGTCAACGTGCTGAGCATCACGCTCATCGCCGTCAGTTGGGCCGGGATCGTCGCTCTCGGATGGTTCTCCCGGACGGCGCCGTCGCAGTACCCCTGGCTGCAGGTGGGGGCGGCGATGCTGTGCGCGTTCCTCCTCTTCAACAAGGTCTACTCACCCCAGTACTTCCTGTGGGTGCAGCCGTTCCTGGTGCTCGTCCGGGTGCGCTGGGGCTGGTGGGTCGCCTACTGGATCATCGACGCCGTGCTCTTCCTCGGCATCAACCGGTTGTTCCACGACTCGGGGCACCTCGCCTCCCAGGCCGCGGTGCTGGGGGTCTGGACCAAGTCGGTCATCCTGCTCCTCCTCATGGTCGCCTTCGTCCGGGCACCTCTGGTCTTCACGAGGCAGGCGGCCCGCACCGGGCAGGCGGCACGCGCGGGGCAGGCGGCTCTCACGGGGCAGTCGGGTGCCCCGGAGACCGGTCGTCGGTGTACCCTGCTGGGCGAGGGCTCGGGCTCCCCGGTCAGGCGGGGAGCCGCTCCGTCGTGTCGGGCACGTCGGCTGTCGTCGGCGGATCCTGCGACCGGTCGAGAGGGGTGGCGATGGTCGCGGGTGCACCGGTCCTGGTGAGAGGCGTCCCCGAGCGGCGCCTCGTCGTGGCGAGGACTTCGGTCGCCTGGGTGTTCGCGGGCAGCGGGTTCGCCTTCGCCAGCCTGTTCGCCAGGATGCCCGCCATCCGGGACCTCCTCGGGGTCTCCCCCGGGGAACTGGGGCTGCTGATCCTCGCGGTGTCGGCCGGTGCCGTGACGGCCCTGCCCACCGCCGGTGCCGTGGTCCGTCTGCTCCGCCCCGCGGGCACCGTCCTCGTCGGGATGCTCTTCATGTGCACCGGGCTGGCGGTCGTCGCGACGGTGATGTCCCCCGGGGTGCTGTTCGGGGTGGGCCTGTTCGCGATCGGTATGGGCAGTGGCACCTGGGACGTCGCCATGAACGTCGAGGCGGCGGACGTCGAGAAGCGGCTCGGGCGGCCGATCATGCCGAGGTTCCACGCCGGGTGGAGCCTCGGGTCCGTCGCCGGAGCCGGCTGCGGCGCGCTCGTCGCCGCCGCGGGCATGGGGGTCACCCCGCACCTGCTGCTGGCGACCGCGCTCGTCGGGTGCGTCGTCGTGGTCAGCGTCAGGCGGTTCCTCTCGGCTCCACGCCTCCTCGCGACCCTTCGGCTGCCACGGGCGCTGTCGCTCTCGTCGACCCCGTCAGCCCTGTCGACCCCGTCGACCCGGCCAGGACCGGAGCGGGAGGACGCCGTCCCCGACGGCAGGGCAGCGGAGTCCGCCGGCACGGATCGGGAGGACGCGTCGTGGTCCGGTGCGGGAGCCCCGGACGGCTCCGACGGCGGGCTGCTGTCGGCGTGGCGCGAGCGGCGCACCCTCTTGGTGGGGCTGCTCGCGCTGGGGATGGGGTTCGCCGAGGGGTCCGCGAACGACTGGCTGGCGGTGGGGATCGTCGACGGGTACGGGGTCGAGCACGCCGTTGGGGCAGCGGGGTTCGGCGTCTTCGTCGCCGCCATGACCGCGGGACGGCTGGCTGGCACCCCGGCGCTGGAGCGGTTCGGGCGGGTCAGGGCCCTCCGGGGAAGCGCCCTGCTGGTCCTGGCCGGCGTGATCCTCGTCGTGTCCGGGTCCGCGGTGAGCGACCGGACGCTCGCCGCCGGCCTCGCCGTCGGGGCCCTCGGCGCGGTGGTGTGGGGGGTCGGGGCCTCGCTCGGGTTCCCGGTGGCCATGAGCGCCGCCGCGGACGAGCAGGACCGGGCCGCTGCCCGGCTGAGCGTCGTCGCCACCCTCGGGTACACCGCGTTCCTCGCCGGACCGCCCCTCCTCGGCCGGCTCGCCGATCACGTGGGCGTCATACCGGCACTACTGGCGGTGTCCGGTGCGGTGCTTCTCTCACTTGTGGTGGCGGGTGCGGCGCGTCCGCCGGTGCGTGGATAGCGTTGGCGCGTGCGCTCCAGTCCCGCGGCCGAGCCCCAGCCCTCTGCGGCACACGTCGGCCCCGCGTCCTCGGATCAGGTCACCGCGCCGACGGACGGCGAGGTGACGGACGGGCGGGCGCCCCGGGTGCCCGAGTCGTCGGGATCGTCAGGGCCTCGCCAGGAGTCGTCCACCCACACGCCGTCCACCCACGTGGAGTCGCCAGACCGCGCGTCGTCCGATCACGTGTCGTCCGATCACGTGTCGTCCAACCACGTGGAGGCGAGTCCCGGGACGTCCGGTCGGCTGCCACTCGGCTCCGCATCGGCCGACGGCACCCAGGGCGCTCCTCCCGCGTCGGGCACGGGCGAGCAGCCGGTGGTCCGGCTGGCCGAGCTGACGACGTTCCGGGTCGGCGGCCCTGCCGCCAGGTACCTGCCGGTCGCCACGACGGATGCCGTCATCGACGCGGTGTCGGCCTGTGACGACGCCGGGGAGCCCCTGTTGGTGCTCGGCGGCGGCTCCAACCTCCTCGTCGCCGACGAGGGCTTCCCCGGGGCCGTCGTGCACGTCGTCACCGAGGGGTTCGAGGTCACCGACGTCGACCCGAGGGGAGCCGTCCAGGTGCGGGTGGCCGCCGGCCTGCCCTGGGACGACGTCGTCGAGCTGGCGGTGTCCCGCGGCTGGTCCGGGATCGAGGCGCTCTCGGGGATCCCCGGCTCCACCGGCGCGGTGCCGGTGCAGAACGTCGGTGCCTACGGCCAGGACGTCGCCGGGGCCATCGTCACCGTGCGCGCCTGGGACCGGCAGGAGAGCCGGGTGCGGATCCTGGCCAACCTCGACTGCGAGTTCGGCTACCGGCGGTCCCGGTTCAAGGAGGAGCGGTACCGGGGCGGTCCGCGGTTTGTCGTCCTCGAGGTGGCCCTGCAGCTGTGGACGTCGGAGCTCTCGGCTCCGGTCGGGTACGCGGAGCTGGCCAGGACCCTCGGCATCGAGGTGGGCGACCAGGCGCCGTCGGTCGCCGTCCGGGAGGCCGTCCTCGCCCTGCGGCGGGGCAAGGGCATGGTCGTGGACGGCGCCGACCCGGACACCTGGAGCGCCGGGTCCTTCTTCACCAACCCGATCCTCACCGAGGCGGACGCCGCCCGGCTGCTGCCGGTCGAGGCCCCCCGTTGGCCCGTCGGGAACGGTCTGGTCAAGACGAGTGCCGCGTGGCTCATCGAGCAGGCGGGCTACGGCAAGGGGTACGGCCTGCCCGGCCCGGCGAGCCTGTCCACCCGGCACACCCTCGCGCTGACGAACCGTGGCTCGGCTTCCGCAGCCGACCTGCTCGTCCTGGCCCGCACCGTGCGGGACGGCGTCCGCGGGTCCTTCGGGATCGAGCTCGTCCCCGAGCCGGTCCTCGTCGGCTGCAGCCTCTGAGCCACAGCCACTGATCCGCGGTCCCTGCGCCGCAGCTCCTGAGCCGTGGTCCCTGAGCCCGCCTCGCCCTCAGCGGCGGTGCCGGGCCACGGCGTCCGCGGGACCGCCGGCCTCTGCGGGGGCCTCGGTGGTGAGCCAGGCGTCGACGTCCGCGAGGATCCGTCGCCGGACCTCCGCGGGCGCGCAGGACGCCTCGACGGAGCCGCGGGCCAGGCGGGCCAGATCACGGTCACCCATGCCGTGCTCGACCCTGGCGATCTCGTACTGGGCCGCCAGTCGGGGACCGAACAGCAGGGGGTCGTCGGCGCCGAGGGCGATGACCGCCCCGGCCTCGGTCAGTCGTCGCAACGGGACCCCCGCGGTCGTGGGGAACACCCCGAGGGCCGCGTTGCTGGCCGGGCACACCTCCAGGGCCACCCCGGAGTCCACCACCTGGGCCAGCACGTCCGGGTCCTCCGCGGCGCGCACCCCGTGCCCGATGCGCCGGGGGGCCAGCAGGTCCAGGGTGGCGCGGACGTGGTCGGCTCCGAGCAGCTCTCCACTGTGCGGCAGCCCGGCCAGCCCGGCCCTCGCCGCGATCCGGAAGGCGGGGGCGAACTCGTACGTCGACCCCTTGCGCTCGTCGTTGCTCAGCCCGAAGCCGACGACCTGTCCTGGCCCGTCGCCCGCGTAGCGGGCAGCCAGCCGGGCCAGGGTCCGCGCGTCCAGCGGGTGCCGGATCCGACTGGCAGCCACCACGACGGCCACCGCGCAGGACGTCGTGCGGGTCGCCTCCCGCGCGGCGTCCAGCACGATCTCCAGGGCCGGGGTGAGCCCGCCGACGAACGGTGCGTAGGAGGTCGGGTCGATCTGGAGTTCCAGCCACCGCGATCCCTCCGCCGCGTCGTCCTCGGCGGCCTCCAGGACGATGCGCCGCATGTCCTCCTCGTCCCGCACGCAGGCGCGCGCGGCGTCGTAGAGGCGCTGGAAGCGGAACCAGCCGCGCTCGTCCGGGGTGAGGTGCAGCAGGTGCTGCTCGCGCAGGGTCTCCGGCAGCCGGATCCGGTGCTTGGCCGCCAGGTCCTTGAGCGTGGCCGGGCGCATCGAGCCGGTGAAGTGGAGGTGGAGGTGGGCCTTGGGCAGGGTCCCCACCGGACGGGAGCATGCCGACGGCGTCATGGACAGATTTTGCCAGGGCGTCGGCCGGCAGGAACGCCAACCCTGTCACGCGGGGTGGTGATCCGGGGCAGAATGCCGTTCCTGTGCTGGTCGTCGCCCCGCGGAGTGGTCCTCGGATCCGGGGAGGCGTTCCGGCCGCGTACTGATCGCCTACAGGCAGCAGAGGTCACCCGGTGTGTGATCGATGGGACCGTCAGGGCTATAGGTGTGCATTACACTTGCCGACAATGACCACGCATAGTTGTGATCCGATCGCAGGTGGTCACACTCGGATGGCGTGGAAGGGCGTTCGGTGAGCCTGCAGCCTCCAGGGTTCGGCGGGCGAGAGGTGCACATCCCGTCCCACCGGTCCCTCATCCCGACCCTCGCCGACGGATGCGAACGCGGCGGTGCGTGGGCCGTGTGGCTGGCGTTCGACGCGATCGTCGTCCCCACGATCCGGGGCGCTGACACCCTGATCGAGGCCGGTCGGCTCGCCGCCGAGACCGACTGCCCGTTGCTGGTGTTGTGCAGCGGGCACCGGATCGACAGCAGGCGGGCCCTGTCCGTCCTGGCCGAGGTTCCGGGCCTGGTCCGGGTCACCGCCGTGGACTACACCTCGAGCCACCTGAGCATCGAGGCCGCGGACCTGCTGCGGTTCCGGACCGACGAACAGCCGGAGGCGCTCGAGGGACGGAACAACGACGTCAGCGCCAAGCGCAACCTCGCACTCCTGGTGGCCCGGATGATGGGCTGGGAGGCCCTGCTGTTCCTCGACGACGACGTGCGCGACGTCCCGGAGGAGGTTCGGTGCGAGCGCGGCGGTGTGCTGCAGCGGACCTGGCACGCGCTGGAGACGCACCCGGCCATGGAGGCCGTGGGCTGGGCCTTCCCCGGGGCCCGCGAGGTCGGGGCTGACCCCCTCGGCCTCTCCGGGGCACCCCGCCTCTCCACGTCGGACAACTCCATGGTCTGCCATGCCGCCCGCCTCGTCGGCATCGAGCAGGACACCTTCATCGGGGCCGGTGCGCTCGCGGTTCGGGTGGGCCCGGCCACCCCGTTCTTCCCCAACGTCTACAACGAGGACTGGCTCTTCCTCTTCGACCTCGTCGTCAGGAAGGCGGTCGCTCTCGCCGGGGAGCTCACCCAACTGCCCTACGACCCCTTCGAGCCCCCGGACACCGGGTTCCGGCAGGAGTTCGGGGATGTGCTCGCCGAGGGCCTCTTCCGGTTGCTGCACGAGCACGGGAGCCTCACCGACGCGGAGCAGGTGCCGTACTGGCGGGACGTCGTCGCCATGCGGCGCGCGCTCATCGACTGGATCCTCGACCGGCTGCAGGTCCCCGCCGCCCGGGGCAGCTCGAAGGAGCGGGCGACGGCTCGGCGGGTACAGCAACGCCTCGGGGTCGCGAGAAAGCGGATCCGCGCGGAGGGGCTGCCCGAGGCGCTGGCCGCCTACGTGCGCGCCTGGCGGCAGGACGTCGACACCTGGTCTGGGGTCATGACCGGCCTTCCCGAACTGGACCACCTCGACAAGGCACTGGTGTGGCTCGGGCTCGACCCCCACTCTCGGTGAGCGGGTGACGGCGCGACCGGGAGGACGACCACCCCTTCGGGTGACCGCCCTCCCGATCCGGCGGCTGAACGGCGTCCCCTCCACGGCGCACCGGTCGTCCGTCGGCCGCTCTCGCAGCTCAGCCCGGCAGATGGCTCCTGACGGTCTGGATCAGGTAGACGCCGAGGAGCACGGCGCCCACGAAGGTCGCTGTCATGACCGTGGTGCCCACGGTGGTGGCGACCTCGACCAGCCGGGTGACGACGCTGACGGCTGTCCGGATCACGGTGATGACGGCGAAGACGGCGATGGCGGCGCCGAGCAGGAGGAGAACGATCGATCCCTCCGGGCTCGCCGGCGCAGGTGACGAAGCGCTTGCTGCGGTGATCAGGTGTAGCACCGCGGATCCCTCCCCCCTGGTTGCCGGTGGGCAACAGGTCGGGTACTGCCGGGGTCGCGTCCACCCGAAGCGGCGGGCGGTGAGCCGTGGGCTCCCGGTGGGCACGGGTACAGCCACATTGCTGGATGCCTGGGTCCTCGTAGACCCGTGGCGGTCAGGTGCTGTGTGGGTGGATCACCCGGTCCGGGGGGTTCAGTCTATATTCAGTCTGAATCAGTATCAAGAGCTAACTTTCAGTGGAACGTGCCGGACGGGCGTTATGACGGGGAGCGTGGGGCGGGGGCCCTGTCGGCGCCGAAAGGGTGGTGTACCCCCTCCGGTCTTCTGTCACGGGGGCGGTGCGGTCGGGGTGGTGGGGAGCGTGACACGTGAACCGCGCCGGTCCGGGCGAGCGTCCCCGGGAGAGCGGTCGGATGCCGCTATCCTCGCGAGTCATGCCATCGGGTTCACATCTCGCCAATAGGGATGTTCAGTGTTACAGTGAAACCTCTCTGATCCGTGAACATGCCCTGTGGTCTCCTCGATCGGACGGGCGGCACGCCTGGCGGAACGATCAGCGTCTCCCGTGTCCGGCTCCGCTCCCCCCTCTCGGCGGTTCGGGAGGCAACTCATGACCGCGTCACCTGGAACCACACCATCTCTCGGACGCCGTCTCCGCGAACTGCGAGACGCGAACGGCTGGACCCAGCGGCAGCTCGGTGAGCTCCTCAGCCTCGAGGCGGGGGAGAACAGGCCGTTGAGCCCGGCCCTGATCTCCTCCTGGGAGAGCGAGAAGTCCGTCCCGTCGGCGCGGTGGGTGGCTGCCTACGTCCGGGTCCTCACCCGCGGGTCGGGGGCAGGCGAGACGCCGCGCGCCGCGCAGCAGCGGACGGGCGACCTGGAGTCGGAGCTGCTGAACCTTCGCGCGGAGGCGCTCCAGCCCTCCGTGGTCGTCGACCCGGCTGCGGCCATGTCCGCCTCCGCCCCACGGTTCTGGCGGTTCCCCGACGGGAGACCGATCTGCATCATCGCGGCGAAGCTGCCCAGGGACGCCGAGGAGATCCTCTCCGTCTTCCCGTACGCGAACCCGGTGCACCCCAACTACATGCCCCTGGTCTGCTATCCGGACGGTGAGGCCATCGTCGAGCTGTTCGGGCACCTCCGGGCGGAGAACCCCGGCAGCGAGGTGCGGTACAAGACCCCGGACCGGGTGATCGCCGACGACCTCAGCGGGCACGTCGTCATCGTCGGCGGACCGGACTTCAACCCCTACGCCGCCTGGTTCGCCGAGCGGATGGACCTGCCGGTGGCGAGCGGGAGCGGTGGGATCGAGGTGGGGGACCCCTCCGAGGACGCGGCCTTCACGGTGACGTCGCCGGAGGGATCGGTCGCCGTGTACGAGCCGATGATCAACGGTCATCTCAAGGCGAAGATCACGAAGTTCCTGGACGGCGAACTGCGGCAGGTCGAGGTCGAGTGGCCGAACGTGGTCTACGACCTCGGGTTGCTGGCCCGGCAGCCCAACCCCACGAACTCCGCGGCCACCGCGACGCTCTGCTACGGGCTCTACAGCCGGGGCAGTTACGGCGTCGCGAGGGTCTTCACCGACGCCCAGATCCGGGATGCCAACGAGCAGTACCTCCGGCGGCGGTTCGGGGCCGCGAACACGTTCTGGATGCTCGTCCGGGTGCTGTGCAACCAGGAGTTCGGCGTGACCACGACCCCCGACCTCAACCGGGACTTCACCCGCCTCGTCGAGTGGCCTGACTGACCGAGGGCGGTTCCGTTTCCCCGGGTCACCCAGGCCGTTCGTGGTCGGCCGGACGACGCCCTCAGTAGTCGACCACCGACAGGACCCGAGGGTCCGACACATGGGTGCCGTAGACGCTCGTGCCGAGGAAGGTCAGCCGCCGCCGGCTCTTCGACCGCAGCATGCACGAGGTGCAGGACGACGAGGTCACCGCCATGGCGGCGGCGTAGGTGGCGGCTCCGTAGGCACCGGCCAGCACGATGACGACCGCGTCCTCGCTGAACGGGCTGGGGATCCACGCGACGAGCCCGACGTCGCGGACCAGGACCCGGTCGTTGACGGGGGAGAAGGCTGGCTCGTGGACGACGTCGTTCGTGGCGTCGTGCAGCCCGATCCGTCCGGTCTCCAGTTCGTGGAACCGCGCGGGCGGGTTCTCCTGGTCGAGGGCCGCCGCGGTGATCCGATTGCAGTCCGGCCCGCCGAGCAGCACGAGGTTCATCGCGAAGTAGTGCGGTGGCATGCTCGCCGAGTGCACGATCTTGAGGTTGTCGATGCCGAGCGTGCGCAGGTGGTCCTTCAGGGTCATCAGGCCGAGGGCCTCGCCGAGCCCTGCGAGCCCGAAGGGCTCGAAGTCCGCGAGAACTCCGGTCGAACGAGAGCAGGGCGCATGCAGCGGGTCCGGTGCGGCGGGTGGTGGGAACGGATCCGCACCGAGGACGATGCAGACCCCGCGAGCGCGCAGCGGAGCCCAGAACCTGCGGGTGGCCCTGGTCCGTATCCGGATCGTGATCTCCCGCCGGAAGGTCCCGGCGAGGAAGGCGACGACGGCGACGACGGCGGTTCCGATGGCCTCCGTGGTCGAGGAGAAGACCAGCTCGGACAGCGCCACCTCAGACCCCCGGGCTCGACAGCGGTAAGCGTTACCTCACAATTCGCTCGAAACGGGTGTAATCATCATAGGTGCCTCGGTGGCCTGCAGGTGCTCCGCCGAGGCGATCGGGGACAAGCTCGGCCCGGTGACGGTTCACCTCGCGCCGGGGGACGGCAGGAAGCCGCGCTCCATGGCGACGGTGACGGCACGGGTGCGGTCGTCCACCCCGAGTTTCGCGAACGCCCGCTGCAGGTGGGTCTTCACCGTGGCCTCGCCGATGAACAGCTCGCGGCCGATCTCGGCGTTCGACAGGCCCCGGGCCACGGCGGCCAGCACCTGGACCTCCCGCGGTGACAGCGGCTCCGCGACGGGGGTCCGCATCCGGGAGACCAGCCGGGCCGCGACCGGGGGAGCGAGCACGGTCTCGCCCCGGGCTGCCGCCCGCACGGCGTCCACGAGCTGGCTCCGCGGCGTGTCCTTGAGCAGGTACCCGGTGGCACCGGCCTCGACGGCCCGGACGATGTCGGTGTCGGTGTCGAAGGTGGTGAGCACGAGCACCCGGGACGCCGGGTGCTCGGCGACGATCCGTGCGGTGGCCCCTGCGCCGTCCAGCCGGGGCATCCGCAGGTCCATGAGCACCACGTCCGGCCGCAGAGCCGCCACCCTGACCAGCGCCTCCTCGCCGTCCGCAGCCTCGCCGACGACCTCGAGGTCGTCGGCGACGTCGAGCATGCCGACGAGCCCCGACCGCACGACGGGATGGTCGTCGACCACGAGCACCCGGATCCGTCCGCCGGTGCCGTCCCCTGCCCTCATCCGTCCTCCGTTCCGCCCGGCAGGTGCACGACCACCCGGGTTCCGTTGCCGGGCGCGCTCGCGACGTCCACGAGCCCCCCGACGTCACCGACCCTGCCCCGCATCCCCGCCAGGCCGAACCCGGTCACCTCGTCTCCTGGGACGAACCCGACGCCGTCGTCCCCGACCTCGACCCTCGCCCCCGTCCCGTCGACCATCAGCCGCACCGAGACGCGGTGCGCCCTGGCGTGCCGTCGCACGTTGGTGAGGGCCTCCTGGACGGCGCGCAGCGCCACCACCTCCTGCGCCCTGCTCAGCCCGGCGGCGTCCGCCGGGGTCTCCAGGTCGACGGTCAACCCGGTCTCCCTGGCGAACCGCTCGGTGAGCCGGCGCAGCGCCTCGGGCAACGACGACCCGTCGAGGTCGACCGGGCTGAACGCGGCGACCAGTGCCCTGGCCTCGGCGAGGTTCTCCCTGGCGACGTCCTCCACGGCGTCAAGCCGGTCGCGGATCCGGTCGAGGCGCTGGACGGGGACGGCGGCCGGTGGCGCCCCTGTCCGGTCGTCGGCCGGGAGGGACTCCGCGCGTTCGAGAGCTGCCGAGGCCGCCTGGGCGAGCATGATCACACTGGTGAACCCCTGGGCCAGGGTGTCGTGGATCTCCCTGGCCATCCGCTCCCGCTCGGCCATGACGCCCTGGGTGTGGTGGGACGCCGCGAGGGCGGCCCGGGTCGACTCCAGTTGGGCGATGAGCTCGGCCCGCTGGTGGCTCTCCTCCATCACCCGGTAGACCCAGAGCCCGAGCAGGATGCTGAACAGGGCGCTGGCCACCATCTGCGGCCCGGCCAGCCGGATCGCCTCCATCGACCAGCCCTCGGCCTGGATGAACCCCGTGGTGGTGACCACGGTGAGCAGGCAGGTGACGACGGCCCCGGCCCGGAAGCTGTTCACGAACAGCCACACCTGCGGGAACACGATGAACAGCACCAGGCTCAGCCCGCCGTCGAGCCAGCAACTGAGCCCGGCAACGATGATCGCCAGGGTGAGGTAGGTGTACCGGGCCCACTCCGAGGGGTTCGGGACGCTCTCCCGCCACGCCGACCGCCGGGTCGGCAGGCCGATCAGGATCGCGTACGTCGCGGTGAGGAGGCCGAGGAGCAGCCACCCCAGCCACCGCTGCCATGACTCGAGATCGATCGAGACGAGCAGCCGCACGGCACCGACCGCCATGAGGGAGTAGAAGGCGACGTGCCAGCCGAAGACGGAGCGCGCCCAGACCCCGGAGACGTTGGGCCTCCGGGGTCCGGGCTCCCGTCCCTGGGTCACCCGGCGTCCCTGCGCATCCAGCGGAAGGTCCGCAGGCAGAGCACCAGCCCGACGACGGCCCACAACCCGAGCACCAGGGCGGTCTCCGGGAGCTGCCAGGAGTCGCCGACCTCCTCGGCGGCGAAGGACTCCGGCAGGAAGATCGAGCGCATCCCGCCGGCGAGCCACTTCAGCGGGAACAGCGCACCGACCGTCTGCATCCAGGAGGGCAGCTCGCTGTAGACGAAGTACACGCCCGAGATGAACATGAGCACGATGAGCACCGGGCTCACCACGGCTCCGGCGCTCTTCGCCGACCGGGGGAGCGACGAGTAGGCGATCCCGAGGACCGTCCCGGCGACGGTGCCGAGCAGGAAGATCCAGGCGAACCGGAGCCACAGCTCGGGTTCCGAGGGCAGGTCCAGGCCGAACAGGGCCGCGCCGACGCCGAGCAGGATCGCCGCCTGCGCGACGCTCGCCACCAGCACCATGCCGATCTTGCCGAGGAAGTAGGCGGCAGGCGGCATCGGGGTGCCGCGCAGCCGCTTCAGGGTGCCGTCCTCCCGCTCGATGGCGATGGTGATCGCCAGCTCCTGGAAGCTCGACATGAACACCCCGGACGCGATCATCCCAGCGGTGAAGTACTGGGTGAAGGACACCCCGGGGGCGATGTCGCCGTCGAAGACCGACCCGAAGATGAACAGCATGATCACCGGGAAGGAGAAGTTGAAGATGACGCTGCTGCGCTCCCGGAAGAACTGCTTCAGCTCGATCTGGGCCCTGGCGACGCCCAGCCCGAGGGCGGACGGCGCGTGGATGGCGGGGGAGGTCATCGCCGGCCCTCCTCGGTCGTGGCGGAGCCCGAGTCCTTCGCGGCCTTCTCGAGCAGGGACAGATAGACGTCCTCGAGGCTGGGTCGCACGACCTCGAGTCCGGGGACCTCACCGCCGTGCCGGACGGCCAGCTCGGTGACCAGGCGGGTGGGGTGCTCGGTGACCTCCTCGTGGGCCCCCGCGCCGTCCTGCCAGCGCACCCGGGCCCGGTGGGCGAGGCGTCCGCCGAGGTGGTCGGGGGTGTCCAGGGCGAGCAGCCGCCCGTCGGCGATGATGCCGACCCGGTCCGCGAGCTGCTCCGCCTCGTCGAGGTAGTGCGTGGTGAGCAGGATCGTCGTCCCGTCGCAGCGGAGCCGCCGGACCAGGTCCCAGAAGGCGTGCCGGGCCTCGGGGTCGAACCCCGTCGTCGGCTCGTCGAGGAAGAGCAGCTCCGGCCGGCCGACGATGCCGAGGGCGACGTCGAGGCGGCGGCGCTGGCCACCGGACAGGGCCCGGGTCCTCGTGTTCCGCTTCGCGTCGAGCCCGACCGCCTCGATCACCTCGTCTGCGTCCCGGGGGGACGGGTAGTACCGGGCGAAGTGGCTGACCATCTCCTGGACGGTGAGCTCGGCGTTCTCCGGTGAGCTCTGCAGCACGATCCCGAGCCGGGACCGCCACAGCGGTCCGCCGTGGGCCGGGTCCTGCCCGAGCACCGTGACCTCGCCCGCGTCCCTGCTGCGGTAGCCCTCGAGGATCTCCGTCGTCGTCGTCTTGCCCGCCCCGTTGGGACCGAGGAGCGAGAACACCTCCCCGGTCCTGATCTCCAGGTCGAGGCCGTCGACGGCAGCGGTGCCGCCGTATCGCTTGACCAGGCCGCGGACGCTCACCGAGATCCCGGCCGCCCCGGCGGCCGAGTGCGCGCCGAGGGCCGTGACCGCCGTCATGGGTTCCACCTGCGTGTCATGATCCCAGCCTGCCCCCTGCCGGCCCCGGACGGGGCCGACCGGGCGGCGGGTCGCGTGTCCACCTCCCGGTGGACACGCGCGTCCGCCGCCCGTAGCCTCAGCCGGCCTCGGCCAGCAGTCGCTGGATGCGGCCGACCCCCTCGGCCAGGTCCTCGTCGCCGAGGGCGTAGGACAGCCGCAGGTAGCCGCTCGGCCCGAAGGCCTCACCGGGGACGACGGCGACCTCGACCTCGTCGAGGATCAGCTCCGCGAGCTCTGCCGACGTGGTCGGCGTCCGTCCCCTGATCGTCCGTCCGAGCACCCCGCGCACCGACGGATAGGTGTAGAAGGCCCCCTTCGGGGTGGGGCAGACCACCCCGGGGATCTCGTTGAGCATCCGGACCATGACCTGGCGTCGCCGGTCGAAGGCCTCCCGCATCGTCGCGACCGCCGACAGGTCCCCGGTCACCGCGGCCAGGGCCGCCCGCTGGGAGACGTTCGCGACGTTCGAGGTCAGATGGGACTGGAGGTTCGCCGCGGCCCGGACGGCGTCCCGCGGGCCGATCATCCAGCCGACCCGCCAGCCGGTCATCGCGTAGGTCTTGGCGACCCCGTTGAGCACGAGGCAGGTGTCGGCGAGTTCGGGGACCTCGACCGGCATCGAGGCGAAGATCGTGCCGTCGTAGACGAGGTGCTCGTAGATCTCGTCGGTGACCACCCAGATCCCGTGCTCGCAGGCCCACCTCCCGATCTCGGTGACCCGCTCCGCCGGGTAGACCGCGCCGGTGGGGTTGGACGGCGAGCAGAAGAGCAGGGCCTTGGTGCGTCCGGTCCTGGCGGCCTCCAACTGGTCGACGGTGACCAGGTAGTCCTGCTCCGCCCCGGCGAAGACCTCCACCGGGACCCCTCCGGCGAGCCGGATTGCCTCCGGGTAGGTGGTCCAGTACGGCGCGGGGAGCAGCACCTCGTCCCCGGGGTCGAGCAGGGTGGCGAAGGCCTGGTAGACCGCCTGCTTCCCGCCGTTGGTGACGAGCACCTGCTCGGGAGCCACCTCGAGGCCGGAGTCCCGTGCCGTCTTGGCCGCGATGGCGGCCCGAAGGTCCGGCAGCCCCGCCGCGGGGGTGTAGTGGTGGTTGGCCGCCTCGGAGCAGGCGGCGACGGCCGCGGTGACGATGTAGTCCGGGGTCGGGAAGTCCGGCTCCCCGGCGCCGAACCCGATGACGGGCCGTCCCTGGGCCTTGAGCGCCTTGGCCTTGGCGTCGACGGCGAGGGTCGCCGACTCGGTGATGCCGCCGATCCGGCGGGACACACGGGCGCGGGTGGTGGACGGGCCTGCGGACGGGGCGGTCGCGGCCGGGTCCGAGGGCTGTGGTGTGGTCTCGGGCACGGGTCACATCCTGTCATCGAGAGCCGCTGCCGAGGAGTGCGCCGCCGGTCGACGGGGTGCCTTTCCCCGGGTGACAGCGGGGTCTCCGGTGGTGACGAACGGTGGGCGGTTCGACCTCGACCCCTTCGTTGCGTACACTCGCTGCGGGCGGTTGCGGATCGCCATGATGACGCGTGCCGGTATGCGTCGTCATGTCGATAAGCGGGCGCCCGAAGGGCAGTGGCGCAATTGGTAGCGCACCGGTCTCCAAAACCGGCGGCTGGGGGTTCGAGTCCCTCCTGCCCTGCGACGTATCCCGTCGGGTGCACGACGGCGGGTGCGCGGTGTCGCCGCCGAGGCAGGTCAGTGGCCGAGGTGGGTGACGCAGGACGACAGACAGCCACTGATGACGAACAGTCGAGACCGCAGGTGAGGGCCGTGACGACCACGTCCACCAAGCAGGGCCGCCAGGACGACGGCGGGTCGGGCCTGCGCAGGGTGAGCGAGTCCGTGATGGGGGTCCGGAGGTTCCTGAGGCAGGTCGTCTCCGAACTGAAGAAGGTCGTGCGACCCACGCGGAACGAGCTCATCACCTACACCTCGGTGCTGCTCGTCTTCGTCATGGTGATCATCAGTTACATCTTCGTGCTCGACTACGGCTTCGGTCGGTTGGTCATGTGGGCATTCGGCGGCGAGGGGTCCTGACCGGTCTCCGGTACGGCGTCCTCGCAGCACCCGCGTCGGTGGCCCATCGACCGTGACCGTGAGACGGACTATCGCTCGGCGAGCGAGCGGGCGAAGGAAGTAGGACGACAGCGTGTCCGAGCAGACCCAGTTCTCCGTGGCGCAGGACTCCGACGAGGAGGCTCGGCAGGACGCCGACGCCGCCGAGTCGGTCCGTGCCGCGGCTCGCAGCGGTGGGGCGGTCGAGGTCGAGAACGAGGGCCACGACCCTGTCGCCGAGTTCATGGCCCAGCTGCGCCGAGCGCCGGGTGACTGGTACGTCATCCACTCCTACGCGGGGTACGAGAACCGCGTGAAGGCCAACCTCGAGAACCGGATCTCCAGCCTCAACATGGAGGACTACATCTTCCAGGTCGAGGTGCCGATGGAGGAGGTCACCGAGATCAAGAACGGCCAGCGCAAGCAGGTGCGCCGGGTGCGTATCCCCGGCTACGTGCTGGTCCGGATGGATCTCACGGACGAGTCGTGGGGGGCCGTGCGGCACACGCCCGGAGTCACCGGCTTCGTCGGGCACACCCACCAGCCGGTCCCGTTGAGCCTCGACGAGGTTTTCTCCATGCTCGCGCCGGCCCTGCAGCCGGTCGAGGCCAAGTCGCGCCCGGTGGAGGTCAAGGTCGTCGACTTCGAGGTCGGCGAGACCGTGACCGTCATGGAGGGCCCCTTCGAGACGCTCCCCGCGACGATCTCCGAGATCAACGCGGACGCGCAGAAGCTCAAGGTGCTCGTGTCCATCTTCGGGCGGGAGACCCCGGTGGAGCTCTCCTTCAGCGACGTGGCGAAGATCTGAGGGGCTGGTCGAGCCGCTCCCAGCCCGTACCCCGAACACGCGGCCCGCTGCGGACCGCGCGGCCCGAGAGGCCACCAGTGTCGCGAGCAGGCGGCGCTGGCCACAGGCGCCGGAGAGCGACCGGCGCCGACCATCAGTGACAGAAGGACCCGAGATGCCCCCGAAGAAGAAGAAGGTCGCAGCGGTCATCAAGCTGCAGATCAACGCCGGACAGGCGACCCCTGCGCCGCCGATCGGCCCGGCACTGGGCCAGCACGGCGTCAACATCATGGAGTTCTGCAAGACCTACAACGCGCAGACCGAGAGCCAGCGCGGGAACGTGATCCCGGTGGAGATCACGGTCTTCGAGGACCGTTCATTCACCTTCATCACCAAGACCCCTCCGGCCGCCGAGCTGATCAAGAAGGCAGCCGGGGTGCCCAAGGGTTCCGGCGAGCCGCACAAGACCAAGGTCGGCCGGCTCACCGACGCCCAGGTCAGGGAGATCGCCAAGACCAAGCTCGAGGACCTCAACGCGAACGACATCGACGCGGCCGCCAAGATCATCGCTGGCACCGCCCGGTCGATGGGGATCACCGTCGAGGGCTGAGACCCCTCAGTGGCAGGGCCTGCGCAGGCCCGACGACCACGACTCCGCACAGTGAACAAGGAGCGAACGTGAAGCGCAGCAAGGCCTACCGGGCAGCGGCTGAGAAGATCGACAGCACCCGGCTCTACTCCCCCCTGGCGGCGGTCCGCCTGGCAAGGGAGACCTCGACCACGAAGTACGACGCCACCGTCGAGGTCGCCTTCCGACTCGGCGTCGACCCGCGCAAGGCGGACCAGATGGTCCGCGGCACCGTCAACCTCCCCCACGGCACCGGAAAGACCGCTCGGGTCCTGGTCTTCGCCACCGGTGAGCGTGCGCAGCAGGCGGAGGCGGCCGGAGCCGAGTACGTGGGGTCCGACGACCTCATCGAGCGGATCCAGGGCGGCTGGCTGGACTTCGACTCCGTCGTGGCGACGCCGGACCTCATGGGCAAGGTCGGCCGGCTCGGCAAGATCCTCGGTCCCCGTGGCCTCATGCCCAACCCGAAGACCGGAACCGTGACCATGGACGTCTCCAAGGCGGTCACCGAGATCAAGGGCGGGAAGATCGAGTTCAGGGTCGACAAGCACGCGAACCTGCACTTCATCATCGGCAAGGCGTCCTTCAGCGACAGCCAGCTGGTGCAGAACTACGCCGCCGCCGTCGAGGAGGTGCTCCGGCTCAAGCCGTCCGCGGCCAAGGGGCGCTACCTGAAGAAGGCCACGATCGCCACCACCATGGGTCCCGGCATCCCGGTCGACCCCAACCGTACCCGGTTCCTCGAGACGGAGGAGCCGGTCGAGGTCTGATCCTCGTCCCGACGGGGCCCGCGCCGCACCGGCGCGGGCCCCGTCGGCGTTCCGGGTCGGTCGTGACGGTCACTCGCCGACGGCCGGCCGGTCCTCACCCTCGGGAGGCGGGATCTCACCCCCGGTGGTGTGAACGGACGAGGCTGGGCGCGGGGTGACCTGCCGGGCTAGGCTCCGTCCGTTCGCCGCGGACCGGCCGTGGCCACGACGTCCGCCCGCCCGTCCGGCGGCCCGCGAGGAGCCAGCAGCATGAGCACCGTGATCCCCGGCCGACGTCACCGGTCCGGTTCCGCCCCGTCCCATCGCGCCCGTACCGCAGTCCTGCTCCTCGGGCTGGTCGCGGCCGCCGTGGTCCTCGGGGGATGCGGTGACGACGAGGGGGACCCCGGCGAGGCGACGCCGACGACGAGCGCCGTCCAGGGACCGAGGGCACCGGGCACCGTCGGCTCGGCCCGCGAGCTGTCCGAGCGGATGACGGCGGCGGCCAGGCGGGAGGGGACCGTCTCGGTGCGGGTCGACCCCCAGGGCGGGACCGGGACCTCCAGCGCCGGCGGTCTCCGCCTGAAGGGGGAGACCCCGGAGTTCACCATGAGCCTGGAGAACGCCGACAACCCGCTGACGATGGTGGCGGTGTCCGAGGGCGTTTTCCTGCGCCTCCCGGAAGAACTCGACGGGAACCGGTGGCTGAAGCTCACCTCGACCCTCGACGACATCAAGGGTGACGACACCTTCAGCGAGATCTATGCGGAGGTCGTCGACAGCATCCGCTCCAACATCGACGTGGTCCGGCTGGCCGCCGGGTTCGAGCTCGCGTCCTCCTTCCGCGCCCAGGGCCCCGAGACCGTCAACGGGGCGGCGACGACGAAGTACACGATCACCCTCGGCGAGGAGGCGCTGCGGGCACAGCTCTCCCCGCACGCCCAGGGCAAGGTCGGGGAACAGCTCGCGGGAGCGACGGCAACGGTCGACGTCTTCGTGGACGCCGAGGGACTGCCCCGCCAGATCATCACCTCGACCCAGGCCGACGGCAGGACCCTGACCTCGACGGTCACCTACTGGGCCTGGGGCGAGAAGGTGAGTATCAAGACGCCGCCGTCCAAGGACGTCGCGAAGGTCGCCGACTACCCGGACACCTCGCAGCTGACCCGCAGGCTCCAGCGCCAGCTCCAGCAGTCCCAACCCTGACCGCCCTCGTCCACCGGGTGTCCGGGGCGGATTTGGTCGCCCCGGTGCTCGTCCCGTACCCTGAACGACGCCGAAGACCGCCGGTCGCCACCCTCCGGGGTGGTCGAAGGTCCCGCTCAGCGGGCGGCCTGCGCAGGTGAGAACGGGTCGGTGGCCTCGAAGGCCCCGACGTGGCCGAGTGCCTCCTGGTACGACGCCCCGTGCGCACCTGCGCCGGGGCGTCTCGTGTGTCCGGTCCGACCGGCACCACCCGGAAGGAGGCCCATGGCGAGGCCTGACAAGGCAGCAGCCGTCGCCGAGATCGCGGAGCGGTTCCGTGGCTCGAACGCCGCCGTGCTGACCGAATACCGCGGGCTCACCGTGGCGCAGCTCACCCAGCTCCGCCGGAGCATCGGGAGCCACGCCACGTACGCCGTGGTGAAGAACACCCTGACCAAGATCGCGGCCAGCCAGGCCGGGATCACCGCGTTCGACGACCAGCTCACCGGTCCGAGCGCGATCGCGTTCGTCACCGGCGACCCGGTGGAGACCGCGAAGGGTCTGCGTGACTTCGCCCGGGCGAACCCCGCCCTGGTCATCAAGGGCGGCATCCTCGATGGCAAGACGCTGACCTCTGACGATGTCAAGAAGCTCGCGGACCTCGAGTCGCGCGAGGTCCTGCTGGCCAAGATGGCCGGCGCGATGAAGGCGTCGCTGAACAACGCCGCCTACCTGTTCGCCGCCCCGCTGGCGCAGGCAGCCCGAGTCATCGACGCGCTGCGGCAGAAGAAGGAGGAGCCGACCGGCGGTGCCGCCGTCGAGGAGGCTCCAGCGGAGACCCCCGAGGGCTGACGCCCGCCCACCGGGCGCGGACGGTTCCGCCGGAACGCCGCGTCAACGACACGGAAGGAAGACGCCACCATGGCGAAGCTCAGCACCGAGGAGCTGCTCGACGCGTTCAAGGAGATGACGCTGATCGAGCTGTCCGAGTTCGTCAAGAAGTTCGAGGACACCTTCGAGGTGACCGCGGCCGCTCCGGTCATGGCCGTCGCGGGCGCAGGCGGTGCCGCGGCCGACGCGCCGCAGGAGGAGGAGAAGGACGAGTTCGACGTCGTCCTCGAGGCCGTCGGCGACAAGAAGATCCAGGTCATCCGCGTCGTCCGCCAGCTCGTCTCCGGCCTGGGCCTCAAGGAGGCCAAGGACCTCGTCGAGAGCGCCCCGAAGCCCATCCTGGAGAAGGTCGCCAAGGACGCCGCCGAGAAGGCCAAGGCCGCTCTCGAAGAGGTCGGCGCCACCGTCAACCTCAAGTGACGAACGCGCTCTCACCTACCCGGTGACACCGGGACCCCGGGGCGGGCGGACCGTGCGGTCCGCCCGCCCCGACCGTGTTCGGGGGGATGTCTCCGCAGGCGACCCGGCATGTCCGGGGATACCCCGCTGCCGACCGTGCTCCGCGTCCGGCCGCCTCCGCTGCGTGACGAGAGACGCACATCAGGACGTCGTCGCTGGTGCCGGCGGGGTGTCAGGGGTTGACGTGCCTCGTTGCGCCCGCCATCCTCGAAGGAGCCGGGGTGGCCCCCAAGGCTCCTCTCACGGGCAGGAGCCGGGCGGGGGAAGACCCCGGGTCGGGCACTGCGGTGACGCGGAGCGGGTGAGAGTGGCCCCCCGCGTGGCCGCCCATGGGTGCTGCATTGGACATCCTCACGGCCTAGGGGTAGCGTTGCGCTTTGCGCTGACCGTGCCCCCCACCCGCGGATCACTCCTCGGGGCACTCGGCATGCGCACGTTACGCCCGCAGGCCCGTGGAAGGACCCCTCTTGGCTGCCTCGCGCACCGCGTCCGTGATTGGATCCACCACCACCCGTACGGCGTCCGGCCGTATCTCTTTCGCCAAGATCCGGGAACCACTTGAGGTTCCGAATCTCCTCGCTCTGCAGACCGAGAGCTTCGACTGGCTCCTCGGCAACGACAGATGGCAGGCCCGCGTGGCCACCGCCCTGGAGACCGGCGGGCACGACGTGCCCACCACCTCCGGACTCGAGGAGATCTTCGAGGAGATCTCCCCGATCGAGGACTTCTCCGGATCGATGTCCCTCTCGTTCCGGGATCACCGGTTCGAGCCGCCCAAGTACTCGATCGACGAGTGCAAGGAGCGGGACATGACCTACTCGGCGCCGCTGTTCGTGACCGCCGAGTTCATGAACACGACGACGGGAGAGATCAAGAGCCAGACCGTCTTCATGGGTGACTTCCCGCTCATGACGGATCGTGGCACCTTCGTCATCAACGGCACCGAACGGGTCGTCGTCTCGCAGCTCGTGCGCTCACCCGGGGTGTACTTCGAGCGGTCGGCCGACAAGACCTCCGACAAGGACGTCTACACCTCGAAGATCATCCCCTCCCGGGGTGCGTGGCTCGAGTTCGAGATCGACAAGCGGGACATGGTCGGCGTCCGGATCGACCGCAAGCGCAAGCAGTCGGTGACCGTGCTGCTCAAGGCCCTCGGCTGGACCGAGGCGCGGATCCTCGAGGAGTTCGGCGACGTCGAGTCGATGCGGGCGACCCTGGAGAAGGATCACACGGCGGGCACGGACGACGCCCTGCTGGACATCTACCGCAAGCTCCGTCCCGGCGAGCCGCCGACCCGTGAGGCCGCGCAGACCCTGCTGGAGAACCTGTACTTCAACCCCAAGCGCTACGACCTCGCGAAGGTCGGCCGCTACAAGATCAACAAGAAGCTGGGCCTGGAGCAGCCGCTGTCCTCCAGCGTGCTCACCATCGAGGACATCGTCGCCACCATCCGGTTCCTGGTCACCCTGCACGCCGGGGGCACGGCCATGCCGGGGACGCGGGCGGGGGAGACCGTCGAGGTCCGGGTCGAGGTCGACGACATCGACCACTTCGGGAACCGGCGGCTGCGCACGGTCGGCGAGCTGATCCAGAACCAGGTCCGCACCGGCCTGTCCCGGATGGAGCGGGTGGTCCGCGAGCGGATGACCACCCAGGACGTCGAGGCGATCACGCCGCAGACGCTGATCAACATTCGCCCGGTGGTGGCGTCCATCAAGGAGTTCTTCGGGACCTCCCAGCTCTCCCAGTTCATGGACCAGACCAACCCGCTGGCCGGCCTCACCCACAAGCGGCGGCTGTCCGCGTTGGGCCCCGGGGGCCTGTCCCGGGAACGGGCCGGCTTCGAGGTCCGTGACGTGCACCCCTCGCACTACGGCCGGATGTGCCCGATCGAGACGCCGGAGGGCCCGAACATCGGTCTCATCGGCTCGCTGTCCACCTACGCGCGGATCAACCCGTTCGGCTTCGTCGAGACGCCGTACCGCAAGGTCACCAAGGGGCGGGTCACCGACCAGATCGACTACCTGACCGCGGACGAGGAGGACGAGTTCGTCATCGCCCAGGCGAACGCGCCGCTGACGGAGAAGGGCGCGTTCGCCGAGGATCGGGTGCTGGTCCGGTCCAAGGGTGGCGAGGTCGAGTTCATCCCCGGTGGTGACGTCGACTACATGGACGTCTCCGCGCGGCAGATGGTCTCGGTCGCCACGGCGATGATCCCGTTCCTGGAGCACGACGACGCGAACCGTGCGCTGATGGGGTCCAACATGCAGCGCCAGGCGGTGCCGCTGGTCCGTGCCGAGGCGCCCCTGGTGGGCACCGGCATGGAGCACCGCGCGGCCGTCGACGCCGGGGACGTCGTCGTCGCCACCAAGGCCGGGGTGGTCACCGAGGTGTCGGCCGACGCCGTGTCCGTGATGAACGACGACGGCACCCACAGCACCTACCGGATCGCCAAGTTCCGTCGCTCCAACCAGGGCACCTCCTACAACCAGCGGGTGCTGGTGGACGAGGGTGACCGGTTGGAGGTCGGCGCGGCCATCGCCGACGGTCCGTCCACCGACCGGGGCGAGATGGCGCTGGGCAAGAACCTGCTCGTCGCCTTCATGTCCTGGGAGGGCCACAACTACGAGGACGCGATCATCCTCTCCCAGCGGTTGGTCCAGGACGACGTCCTCTCCTCGATCCACATCGAGGAGCACGAGGTCGACGCCCGGGACACCAAGCTGGGTCCGGAGGAGATCACCCGGGACATCCCGAACGTCGCCGAGGACGTGCTCGCCGATCTCGACGAGCGCGGCATCATCCGGATCGGCGCCGAGGTCGTGCCCGGTGACATCCTGGTCGGCAAGGTCACCCCGAAGGGCGAGACCGAGCTGACCCCGGAGGAGCGCCTGCTGCGGGCGATCTTCGGTGAGAAGGCCCGCGAGGTCCGGGACACCTCGCTCAAGGTGCCGCACGGCGAGTCCGGGACCGTCATCGGCGTCAAGGTCTTCGACCGTGAGGAGGGCGACGAACTCCCGCCCGGCGTCAACCAGCTGGTCCGGGTCTACGTCGCCCAGAAGCGCAAGATCACCGACGGCGACAAGCTCGCCGGCCGGCACGGGAACAAGGGCGTCATCTCCAAGATCCTCCCTGTGGAGGACATGCCGTTCCTCGAGGACGGCACCCCGGTCGACGTCGTCCTCAACCCGCTGGGCGTGCCCAGCCGGATGAACGTCGGCCAGGTGCTGGAGACGCACCTCGGCTGGGTCGCCTCCCGCGGCTGGAAGGTCGAGGGTGAGCCGAAGTGGTCCGCGGGCCTCGGTGTCGAGGGCAGGGAGGCGGAGCCGGGTACCCGGGTGGCGTCCCCGGTGTTCGACGGCGTCCGCGAGGAGGAGATCGTCGGTCTGCTCGACTCGTCCCTGCCGACCAGGGACGGGCAGCGGCTGGTGGACGGCAGCGGCAAGACGAAGCTGTTCGACGGCCGCACCGGCGAGCCGTTCCCGCAGCCGGTCTCGGTCGGCTACATGTACATCCTCAAGCTGCACCACCTGGTCGACGACAAGATCCACGCCCGGTCGACCGGCCCCTACTCGATGATCACCCAGCAGCCGCTCGGCGGGAAGGCCCAGTTCGGCGGTCAGCGGTTCGGCGAGATGGAGGTCTGGGCGCTGGAGGCGTACGGCGCGGCCTACGCCCTCCAGGAGCTGCTCACCATCAAGTCGGACGACGTCCTCGGCCGGGTCAAGGTCTACGAGGCGATCGTCAAGGGCGAGAACATCCCCGAGCCGGGGATCCCCGAGTCGTTCAAGGTGCTCATCAAGGAGATGCAGTCGCTCTGCCTCAACGTCGAGGTGCTCTCCAGCGACGGTATGTCCATCGAGATGCGCGAGACCGACGAGGACGTCTTCCGGGCGGCGGAGGAGCTCGGTATCGACCTGTCCCGGCGGGAGCCGAGCAGCGTCGAGGAGGTCTGAGGCGAGGCGGGGGCCGCTGTCCGGCAGCGGCCCCCGCCCCTTCCACGGGCACCGGCGCCACGGTCCGGTCCCAGGGGCATCACCCACGACCGGGCAGCACGCGTCAGGTCGGCAGGCACCCAGGTAGCAGGCACCATCAAGCGAGAAAGCAGGCAGCGTCTTGCTGGACGTCAACTTCTTCGACGAGCTGCGCATCGGCCTCGCCACCGCTGAGGACATCCGTCAGTGGTCCCACGGCGAGGTGAAGAAGCCGGAGACCATCAACTACCGCACCCTCAAGCCGGAGAAGGACGGGCTCTTCTGCGAGAAGATCTTCGGCCCCACCCGGGACTGGGAGTGCTACTGCGGCAAGTACAAGCGGGTCCGGTTCAAGGGCATCATCTGCGAGCGCTGCGGGGTCGAGGTGACCCGGGCGAAGGTCCGCCGGGAGCGGATGGGCCACATCGAGCTGGCGGCCCCGGTCACCCACATCTGGTACTTCAAGGGCGTGCCGAGCCGGCTCGGGTACCTGCTCGACCTCGCGCCCAAGGACCTGGAGAAGGTCATCTACTTCGCCGCCTACATGATCACGTGGGTGGACGAGGAGTCCCGGCACCGTGACCTGCCCTCGCTGGAGGCGCAGATCGAGGTCGAGCGCAAGGAGATCGAGAACCGGCGTGACGCCGACATCGAGGCACGGGCCAAGAAGCTCGAGGCCGACCTGGCCGAGCTGGAGGCCGAGGGGGCCAAGGGCGACGTCCGCCGCAAGGTCAAGGAGTCCGCGGAGCGGGAGATGTCCCAGCTGCGCAAGCGGGCCGACGCCGACCTCGACCGGCTGCAGCAGGTGTGGGACCGGTTCAAGGGCCTCAAGGTCCAGGACCTCGAGGGTGACGAGCTGCTCTACCGCGAGATGCGGGACCGGTTCGGCGAGTACTTCACCGGGGGCATGGGCGCCGCCGCGATCCAGAAGCGGCTGGAGTCCTTCGACCTCGAGGCCGAGGCCGCGAACCTGCGGGAGACCATCCGCAGCGGCAAGGGGCAGCGCAAGACCAGGGCGCTGAAGCGGCTCAAGGTCGTCTCGGCGTTCCTCACCACCCGGAACTCGCCGATGGGCATGGTGCTGGACTGCGTCCCGGTGATCCCGCCGGACCTGCGGCCGATGGTCCAGCTGGACGGTGGCCGGTTCGCCACCTCCGACCTCAACGACCTCTACCGCCGGGTGATCAACCGGAACAACCGGCTCAAGCGGCTGCTCGACCTGGGCGCTCCCGAGATCATCGTCAACAACGAGAAGCGGATGCTCCAGGAGGCCGTCGACGCGCT
>JAAYAH010000086.1 GCA_012719445.1 Actinomycetales bacterium | reverse complement strand
CACGTTCTCGCGCTCCCCGCTGCGGCGGTCCCGCAGCTCGACCGTCCCGGTCGCCAACCCCTTGCCGACCACGACGATGGTGGGAATCCCGATGATCTCGGCGTCCCTGAACTTCACCCCGGGCGCCACCTTGCGACGGTCGTCGTGCAGCACCCGCACCCCCGCGGCCTCCAGCTCCTCGGCCAGCCGATCCGCGACCTCGAACACCTCGTCGTCCTTGCCGGTCGCCACCAGGTGCACGTCGGCGGGGGCGACCTCACGCGGCCAGCACAGTCCCAGCTCGTCGTGGGTGGCCTCGACGACGGCGGCGACGGCCCGGGAGACCCCGATCCCGTACGAGCCCATGGTCACCGTGACCAGCCTGCCGTTCTGGTCGAGCACCTGCAGGCCCAGGGCCTCGGCGTACTTGCGGCCGAGCTGGAAGATGTGCCCGATCTCGATGCCCCTGGCCATGGCGAGGGGGGCGCCGCACTCCGGGCAGGGATCCCCCGCCCGCACCTCCGCGGCCTCGACCACGCCGTCCGCACGGAAGTCCCTGCCCGCGACCAGCTCGAACACGTGCCGCCCGGGAACGTTGGCGCCGGTGATCCACGCCGTTCCGTCGACGACCCGGGGGTCGACCAGGTAGCGGATGCCGGTGGCGGAGCCGTCGCCGAGGACCTCGGGGCCGATGTAGCCCTTCACGAGTCCCGGGTGCGCCGCGAAGTCGACGTCCGTGAACGGCGCCACCTCGGCGGGCGACACGACCGCCTCCAGCCGCTTGAGGTCCACCTCACGGTCGCCGGGAACACCGACGACCAGCGGCTCGCGGGAGCCGTCGGGACCGGTCAACGCGACGACGACGTTCTTCAGGGTGTCCGCGGCGGTCCACGGCCGGTCCTGCCGCGGGTACTTCGCGTTGGCCAGCTCGACCAGCGACTCGATGGTCGGGGTGTCCGGGGTGTCCTCGACGTGGGCGACCGGCGATCCCTCCCAGCCGGTCGGCTCCGGGACCGGGGTGGTCACCGCCTCGGTGTTGGCCGCGAAGGCGCAGGCCGTGCAGCGCGCGAAGGTGTCCTCACCGACCTCGGTCTGCTGCAGGAACTCCTCGCTGCGGCTGCCCCCCATGGCGCCGGACATCGCCGAGACGATGACGTAGTCGAGGCCGAGCCGGTCGAAGGTCCTGATGTAGGCGTCGCGGTGCCGCTCGTAGGACCGGCGCAGGCCCTCGTCGTCGATGTCGAAGGAGTAGGAGTCCTTCATCACGAACTCGCGCCCGCGCAGCAGCCCGGCCCGCGGCCTGGCCTCGTCGCGGTACTTGGTCTGGATCTGGTAGATCGACAGCGGCAGGTCCTTGTACGAGGAGTACAGGTCCTTCACCAGGAGGGTGAACATCTCCTCATGGGTGGGACCGAGGAGCATGTCCGCGCCCTTGCGATCCCTCAGCCGGAACAGCGTCTCGCCGTACTCGGTCCACCGGTTCGTCGCCTCGTAGGGCTCACGGGGCAGGAGGGCCGGGAAGTGCACCTCCTGGAAGCCCGCGCCGTCCATCTCCTCGCGGACGATCCGCTCGACGTTCCGGTAGGTCAGGTACCCGAGCGGCAGCCAGGTGTAGACACCGGGGGCGGCCCTGCGGATGTACCCCGCTCTGACCAGCAGTCTGTGGCTCGGCACCTCCGCGTCGGCAGGGTCCTCGCGGAGGGTCCGCAGGAACAGTGACGACATCCGCAGCACGGCGTCCTCCCAGGTCGGCTCGACGTCGAAGGCTACTCGCCGTGTGCACCTCGTCCGTCGGGGAGTCCTCCGCCGTGCGGGGATCATGATCGCGGACCTCCGGGGAGGAGTCGACGCGTGCGGGCGCGGTCGGCGGGACCACACCGGCGCCGACTCCTCCCCAGGGGTCCGCGCCCGCCCCGATCCCGTGACCCTGTGGACGACCGCGGTCGTGTCCCCGGCGGATCGGGCACGCTCCCCCGGTGGACGTCGGGGCTGCGGAGGTGGTGCACCGGCTCGGAGGGCTGGCTACCTGGTCCGAGCTGCGCCGGCTCGTCACCCGGCGGGGGGTGCGGGTGGCGGTGGAGGACGGCTCGGTGATCCGGCTGTCGCGGGGACGCTACGGGCTCCCCGCGCTGCCCCGGGCGGTCGCCGTCGCGGCCGCGGTCGGCGGGACCGTCTCGCACACGAGCGCCGCGGAGCTGCGGCGACTGCCGATGCTCACCGGCCCGCGGAGGGTCCACGTCACGGTGCGCCCCCATGCGCACCCACCCGTTCCCCGCGGGGTCGTGCTGCACTGGCGGGAGGTCTCCCGGCAGGAGGCTGAGCGAGGCGTCACCTCCGTGGTGCGGACGGTCCTCGACTGCGCGTCGACGCTCCCCTTCGCCGAGGGGCTGGCGATCGCGGACTCCGCCCTGCGCGCCGGGGTCCCCCGGGACCACGTCGCCTCGGCCGCGGCGGGGTTCCGGGGCCGCGGTGCCCGACTGCTCCGGGAGGTGGCGGCTGCTGCGGATCCCCGGGCCGACAACCCGTTCGAGTCCGGCTTGCGTGCCGCCGTGCTGAGGGCCGGCCTACGGTTCACCCCCCAGGTGCTGGTCGGCGATGCGCGGGTCGACCTGGCCGATCCGGAGCACGAGATCGCCCTCGAGGCCGACTCCTTCGCCTGGCACGGCGGCCGCGAGGACCTGGAGCGGGACTGCCGCCGGTACGACGAGTTGGTGCGCCGGGGCTGGACGGTGTTGCGCTTCGCCTGGGAGCACGTGGTGCTCGAGCCGGAGTGGGTCACCGGGGTGGTCACCGACGTCTGGCGGTCGAGGGCGACCGCCGGGGAGGAGTCGGCACGGCGACGGGCCGCCGAACGGCTCAGGAGGGCGTCGAGTCCTCCGCCGAGAGCGAGGCGCGGCGGTGCGAGCTGAGAACGACCGCGGGACGGGAAGCGGGAGCGGCCGAGCCGGGAGCAGCGGGAGCGGGCCGCCGGGAGCGACAGGACCAGACCGCCGGGGCGATGCCGGTCAGGTGACGGGAGCCCGGGCGACCGGGCCCGGGAGCAGCGGGAGCGACGGGAGCGGGGCATCGGGATGACACCCGTGGGCGGGGCACACGCACATCCTCACGGTCAGAACAGCACCGTGGCGTAGGACCCGACCTCACGGAAACCGACCCGCTCGTAGGCCCGGATGGCCCGGACGTTGAAGTCGTTGACGTACAGGGACACGACCGGCGCGAGCTCGGCCTGGCTGATCGCCACCACCGCCGCCATCCCGGACGCCGCCAGCCCCCGCCCCCGGAAGGCTGGGTTCACCCAGACCCCCTGGACCTGCACGGCTTCGGGGGTGACCGATCCGAGTTCCGCCTTGAACACCACCACCGGCCCGTGCTCGGTCTCGTCGATCCGGACGAACGACCGGCCGGAGGTGACCAGCGCGGCGACCTGGGCGTGGTAGACGGCGCCGCCGTCGACGGCGACGGGCGAGTAGCCGACCTCCTCGGTGAACATGGCGACGCAGGCCGGGATCACCAGCTCGAGCTCCTCCGTCGAGCTCCGGCGCACCCGCGGGTCGGGGCTGACCAACGGGTCGGTGCCCATGGCCATGAGTGGCTGGCGTTCCCTGATCTCGCGTGCGGCCCCCCAGTACGGCCGGAGCTGGTTCCAGAGGGCGAGAGTCGCCGCCGCGGGTCCGACGATCGAGGAACACTGCCTGCCCAGTCGCCTGGCCCGGGCGGCGAACGCCTCCACAGCCCCCGCGGTGGCCTCGACGGGAACCAGGTTGGCCCCGGACCAGCACAGCGACACCAGCCGGTCGTCCACGTACCAGCCCCAGAGCTCTCCACCCCGACCGTCCAGCCGCTGTCCGCGCAGCCGGGACGCGACGAAGAGGTTGGCGACGATGTCCCGGGAGCAGACGCCGAGCGCCTCCTCGACGTCCCGACGGCCGAGGACCCTCAGAGTCGAGCGGAGCACGGAGGCATCCTTGCCGAGACCGGCAGCCGATGCGAGCACGGCTGGCCGATATGGGCTCAGCTGACGGTGACGACGGGTCCCGAGCCCTCCGCCGCCCCCGCGGCCAGCGCCGCCTCGAGCCGGCGGGCCTCCTCGACGAGGGTCGGCACGATCTCCTCCTCGGTGACCGTGCGGACGACCTCGCCGCGCACGAAGATCTGGCCCTTGCCGTTGCCGGAGGCGACCCCGAGGTCGGCCTCCCGCGCCTCGCCGGGGCCGTTGACGACGCAGCCCATGACGGCCACCCGCAGCGGGACGGTCATCCCCTCCAGGCCCGCCGTCACCTGCTCGGCGAGGGTGTAGACGTCGACCTGCGCGCGCCCGCAGGAGGGACAGGAAACGATCTCCAGCCGGCGTTCGCGGAGGTTGAGCGACTGGAGGATCTGGATACCGACCTTGACCTCCTCCACCGGCGGCGCGGAGAGCGAGACCCTGATGGTGTCGCCGACACCCCGGCTGAGCAGTGCCCCGAAGGCGACGGCCGACTTCACGGTGCCCTGGAAGGCCGGACCGGCCTCGGTGACGCCGAGGTGCAGCGGCCAGTCCCCCCGCTCGGAGAGCAGCTCGTAGGCCCGGACCATGACGACCGGGTCGTTGTGCTTGACCGAGATCTTGAAGTCGTGGAAGTCGTGCTCCTCGAACAGCGACGCCTCCCACACGGCGGACTCGACGAGGGCCTCGGGGGTCGCCCTGCCGTACTTGGCCAGCAGCCGGGGGTCGAGGGAGCCGGCGTTGACGCCGATCCGGAGCGAGACCCCGGCCTGGGACGCCGCCGCGGCGATCTCCCTGACCTTGTCGTCGAAGGCCCTGATGTTGCCGGGGTTGACCCGCACCCCTGCGCACCCGGCATCGATGGCGGCGAAGACGTACCGCGGCTGGAAGTGGATGTCGGCGATCACCGGGATCTGGGACTTCGTGGCGATCGCGGGGAGGGCGTCGGCGTCGTCCTGGCTCGGGCAGGCGACCCGGACGATGTCGCAGCCCGCCGCGGTGAGCTCGGCGATCTGCTGGAGCGTCGCGTTGATGTCGGCCGTCGGCGTGGTGGTCATGGACTGCACCGAGACCGGGGCTCCGCCGCCCACCGCGACCCGCCCCACCCGGATCTGCCGGGTCGGACGGCGCGGACTGAGCACGGGCGGCGGGGTCGACGGCATGCCGAGCGTCACGGGCATCGGGTGGTCCCTCTCACGAGCTCCGGCGGTCACGAGCACCGGTGCTCGTGGCGCAGCGGGTGTCGGCCGCGCGACCGCGGCCGAGCCCAGTATCGCCTGCCGCGGTCCCGGCCACCCCTCGGCGGTCGGTCCTCCACGAAGCCTCCACCCGGCCGCGCCCTCGGTCCCGGGCGGGAGCTGTCTCCGGCCGAGCGACCGTAACCCCCCGCGGCCGGGAGACGGTCGGCCCCGGACCCCGGAGGCGATCAGCCCGTGATCTGGATGGGACGGACGATGTCGGCATAGATGAGCAGCACCGACATCCCGATGAGCACGCTGGCCACCCCGTAGGCGAGCGGCAGGGCCTTGGCGACGTCGACGGGTCCCGGGTCGGGCCGCCGCCGGACCCGGGCCACGGCCCGCCGGACCGCCTCCCACAGCGCCCCCACCACGTGGCCCCCGTCCAGCGGCAGCAGCGGCAGCAGGTTGAACACGAACAGGGCGAGGTTCAGCGCGGCGAGCAGGCTCACCCAGAACGCCAGCTTCGTCCGCAGGGTCATCGGTTCCGCCGTCGTGCCCTGCTCGGCGCCGACCTCACCGGCGAATCGGCCGATGCCGACGATGCTGACCAGGCTCTCCGGGTCGCGCTCCTCCTCACCGATGATCACCTTGACGATCCCGGTCATCTTCTCCGGGATCCTCACCACCACCCCGGCGATCTGCCCGACGCTCTCGGCGAGCATGCCGGGGACCACGGAGAGGGACTGGGGCTGCAGGTCCTCGGCGGGGACGACGCCGAGGAACCCGACCTTCTCGGTCAACGGCCGGCCGTCGTCGGAGCGCAGCATCTCACCGGACTCGTCGTGCCTCGGCCGGTCGGCGATGATCGGGGTGATCCGCAGGCTGAGGGTGCTGTCGCCCCTGCGGACGACGACGGGGATCTCCCGGTCACCGCTCTCCCGGATCGCGGCGCGCACGGTGTCCCAGGACCCGGCCTCGACCCCGCCGATGGAGAGCACGACGTCGCCGGGGCGCAGGCCCGCGGCGGCGCCGGGGGCACGGCGGTCGGTCGGGGAACAGGGACGGTCGGGGGCGTCGATCGGCAGCACGCACTCCTGGACGACGGACAGCCGGGTGCTGGGCTCCGGCAGCCCGAAGCCGGTGACCACGATGCCGATGAACAGCGCTCCGAGCAGCAGGTTCATCGTCGGTCCACCGAGCATGATGATCAGCCGCTGGTGGACCGGCCGCTGGTAGAAGAGCCGGTCGGCGTCCTCCGGACCGACCTCCAGGTAGGAGTCGCGGCGGGCCTGCTCCACCAGGGCCGTCCAGCGCCCCTCGTTCTCGGCGTGCACGGGCCCCTGGCGGGGCGGGAACATGCCGAGCATGCGCACGTAGCCGCCCAGCGGGATGGCCTTGACGCCGTACTCGGTCCCCCCGCGCACCGTCGACCACAGGGTCGGCCCGAACCCGATCATGTACTGGCTGCAGCGGACGCCGAACCGCTTGGCCGGCACCATGTGCCCCAGTTCGTGCAGGGCGATGGAGACCATCACCCCGAGCACGATGACCAGCACCCCGACCACCGCGAGAACCTGACCGTTCATCACGCGCCCTCCTCGCCCGCGCCGCCTCCGGGTGCCGCCACCTTGCGGGCCCGTTCCCGTGCCCACGCATCCGCCGCGAGCACGTCGTCGACCTCGAGCCCGCCCTCGGGTGGCACGTGCTCGGACACCACAGCCTCGACCACCCGGAGGATGTCAAGGAAACCGATCTCCCCCGCGCGGAACGCCGCAACGCACACCTCGTTGGCGGCGTTGTACACCGCAGGATACGTGCCGCCCAGCGTCCCGCAGCGTCTCGCGAGAGCAACCGCGGGGAACGCGGCCTCGTCGAGGGGGAGGAACTGCCACGTCGAGGCCGCACGGAAGTCGACGGCCGCGGCCGCACCGGGCACCCTCTCCGGCCAGGCCATGCCGAGAGCGATGGGAAGCCGCATGTCCGGCGGCGAACACTGGGCGATGGTCGACCCGTCGGTGAAGGTGACCATCGAGTGCACGACCGACTGCGGGTGGACGACCACCTCGATCCGGTCGAACGGGACACCGAACAGCAGGTGGGCCTCGATCACCTCGAGCCCCTTGTTGACCAGGGTCGCCGAGTTGATCGTGATCACCGGGCCCATGTCCCAGGTGGGGTGGGCCAACGCCTCCTCGGCCGTCACCCCGGCCAGCTCGGCCCGGGAACGGCCCCGGAACGGGCCGCCGCTCGCGGTCAGCACCAGGCGGTCGACCTCCTGCGCCGTCCCGGCCCGCAGGCACTGGGCGAGGGCGGAGTGCTCGGAGTCGACCGGGACGATCTGGCCGGGCGCGGCCAGCCGGGTGACCAGCGGCCCGCCGATGATCAGCGACTCCTTGTTGGCGAGGGCGAGGGTCCGCCCCGCCGCGAGGGCCGCCAGGGTGGGCCCAAGGCCCCTCGCCCCGGTCATGCCGTTGAGGACGACGTCGCACGGCGTCGCCGCCAGTTCGGTTGCCGCGTCCTGGCCGACCAGCACCCGGACGTCCCCGGCGCCGAGAGCGGTCAGCGCCTCCCGGAGCTGCCCCTCCGCCCCGGGGTCGGCGACGCCGACGGCGCGCACCCCGAGGCGGGCAGCCTGCTCGGCGAGCAGCCGCGGCCGGGCGCCGCCTGCGGCCAGCGCCGTCACCCGGAACCTGCCGGCCGTCCGCTCGACGACGTCGACGGCCTGGGTCCCGATCGACCCGGTCGACCCGAGCAGCACGACCTCCCGCACCGCCTCGCCGGGGCGGCCGAGCGGGCCGGGCGCCGTCCCCCGCGCCGTGCCCCCGACGTTCACAGGGCCATCCCCACGTACTTGACCTCCAGATACTCCTCGATGCCCTCGGCGCCGCCCTCACGGCCGAACCCCGAGTGCTTCACCCCGCCGAAGGGTGCTGCCGGGTTGGAGACGACCCCCTGGTTCACCCCGACCATCCCGGACTCCAGCGCCTCCGCCGTGTGCACGGCCCGGGACAGGTCGCGCGTGTAGACGTAGCAGACGAGGCCGAACTCGCTGCGGTTCGCCAGGGCGATCGCCTCGTCGTCGGTGCCGAACGTGGTCACCGGGGCGACCGGGCCGAAGATCTCCTCCGCGAGCACCCGGGAGCCGGGCGGGACGTCCGCGAGCACGGTGGGGGCGTAGAAGTATCCCCGCTGCCCCACCGGCGTGCCGCCGGTGACCACCGTCGCACCGCGGTCGACGGCGTCGGAGACCAGTCCGGCGACCTTCTCCCGGCTCGCGGCGTCGATGAGCGGACCGACGTCGACCCCGTCCTCGACACCCCGGCCGACCACGAGGGCCGCCATCCGCTCGGCCAGCCGGCCGGTGAACTCCTCGGCGAGCGACTCGTGCACGAGGAACCGGTTGGCCGCGGTGCAGGCCTCACCCATATTGCGCATCTTGGCCAACATCGCGCCGTCGACGGCGGCGTCGAGGTCGGCGTCGGCCAGCACGATGAACGGCGCGTTCCCGCCGAGCTCCATGGACACCCGGAGCAGTTGGGCCGCCGACGCCTCGACGAGGGTCCTGCCGACCTCCGTCGAACCGGTGAAGGACAGCTTGCGCAGCCGCGGGTCGCCGAGGACCTCCCGCATCACCGGCCCGCTCCTGGAGGTGGTGACGACGTTGAGGACTCCGTCCGGCAGCCCGGCCTCAGCCATGATCCCGGCGAGGGCGAGCATCGACAGCGGGGTCGCCGAGGCCGGCTTGACGACCATGGTGCAGCCGGCAGCGACCGCGGGACCGATCTTGCGGGTCCCCATGGCCATGGGAAAGTTCCACGGGGTGATGAACAGGCACGGCCCGACCGGCTGCTTCATGGTGAGCAGGCGGGTCGCCCCGTTCGGCGCCACCGACCACCGCCCGCTGATCCGGACGGCCTCCTCGGAGAACCAGCGGAGGAACTCGGCCGCGTAGGCGATCTCCGCCCGCGACTCGGCGAGAGCCTTGCCCATCTCCAGGGTCATCAGCAGGGCCAGGTCCTCCGCGCGGGCCGTCACCAGCTCGAACGCCCGACGCAGGATCTCCCCGCGGTCCCGGGGCGCCGTCGCGGCCCACGCCCCCTGGGCGGCGACGGCGGCGTCGAGGGCGCTGCGGGCGTCGGCGACGTCCGCGTCGGCCACCTCGGCGATCCGCTCACCGGTGGACGGGTCCTCCACGGGCATCACCCCGCCCGCGGCCGCGGGACGCCACCGGCCGGCGAGGAACAGCCCGGTCGGGACGCGCCCCAGGACGGCGGTCTCCCGGTCCGGGGTGACGACGGAGCTCACGGGTCCTCCTGACCTGCCGGCCCGCGACGCGGGACCGGCCGAGACGGCCTACCGACCGTTCCATGCTTCCATCGGGGCCTGCCCAGGACCACCACGACCAGCCACCTGTCCGTTTTGTACAGTCTGTGGATGGATCGACCCACAGCGGCACCCTCTGTGCCATCCTGGCACGGGCGCGCGCGCGTGCCCCGATCCCACCCACCCGACCGCAGGGGGAACATGAACAACGGGCGACCCCGCCGCCTGCGCCCCGCGAGTGGGATGCAACTGGCGACCGCATCCAGCCGGCTGGCCTTCGACGCCTCGGGACGGCATCGCGATCCGGGCATGGCGATCCGCCGGTGCCTCCGCCAGGGCGGCCCGGTGATGGTCTTCCAACCCCAGTTCTCCCTGTCCCGGCTCGAGATCGCCGGTTACGAGGCACTCGCCCGGTTCCCCGGCGAGTCCCCGACCGAGCCCGAGCAGTGGTTCGCCCTCGCGCACGAGGTGCGGCTCGGCGCCGCCCTCGAGGCCTCGGCGTTCGTCAACGCCATCGCCGCCGAGGGCCGACCGGCCGGGACCTCGCTGGCGATCAACCTGTCCCCCAGCGTCCTGGGCAGCCAGGCGCTGCGGGCCGTTCTCCCGCTGGACCTCACCGGGGTCGAGATCGAGCTGACCGAGCACGAGATCGTCCTCGACCCCGAGGGGCTGCGTCGCGAGGTCGACCGGCTGCGTGCCCGCGGGGCTCGGCTGGCCATCGACGACGTCGGTGCCGGGCACTCCGGGCTGCGCCGGGTCATGGAGCTCGCGCCGGACAGTCTGAAGCTGGACCGTCACCTCGTGGACGGGGTCGCCGACAACGGCGCCAAGGCCGCCCTCATCCGGGCGGTCGTGGAGTTCGCCCACCACATCGGGGCCGTGGTCTGCGCCGAGGGGGTCGAGCGGGTCCGCGACCTGCTCGCCCTGGCCGACCTCGACGTCGGCTACGCCCAGGGGTGGGTCGTCGGCAGACCCGACGTGATCTACCGCGACGCCGACAGCCTGGTGTTCGCCGCCTGCGCGCGCTCGCTGCAACGGGTCCTGGCCACCGCCGGGAGCAGGAGCGCGACCGGGATCCCCAACGCACCGGCAGCCCTCGAGGACCTGCTCGGCCAGATCTCCGACGTGCGCAGCCTCCCCGACCTCGCCCGGCTGGCCAGGTCCAGCGCGGCCGTCCTCGACTGCGACCACGTCGAGCTCAGCTTCCTGCACCCGGACGAGACGAGCATCGAGACGGTGCAGGGGGCCGGAGACGGGGACGACGTCGTCTACTCCCTCGACGACTACCCGGCGACGCGGCGATGCCTCAGCGAGCGCATCGTCATCCCCGTGTACCGGGGGCCGGACGCCGACCCGGCCGAGATCCGGCTGCTGGACGACCTCGGCTACCGCAGCGTGCTGCTCGTGCCGGTGAGCAGCAGGGGGCGGGCGATCGGCCTGTTCGAGTGCCACCTCACCGACGACGTGCCGTGGTCACGCCGGCAGATCCGTTCCGCCCGGCTGCTCGCCGCCGTCCTCGGGCCGGTCCTGGACGGCCTGCGGATCGGGAGCACCGTCCCCGGCTCCGGGAACGGGCAGCCAGGTGAGGAGGGCGTCGCTCACCCGGCCGGGCTGCGTTCCTCCATCCCCCACGGGATCCCGTAACCGGCCAGCCGGTCGAGGAAGGGCAGCGCGTCGAATGCCTCCGGGCCGAGCACCCCTGAGCCCTTCCAGATCCCCTCGGCCAGCAGTTCTAGCGCGATGACCGGGTTCACCGCCGTCTGCCACACCACGCACTGGGAGCCGTACTCGCGCATGGACCAGGCGTTGTCCACGACGTGGTGGAGGTAGACCTCGCGGGGGCGACCGTCGCGGCCGGTGCCGGTGACCCACAGGCCCGCGCAGGTCGACCCGCGCATCCGGTCGCCGAGGGTCGCGGGGTCCGGGAGGCAGGCGGCGACGACGTCGCGCGGGCTGACCACGGCCGGTCTCCCGTCGGCCGACCGCACCTCGACCGGGGTGGTGGCGTCCAGCCCGAGCCGGTTCAGGGTGCGCAGCACCTCGATGAACTCGGTGCCGAGGCCGTACTTGAAGGTCACCCGCCGCGCCGTCACCCACCGCGGCATGAGGAGCACCTCCTCATGCTCCACGTTGACGCACTCGAGGTCACCGATGCCGCCGGGGAAGGCGAACACCTCCGGCTCGCTGAACGGCGCGGTGGTGAACCAGCCGCGGCCCTCCTCCCAGACGACCGGCGGGTTGAGGCACTCCTCGATCGTGGTCCAGATGGAGAAGGACGGGGCGAAGGAGTAGCCGTCGACGGTGAGGTCGGCACCGTCCCTGACCCCCAGCTCGTCGATCTCCGAGAACAGGTGGTCGACGGCATAGCGGGCGAAGACGTCGGACAGCCCCGGCTCGACGCCGATGCCGACCAGAGCCAGGCGGCCGGCCTCCTCCCACCGCTGGGCGAGGGCGAACTGCTCGTCGCCCAGCTTCACCCCGGTGAGCTCGAACGGGCGCTCCGGGTGCGGCCGGGACAGGCTCATGGCCAGGTCCAGGTAATCGGCCCCGGCGTCGAGGGCCCCGTGGAAGACCGGCATCACGTAGCGGGGGTCGACGGCGTTGAGCACGTGGGTGATCCGGTGCTCCCGGCACAGCCGGGTCACCGCCTCCGCCTGCGAGGCGTCGAGGTGGTCGGTGACGAAACGCCCGTCCCTGGCGCGCAGCACGGCGAGCTGCGCCCGCGCCGGGTCGTGGTCGGCGACCACGACCCGGTCGAAGAAGTCACGGCGGGCGAGGAGGCCCGCGACCGCGGTGCCGACGCCCCCCGCGCCGATGAGAAGGATGCGCATGACGTGGTCCTCGGCTCGGTTCGCGACCGTCAGTGCAGGGCGCGCTCCCTGCGATGTCTCAGCACCTCGGCGACGAGCACGATCAGCAGGGCGAGGTAGAACATCGCCACCCCGATCACGTAGGCCTGCGCGGGGATCCCCCGGAGTGCCGAGACGTAGACGAACTTCGGGAACGTGTTGACGTTGCCGGAGTTGAAGAAGGTGATGATGAAGTCGTCGAAGGACAGGCTCAGCGAGAGCAGGGCGGCCGCCGCGATGCCCGGTGCGACGAGTGGCAGGGTCACTCGGCGGAAGGTCTGCACCTCGGTCGCGTAGAGGTCCATCGCCGCCTGTTCGAGGGCCGGGTCGAGGCTGGCGATCCTGGCCTTGACCGCGACCACGACGAAGCTGATGCAGAACATGACGTGGGCGACGATGATCGTGCCCATTCCCAGCGGCACCCGGAAGTTGAGGAACAGGGTGAGCAGGGACGCCCCGAGCACGACCTCCGGGGTCGCCATCGGCACGAAGATCAGCAGGTTCGTCGCGGTCCGGCCGCGGAAGCGGTGCCGGGCCAACGCGAAGGCGATCATGGTGCCGAGGACCGTCGCGACCGTCGTCGAGATCACACCGATCTTGAGGCTGTTGCCGAGCGCGGTGCACACGTCCGGTGCGCCGCAGGGGTTCTTCCAGTTGTCGAGGGTGAACCCCTTCCAGACGATGTTGCTCTTCCCGCTGTCGTTGAAGGAGAAGACGGTCAGGTAGGCGATCGGGGTGAACAGGTAGGCCAGCGCGAGGAACGCATAGACCGCGAGGGCCCTGCGCCGCAGCCGCTGCCACAGGGACACCCGCCGCACGGGCGAGTCCCCTGCCCGCTGCAGGCCGTGCTCCCCCCGGGCGAGCCGGGGTCCGGCGCCGACGGTCATACCAGCTCCTCGGTTCCGGCCCGGCGGACGTAGCCGAAGACGAGCACCAGGATCGCCGCCATCAGCAGGAACGACAGCGTCGCCGCCGTCGGGTAGTCGACGACCCGCAGGAAGCGGCTCTCGACGACGTTCCCGATCATCGTGGTCTTGGGCTGTCGGCCGAGCAGGGTGGCGTTGATGTAGTCCCCCGCCGCCGGGATGAAGGTCAGCAGGGTGCCCGCGACGACCCCCGGCATGGACAGGGGCAGGGTCACCCGGCGGAAGGTGGTGAACGGGTTGGCGTAGAGGTCCCCGCCCGCCTCGATGAACCGGGGGTCGATCCGTTCCAGGCTGGCGTACAGGGGCAGGGTCATGAACGGCAGGAAGTTGTAGGTGAGCCCGGCGACGACGGCGACGGCGCTCGCGGTGACCGTCGCCCCGGCCGGGATGAGGTGGAGGAACCGCAGCACGGGGACGATCGGGCCCTCCTCGCCGAGGATCTGCCGCCAGGCGATCGTGCGGAGGATGAAGCTGGCGTAGAACGGGGCGACGACGAGCACCAGCAGGATGTTGCGCCACCTCCCGGCGCGCTGGGCGATGTAGTAGGCGAGCGGGTAGGCGATGAGCAGCGCCAGCACGGTCGCCAGTCCGGCGTAGAGGAACGACCTGACGAACTGGACGTGGTACTCCCCGATCGTGTCGAGGTAGTTGGCGAACCGGAACGTCTGGGTGTACTCGCCGATCTCGCCGCCCGGCACCCGGGTCTGCAGCGAGGTGGAGAACAGGGTCGCCACCGGGACGGCGAAGAACAGGCCGAGCCAGACCAGCCCCGGCAGCAACAGGAGGTAGGGCGTCCGGCTGCGCGGGAGCCGGGACGACGGGGGGGCCGGCGCCGGGACCGGTCCCCCCGTGCGAGCCGCTGTGGTGAAGGCCACTTCGACCCCTCAGCGCATCCGCGCGGTGACCCGCGCATCCCGTCCGGCCGGGGTGCCGGTCTCTCCCTCGAGCCCGAAGGTGTGCTCCGGCTCCCAGCCGAGGGTCACCGCGGCACCCACCGGGACCGGTCCGCCTCTGCCGACGTTCTGGGCGAAGACGGTGAGGTCCTGTCCCCACGGCATGGCCACGAGGTACTGCGTGGAGACGCCGGTGAAGCTGGCGTCGGCGACCCGACCGCCCACCAGCCGGTTGTGCCCGGTCGGCGGGTTCATCCCCGCGGGCAGGAGGTGGACCTTCTCCGGTCGCACCCCCACGAGCACCTGATCGGCCGAGGTCATGCACCGGTCGTCGGGCAGCAGCACAGTCTGACCGTTGCAGTCGACGGGGATGAGGTGGGAGCCGCCACCGGACACCCGACGACCGGGCACCAGGTTGGACTGGCCGAGGAAGTTGGCGACGAAGGTGGTGCGCGGCGCCCCGTACAGCTCGGTCGGCGGGCCGAACTGCTCGATCCTGCCCTGGTTCATCACCGCGACCGTGTCGGCCATGGTCATGGCCTCCTCCTGGTCGTGGGTGACGTGGACGAAGGTGATGCCGACCTCCACCTGGATCCGCTTCAGCTCGAGCTGCATCTGCCGTCGGAGCTTGAGGTCCAACGCCCCAAGGGGCTCGTCCAGCAGCAGCACCCGGGGCTGGTTGACCAGTGCCCTGGCCAGCGCGATCCGCTGCTGCTGGCCACCGGAGAGCTGGGCGGGCCTGCGACGCGCCAGGTGGGTCATCTCGACCAGGTCCAGCGCGGCCATGACCTGTTCCCGCACCCGGCTGATCCGGCGACGACGCAGCCCGAAGGCGACGTTCTCGAAGACGTCCAGGTGCGGGAAGAGGGCGTAGTTCTGGAAGACCGTGTTGACGGGCCGCCGGTACGGCTTCGCGGAGGTGATGTCCAGCGTCCCGAGGTGGATCGAGCCCGCTGTCGGCTCCTCGAGGCCCGCGATCATGCGGAGGGTCGTGGTCTTGCCGCAGCCGGAGGGCCCGAGCAGCGCGAAGAACGACCCCTTGGGCACGGTGAGGCTCACGTCGTCGACGGCCACGAAGGCGCCGAACCGCTTGACCAGACGGTCCAGCCGGAGGTCACCGGTGGGGTGGTCGGAGAGGAGGGCCCCGGCCATCAGTTGCCCAGCACCTTCTGGAACTTGCTGCTGAACTCCTCTTCCTCCTGGGCATCGGTCGCGCGGAACACCTGGACCTTCTTGAGGTCTTCGTCGGTCGGGAAGATCAGAGGACTTTCCGCGAGCGACGGGTCGATCTTCAGCATCTCCTCCTTGGCTCCCTTGACCGGGCAGATGTAGTTGATGTACGCCGCCGCCTCCGCCGCGACGACCGGGTCGTAGTAGTAGTTCATCAGGATCTCCGCGTTCTTCTTGTGCGGGGACCCGATCGGGACGACCATGTTGTCGCTCCACAGCGGCGCGCCGCTCTCCGGCAGGGTGAACCCGTAGAGATCCCTGCCCGCCTCGCCGTTCGCCATGAAGATGTCCCCCGACCAGGCGAAGCATGCGATGACGTCACCGGCGGTGAAGTCCTCCATGTAGGAGTTGCCGACGACGCGGCGGATCTGCCCGCTGTCGAGGTTGGTCTTGATCACGTCCAGGGCCCGGTCGAACTCCGCAGAGCCGAACTTCTCCGAGATGTTGACGTTCTGGCTCATCAGGATCAGACCGAGCGAGTCCCGCATCTCGGCGAGGACCGACACCAGACCCTTGAGCTTGGGGTGCCACAGGTCGTCGACGTTACGGATCTGCAGGCCGAGGTCTGCGATCGCCTTCTTGTTCCAGGCGAGGCCGGCGTAGCCGGACTGCCAGGTCATGGAGAACTGACGGCCGGGGTCGTAGGTGACCTTCTGCAACGGGTCGAGCATGTTCTTGGCGTTGGCGATGTTCTTCTTGTCGAGCTGCTGGAGGTAGCCCTGGCGCATGCACCGGGCGACCATCCAGTCGGTGAAGACGATGACGTCCTTGCCGATGTCCTGCCCGTTCTTGAGCTGACCGGACACCTTGCCGTAGTAGGCGTCGTTGTCCTCGATGTCCTCGGTGTAGGTCGCCTTGATCCCGGTCTGCTGCTGGAACTTCTCCAGGGTCGGGTAGGTCTTGTTCTTCTCGTCGTAGTCGAGGTAGAGAGGCCAGTTGACCCAGTTGACGATGCGCTCGGTCTCGGACCTGTCCTTCGCGGGCTCCGGCTTGTCGTCGTCTCCGGCCCCGCCGGTTCCGCAGCCTCCGAGGAAGGCGCCCGCTCCCAGCGCCCCTGCCGCTCCGAGCACGGAGCGGCGGGACAACATCCTCTGGGCGCGGACGACCGCCGCGGCTTCCGGCGAGATCGGACGCTGACGCCTGGTCATCGAAGGTTGTTCCTTCCTGTCGTGCTCCCTGCGGGCGGGAGCAATGACGAAACCGGTCGTGGGACGGGATCACGACCGGGTGATCTGTGTCAGTGTCTCGGGCGGGCGGCGGCGGGAGGGCGGCTCGCACCCTGTCCCCGCTCGGAACCCTGCGCCGGCCGACGGCGAGCGAGGGCTCCCGGCCGGGTGGAGGCCGGCCTGCGGGGTGCCGCGGCGGGGGGAGTCACGGGAGCCGACCTCCAGCGTCCGACACCGGCCCGACGGTCCATCCCCTGCCGGAGAACGGCGGGGAGGCCAACGGTCCGCCGGTGACATCGACCGGCCGAAGCGCTCACCGGGTCCCCTCGTTGGTGATCGGGCCCCGTCGTGCTCGGGGCAGGCGGCGGCGCCAGGCGCCGTGACGGGCTGTGTTTTGTGCCAACGGTGAGCGATCCTTACACGACTTACCCGGCGACTCAAGGCTCGCCGACAGATTCCGTCGCCTATTCCCCACTAAGCAACGGATTCGTTACACAAGTCCAGGACACGGACCCTATATCGGCCCTCACCGGCACCCCGCCCCCAACCGCTCAACACAATTAGTAGTCAAGTCAAAGCGGATAGTAGTCAGCGTCTCCATGCCACCGCAGACGTCCCGCACCCCCGGCCGGGGACGTCCGGCCCGGCCGCGCACCGCCCGGATCAGCTCGTCGCCACCATCACGTGCTTGACCCTGGTGTAGTCCTCGAGCCCGTACACGGAGAGGTCCTTGCCGTACCCGGACCTGCCGAACCCGCCGTGCGGCATCTCGGCCACCAGCGGGATGTGGGTGTTCACCCACACGCAGCCGAAGTCGAGCTCCCGGGACATGCGCAGCGCCCGGCCGACGTCCCGGGTCCAGACGCTCGACGCCAGCCCGTACTCGACGCCGTTGGCCAGCCGCAGGGCCTCCTCCTCGGTCTCGAACCCCTGCACGGTGATCACGGGCCCGAAGATCTCCTCCTGCACGGCCTCGTCGTCCTGGTGCAGCCCGGACACCACCGTCGCCTCGAGGAAGTAGCCCTCCCCCAGCTCGCCGACCCTGGCTCCCCCGGTGACGATCCCGGCGTGCGCGGGCAGCCGGTCGAGGAACCCGGTGACCCTGGCCAACTGGTGCGCGTTGTTCACCGGCCCGAAGGCGGCCTCGGGGTCGTCGGGGAGGCCCGGCCTGCACGCGCGGGCCTGCTCGACCAGCGCGTCGACGAACTCGTCGTG
>JAAYAH010000007.1 GCA_012719445.1 Actinomycetales bacterium | reverse complement strand
GCCCTGCTCGGCGGCCTCGTGCTCGGCGCGATCTCCTCGGGGCTGTACCTGCTGCAGATGGACTCCTCGGTGCGGTTCATGATCACCGCGGTGGTCCTCCTGGTAGCGGTCATCCTCGACGCGGTGTCCCGCCGGACCCGCAAAGCCCACGCCCGGGAGTAGGGGGACCCGGGCGTGCCCGGCCGCGCGCTGCTGCCCGCGCCACTCCCTCCCAGCGGCGCGCGGCCACCCACCCGCGGTGTTCCCGGAACCTCCTCCCTTCCGGGAACACCGCTCCTCCCTGCGGCCCGCACAGGGCCGACCGCTACCCTCACCTCACGTGACCGAGTCTGAGCTGGTATTCCTCGCCGCGGCCGGAACCGCAGTGCTGATCGGCACCGTTGTGCAGAGCAGTGTCGGGCTGGGCCTGGGGCTGACCGCGGCACCTGTCGTCGCGATGCTGGACCCCACACTGATGCCCGGCACCCTGCTGGTCCTCACCGCGGTGCTGCCCCTGTTCACCGTCGGTGCCGAGTGGCGCCACGCCGACCTGCGCGGCATCTCCTGGGCTCTCGCTGGACGGCTGGTAGGGACGGTCGGCGGCGTGTGGGTCGTCGCCCTCGCCACACCCGACACCCTCGGCCTGTGGGTGGGGGTCGGCGTCCTCCTCGCGGTGGCCGCGAGCCTCACCACACTCCGGCTGCGCCCCACCCCCGCCACGCTCAGCGTGGCCGGAGTGATCTCCGGGGTCATGGGCACCGCGACCTCGATCGGCGGCCCGCCCGTCGCCCTCGTGTACCAGCACGAGGAAGGCCCGCGGATCCGTGCCACCCTGGGCACCTACTTCTTTGTCGGCGTCCTGCTCTCCCTAGCCGCGTTGGCGGTAGGCGGCCAGCTCGGGCTGCGCGAAGTGGCGACGGGAGCCGCCCTCATCCCCTTCCTCGTAGCCGGGTTCCTGCTGTCCCGGCCGCTGCGAAGCATGCTCGGCGGACAGCGGCTGCGGATCGCGCTCCTGGCCGTGGTCGCGGTCTCGGGAAGCACCCTCGTCCTGCGGGCCCTAGTCTGAGAAAACCCCGACCGGAGCGGAGCCGAGGAGGAAGCACACCCATGCGGAAGCCGCGGCGCGGCCCCGACGCAGCGGAACTCGCGGCGGCCCGTGCCACAACCGTCCCCGACGTTATCGGCCCCGGCCTCACCATCCTGTTCTGCGGGATCAACCCGGGGCTGTATTCGGCCTGGAGCGGGCACCATTTCGCCCGGCCCGGCAACCGGTTCTGGCCCGCCTTGCACGCCGCCTCGCTCACCCCCCGCCTCCTGCGGCCCGCCGAACAGCACCTGCTCCTTGACCTAGGCTTAGGGGTGACCAACCTCGTGGACCGGGCTACCGCGCGGGCCGATGAGCTGACCGCAGCGGAACTGCAGGCGGGCGGGCAGGCCCTGGCCGCGAAACTCCGGGCCTACCGGCCCCGGCTGCTCGCCGTGCTCGGCGTCACCGCCTACCGGAAAGCGTTCGCGCGGCCCCGGGCCCGTATCGGTCCGCAACCCCCCGAGGACGCGATCGAAGGAGTCCCCGTGTGGGTCCTGCCCAACCCCAGCGGGCTCAACGCACACTGGACGACCCAGGGCATCGCCGAAGAACTGCGTCGCATGTGTGCGGCCCACGGAATCGAGGCCGGTGCCCCCGCCTCCCACCGGACCGCGCAACAGACCGCTGCCTCAATCCCGCCGCGTGGTGGATCAGCATAAGCTGTGTGCCTATGGTGGTGCCGGTTGATCGTGGTTCGTCCGGTTCCCACTACCGAGCCGTCGGGGAATCGGACACCGTGTCGGCCGTGTCCACTTCCACCTTCGGTCCGTTTTCCGTCTGCTCGGGAAACGTCCGTGGTCCGGCGGCCGACCTGATATCTTGCATACG
>JAAYAH010000085.1 GCA_012719445.1 Actinomycetales bacterium | reverse complement strand
GTGATCCGCGTCGGGATGTAGCGCGTGTCCCGCTCGTAGGAGTCCTCGACGTACTTCCCCTGGTCAGCCATTGCCCAACCTCTCCAGCAGCAGCGCTTCCGCAAGACAGACCCGTTCGAACTCGGCCAGGTGCAGGCTCTCGTTGGCGGCGTGCGCCCGCGTGTCCGGGTCCTCGACGCCGGTCACCAGGATCGCGGCCTCGGGGAACCGCTCGGCGAACGACGCGACGAACGGGATCGACCCGCCGACCCCGATGTCCACCGGCTCGGTGCCGTCCCACGCGTCCCGGAAGGCCGCGCGCGCCGCCTCGTAGATCGGTCCCTGCGCGTCGGCGGCGAAGCCCTGCCCCTGGTCGTCGAGGGTGACGCTCACCTGGCAGCCCCACGGCGCGTTGTCCTCGAGGTGCTTCTTCAAGAGGTCGTATGCCGTGTCCGGCACCTCTGCGGGGTGGATCCGCATGGACAACTTGGCGCGGCCCACCGGCGTGAGCAGGTTGGCGGCCTTGGCGACCGAGGGCGCGTCGATGCCGATCACGGTCATCGACGGCTTGGTCCACAGGCGCGTCAGGAACGAGCCGGAGCCGATCGGCTGCACGCCCTCGGCCAACCCGGACTCGGCGCGCAGCACCTCCTCGGGGTAGTCCAGGTCCGCGGCCTCGGAGCTCTTCAGACCGGCGACGGCGACGTTGCCCTCCTCGTCGTGGAGCGTGGCCAGCAGCCGGGCCAGGGCGGTCAGCCCGTCGGGCACCGCCCCGCCGAACATGCCGGAGTGCACGCCGTGGTCCAGCGCCTTGACCTCGACGACCACCCGGACCAGCCCGCGCAGGGTGGTGGTGAGCGCGGGGACGCCGATCTTCCAGTTCTGGCTGTCGGCCAGCACGATCGCGTCGGCCTTGAGGCTGTCGCCGTGCTTGGCCAGGATCTCCGGCAGGGACTCCGAGGCGATCTCCTCCTCGCCCTCGACGAAGACGGTCACGCCGACCGGGGGCTTCCCGCCGTGCGCCCGCAGCGCCGCTATGTGCGCGAGCACGCCGGCCTTGTCGTCTGCCACCCCGCGGGCGTAGAGCCGGCCGTCGATCTCGGTCGGCTCGAACATCGGGGTGTTCCAGTCGGCCTCGTCACCGGGCGGCTGCACGTCGTGGTGGGCGTAGAGCAGCACGGTCGGGGCGCCCTCCGGCCCGGGCAGGTGACCGATCACCGCCGGCCGGCCGCCCTCGCGCACGATCCGCACGTCCATCCCCTCCGCCTTCAGCAGGGCGGCCACGGCGTCGGCGGAGTCCTCGACGTGCTGCTGGTCGAAGGAGTCCAGGGAGACCGACGGGATGCGGGTCAGCGCCTCCAGGTCAGCGCGGACGCCGGGCATGAGCTCCTTGACCCGGGCTGCCAGCCCGGCGGTCCGCCCGTCGGGGCCGGCCCCGGGACTCGGGTGCTGCGCGGTCGGTGTGGCTGCGGTCGGGTTCTCGGAGGTGGGGTTCGGGGAAGTCACGTGGCCGACGATAGCCGCCACACGACATACAGTGGAGGGGTGTTCCGCAAGAAGACCCCCACCGAGGCAGAGCCGGCTCCCATGATCGAGGAGCGGCCCGGCGCCAAGAACCGCCCG
>JAAYAH010000084.1 GCA_012719445.1 Actinomycetales bacterium | reverse complement strand
GGACGAAGGTGCGCCGGTTGCTCGTGTAGGTGATGTCGCGCCAGCCGAGGAACCAGTCCCGGTCCCAACCGGCGGGGACGGCCGCCTCGATGGCGTCCTCGACAACCCAGTACCGGGCGAGCGGTTCGACCGTCGGATCATCGAGCTGCTGCGCATCGAGTCGGGGCAGCGTGCCCACGTTGAGCTGGGCCTGGGTGGCGCCGGCGTAGGTGGAGAAGCGGTGGTTCCAGTGGCTGAGCAGCTTCGCCTCGTACAGCGGCAGCCACCGTTTCGGCCCCTTGGCCCATGCCCAACCGTCGAACTCGGCGCCTTCGGCGGTCAAGTCGTCGGCGCTGCGGAAGCTGCCCGAGTCATTGGCCATGTCGAAGAGGCGGGTGAAGCGCAGGCCCCAGGGGTTGGCGTCCTTCGCGCCATCGTGGATCAGGACGGGGTGGCGGCGATAGCACGCCAGCGTGATCTCGGCGTCGCGACGGGTCCTGGGTACCGGCAGGGTGCCGGTGTTCGGGTTGAGCAGCAGGATCTCCTCGGCGGCCAGCGCGTACCTTCGGGCGGTGACATCGGCGACGAACCGGGTGTAGAAGGCCAGCCGCACATCCCGGACGGGCTCACCGCCCGTCATGGAGGAGATCGCGAAACGGAATGAGTGGTGGACGTTCGTGAAGATCTTCGCTTCGTTCTCGAAGTCATAGAAGGCCACGAGCCGCTCAGAGCGCAGGGTGTCGGCGAAGAACGCAGCCGTTGTCGCGTCCGTTCCGAGTCCGCTGGGGGTGATGATGCCGCTACGGCCATGGGGCGCCAGGATCGTTCGGAAGTGTTCGGCGAAGACGCTGTAGGTGTTGACGTCGCCAACCCCGCACAGCGGGTACCGGCCGCTGCTGCGCAGCAGGTGGCTCTCGGCCTCGGCGCCCCGCTTGGCGGCGGTGAACTCGGCGAGCAGTTCGGGGTGGGTGTCAGCCAGGGCGGCGATGGCCTTCTTTCGGGCTGCGGCGTTCTTGGCCTCGGCGATGGTGGCGTCGCGGGAGGCGAAGAACTCCTGTTCTTGGAGCTTGATGCGTTCCCACGGCGGGTTGCCGAGGACGGCGGAGAAGCCGCCGGTCCACCCGGTGGGGGTGTTGGCCGGTCCGTCTGCGGGGACGGTGAAGATCTCGGGGAATTCCAGGTGCCAGTGGAAGAGCCGGTGCCGGGCGGCCAGGGCGTCCACGACGTCGCTGACGTGCTGTGGGGCGGTGCCGGCGCCGAGGTGTTCGAGGGTGGTGTGGGTGAGGGGTTCGTCGGTGGGGGTCTTGGGGCACAGGAACGTCGCGCACCAGGCGTCGGCGACGCGGCGGGCACGCACGGCGTGCTCGTCGTGGCGGGCGGACTCGTGGCGACGAGCAGCCCAGTCGATGTCTTCCAGGTTCCGGGCGGCGATCGCGCGTTCGGCGACCTGCTGGGCGGCCTGGCGGTGGGCAGCGTTGCCAACGGGGATGCCGGCGTCGGTGAACAGGTCGCCCTGGCCGCTGCGTTGGTTGGCGTTGGCCGTGCGCCAGGAGGTGACCGTCTTCTTCTCGTCGCCGGTCAGGGCCTTGTAGGCGGTGTCGGGGATGCCTGCGCGCAGCAGCGCGGGGGTGGTGCCGAGCAGGGCGTTGCCGACCTTGATGTGGTGGTCGAGAAAGGACAGAGGCCGACCGGGCGCGATGGCCTCCAGCCACAAGCTGACCTTGGCCAGGTCGGCGGCCATCGGGTTGATGTCGACGCCGTAGATGCAGCGGTCGACGACGTCGTGCAGGGCGTTCTGCACCTCGCCGGGGGTGGGGTCGAGTTCACCACTGCGCACGGCAGCGAGCCGGTTCGCGATACGGCGGGCAGCGGCCACCATGAAGTGCCCGCTGCCGATCGCGGGGTCGCAGCAGGTCAGGGAGAGCAGAGCCTGCTCGGCGTCGGGCTGTTTCTCCGCGTCGTCCAGGACCGGATCGAGGGCGGTGTCCAGGACGAGGTCGACCAGGGCGGTGGGGGTGTAGTAGCTGCCGGTGGTCTTGCGGTCGTTGCCGGCCAGGGTCTCCAGGGTGAACACCTGGCGGGTGGGGTCGTGGCGGGGGACGAGTTCGAGCAGGGACTCGTAGACGGAGCCGAGTTCCTCGGCTCCGAGGTGTCGAAAGTCGACGAACTGGCGGGGCTGACCCTTGGGGTGGACCACGGCCAGGTGTCGCACGGCGGCCAGCAGCGGCTGGTTGCCCAACCGGGCGCCGGTCAGGACGTCGCCGTGGTGGCCGGCGAACAGGCCGCCAAGACCCGGCAGGCCGAGCCGGGGTTCTCCGCCGATGCGGCCCAAGGCAGTCAGCACGAAGCCGACGGCCTGCCACAGATCGTCGTGCGCGCTGCCGTGGCGGCGCACGGCCAGGGCACGTAGCCGGGCGGAGGAGAAGTGGTCGGTGTACCGGGCGGCGGCCTCGGTAGTGGTATCGGGAGCCAGCAGTGCCTCGCGGTCCTCGGCGACGGCCCAGAACAGCAGCCGGTAGACGGTACGCAGCAGTGCGACGTGCAGGTCCTCCAACCGGATCGGCCCGCCGGGGGCCAGGCCCTCGCGCAGCGCGGCGTTGGCGGGGTGCTGCAGGAACCCGGTGCCCAGGACCTCCAGAGCCTGCTGGACGCCGTCGCGCAGCAACTCCAGGGCCCGTACCCCCTGGGTGATGCCGGTGGTGCGCCACCGTTCGAGCCAGCAGTCACCCGGTGTTCCCGTCTCACCGGTCTCGACCCGGGACTGGTGCGCGAGCAGGTAGAGGACGGTGAACTCGGCGAACAGTTCGCCGTCGAACATCGCTTCGAGGTCGAACTCGACGAACGCCTGACCGGTCAGGGTGGTGGAGTCGCGCAGCAGGCGCAGCACCCGTCCGTTGGCCAGGATGCCCCACAGGTAGCGCTCGTCGCGGTTGAGCAGTTCCTGGACCAGGGCGTGCGGGGCGCGGTGGGCGGCACCGGTGACGCCGGGGGTGCGCCGGTCCAGCGGGACGCCCCAGCCGAGCAGGTGGATCGGGGTGGCACCCCACTGGTGGCTGATCGGGTACTGCTGGTCGCCGCTGGTGATCCCACCGTGCCCGGCCGACGGCAGGCGGCCGTAGCCGAATTCGGTGAACAACTGGGAGAGCCACCGTTCCCGGGTGAGGGCGACAGCAGCGTGGTCCTCGGGGAGCCTGGCGAGGTCGTCGCGGAAGCGGCGGTACACGCCGAGCAGGTGGGTCCAGACCCGGGCCGCGGCGGCCCGGGGGTTCTCCCCGCCCAGGTGGTAGGCGCTGGAGGTGAGCCCGTCGAGGGTGCCGGCCACGAGCCCGGACAGGACGGCGCCGGGTAGCAGACCGCCGCTGACCCGGATCGAGGTCCAGGTGGTGGCTTCGGTGGCGCTCACAGGTGCACCGTCCCGGTCTGCGCACCGGCTGTTGGAGAGGGCAGCAGGATCTGCACGGACAGGATGTCCACGGGGCGTTGCGCGACCACGCTCAAGCCACGGCGAGTGGACCCGGCGCCAGATCGGGCGCGGCGGTGGGCGCCCAGCAGCCGGTCGGCGTGCTCGTCGGCGACGTGGTCGAAGTAGCCGGTCAACTCGCCCAGCGCGGGCAGAACCTTGTCGGCGGCGAGCCGGGCGGCCTCGGCGGGCATGTTCGCTGACGGGACGGCGCCCAGGAGTTCCTCGGCGCGACGGTCGGGCAGCCACGTCGCCGAGCCGGGGGCTCCCTCGAAGGCCAGGACCCGGGCGTCCTCAGCGACCTGCTGGTGTACACCGTCCACGCCGGGCAGGGCGAGCTGGAACCGGAACCGGACCAGCAGCAGCGTGGTGCGGGTGGTCACGGCGGCGGTGCGCATCACCCCGGCCCGCCGGGCGGGGCGCTCGACGGTGGGGACCGCCGGGTCCAGGGCGCTCTCCAGGACGTAGCGGGCGATCGCCTGCACGACGGGGTCGGTGCGGGAGATGACCGCCTCGCCGCGTCCGGCCGGTGGCGCACTGCGGAACAGCAGCGGGTCGGGCAACCCAGCGGGAAGGGCGTGCCGCAGTCCGAGCGGCAAGGTGGCCAGGACAGCGGTGAACCCCTCGGTCACCGTGGTGAGGGTGGACCCCAGGGCAGTGAGCGTGGCGCGCAGGAAGTGGTCGAGGTCGCCGTGGGTGCCCAGGGCCGCCCGGATCTCGGTGACCTCGGCGACGACCTCCTCGGGCTTGATCGCGTTCTGGGCGTACCGGGTGCGGGAGGCCTTCTCCTTCGCGGCGGCCGACTGCCAGGCGGCATCCAGAGCGGTGGCGCGTTCGTCCAGGCCGAGGTCGAGTTCGAGAGTGGCCTCGCGGGTGGTGCCACGCAGCAGGAGACCTTCGGCGAGAGCGTCGATCAGACCGCTGCCGTCACCGGGGACGGGCACGGCCACGCCGGTGGCCTTCGCGATCGCGCGGTGCTTGCGGATCAGGACGTCCAGCACGATCTGGTCGATGCCGTTGTCCCGCCCGAACAGGGTCACCGCGCGCACGATGTCGTGGCGTTGACCGAACCGGTCGACGCGGCCTTCGCGCTGCTCGTGCCGGGTCGGATTCCAGGCCAGGTCGTAGTGCACGACGGCGGAGAACGCCTCCTGCAGGTTGACTCCCTCCGACAGGCAGTCGGTGGCCACCAGGACGTGCCGGCCCGGGTGATCCACGAGGTCCTGCACGCGCCGTTCGCGTTCGGCCGGGGGCAGCAGGCCGGTGACGACGGCGACGCTCGTGCCCGCGCCGCGCCGGCTGGTCAGGGCCTCGGCCAGATGGCCGGCGACGTAGTCGGCGGTGTCGATGAACCGGCAGAACACGATCGGGGTGTACCCGTCGGCCAGCAGGGCCTTGACCTGGGTGATGAGCAGGGCCAGCTTGCGGTCGGCGGCGGGGCCGTGGAGGTCACCGGCGCGCCGGGCGAAGGCCAGCAGCCGCCGGCGCTCGGACGCCGAGGCCCGCGCAGCGGCGCCCTGCGCGGCATCGGGGGCGTCCAGCAGGGCATCAGGGTCGTGCAGCAGAGCCCCGGGGGTCAGGTCGATGCCCTCCAGCGCCTCCTCATCGGCGCTGTCCAGAACCGCGGCCCGGCCCAGGGCGTCAGCCTCCTCGACGTCGGTGCAGTCCACGCCTGCGGCCCGGGTCCGCAAGGTGGCCTCGGCAGCTTTCGGGCTGGAGGCCAGGGCCCGCAACAGGGCCAGCGCCGACCACCAGCGGACCCGTCCCCGGGCGCCGGTGGCACCGTCACGGACCTGTTCGCGGGCGTAGGCCAGGACGTCGTCGAACAGCTCCCGGTAGGCCGGGGAGAGCGTGTACGGCTCGTCACGGGTCTGCCGGTCACTGGGGAAGGGGGTGATCTCGTCGAGGTAGTGGCGGATGTCGGCGCGGCGACGCTGCACGAAGTGGCGTGCCAGCAGGGTCCGTCCGGCGGTGGTGGACAGGTCGACGGTGGCCAGTTCGGGTCGGCACAGGCCGATGAGGTTCGCGAACGCGGCCTCGTCGCCGCTGTGCGGGGTCGCGGTGGCCAGGATCAGATGCCGGGACGCATCCTGGGCCAGGGACCGCAGCAGGTCGTAGCGCTGGTGGCACGAACGCCCCGCGTGGCCGGATCCGGCCACGCTGTTGTGGGCCTCGTCGACGATGACCAGGTCGGGGCATCGGGCCAGGAACTCGTGCCGGCGTCGCTCGGACTTGACGAAGTCCGTGGACACGATCACGTGCGGATGGCGTTCGAACAGGGACTCTCCCAGCATCAGCCCGCGTTCCAGGCGCTTGACGGTGCTGGTCAGCACCAGAGCGGCAGACAACCCGAACTTCTCCCGCAGTTCCCGCTGCCACTGCTCGGCCAGGGCCGGTGAACACAACACAGCCAGGCGCCGGGCGCTGCCCTGGGTCAACAACTCCGCCGCGATCAACCCGGCCTCGATGGTCTTGCCGATCCCGACGTCGTCGGCCAGCAACAACCGAACCGGCTCCTGACGCAACGCGACCATCAGCGGCACGTACTGATAGTTGCGGGGGCTGACCGCGATCGAGGCCAAGGACCGGAACGGGCCGGCTGAGGCGGCGAACCCGACCCGCAGGGCAGTGCGCAGCAACGCCGTGGACGCCGCATCACCGAGATCATCAACAGACGGGGCGGGAAAGGCAGCGGCCTCGACGCCCTCGTCGCCGAACACCCCGACCACGTCCTGGCCACCACCGCCCAGGGGTTGCAGCAGGAAGAACTCGGCCGTGGAACCGGGCAGCACCACCCACTCCCGGCCCCGGACACGCACCAAGGAACCCACAGCCAGCTCCCGTGGGAGCGGGGAGCCCACCGAGGTCGAGCTCCTCGACGAGTCGGCCGCAGTGGAGGTGGTGGGAACGCTCACCGGTGAATCCTTCCAGGGCCGAACACCCACAGGTGGCGTTCGACGATCGCCGTCCAGTCGTCATCGTGCCGGAGGCGGACCACGCTCCAGCCGAGGTCCTCCAACCGCTCGGCGGCCCGCTGGTCACGGCGGCGCTGGTGATCGGTGTCGTGGTGAGGACCGTCGAGGAACACCGCGACCGGGTTGCCGGGCAGGTCGTAGATCAGGTCGGGGCGGGCCTCGGCCTCAGGTACGAGCCGCTGACCGTCGTCGGGCATGCGGTGACCACGCTCGGACAACCAGGTGACGAAGGCCTGTTCCAGGCTGGAGTCCGCCAGGGCGTTGAGCCACTCCTGCTGCCCGGACCGGTCACGTTCCCCGGCGCCCGCGCTCACCTGCGCGGTCATCAACTGCCGCAGCACCGGGACAATCGTGTGCCGGTCGATGCTGCGGTGCTCGTACTGATTGCCGTAGGACAACAGGCAGTCGTAGCAGCCCTTCTCGCAGCGCTCACGCGCTCCGGGGGCGCTGCCGAGATCGGCTCCGGTGTCGGGGTCGTAGTGGATGATGTCGAGGGCGGCCCGGGCCACCCGGGCCAGCGCATCGGGTTCGGCGACCAGGCGGCCCAGCACCCCGGCCCCGCCCTCGGCGGACTCGTTCAGCAGCATCCGCCCCCGAGCGCCCGGGTCGGGCAGGGCGATGCTGTCCAGTTCGGTGTCCTCCAGCTGGAACGTTGCCTCCACGGCCCGTTCCAGCGCCGCGCGCAGGGTGACCGCGACCGTGTCGGTGACCGGCTCGACCGACCGCAGCACGATCACGTTGCGGCGGTCCTCGACGTAGGGGATGACCCGTTCCTTGACCCGGACGTCCTCGGCAGCCCCCAGCCCGTCGGCGTCCACGGTCAGGTCGGCGGCCTTCTTGTCCGACAGCCAGGCACCCTCGCGCAGGTCGAGCCAGAACCCACGGTCGCTGTCCCTGGCCCGACGGCGGCGCCCGACGTTGGCGATCCGCAGCATCGCGGCGTCGGCGTGGACCAACTCCAGCACCGCCCGGCCGTCACAGACCGCCTCGGCCCTGGTGAACCCGGCCCGGTCGCCGCGCTGGGGGAACCGGAAGGAGACCTCCAGTTCGAACCCGGACTTGCGCCGCTCCTCCTCGTCGCTGCTGATCCGTTCGCGGCGACGGGTGAACACCGTCTGCAGGCGCAGCAGCGAGCCCTGGGCCAGGCCCAGGGGTTCCCCGCAGTGTTCGCACACGTCCGTGCCGACCGCCACCGGGTGGTGGTACCCGCAGCTCTCGCAGCGCCGGGCGGTCTCGGTGACCGCGCCGGTGCTGGTGGTCTCCTCCGGGTTGCGCGGCAACTGGACCCGGGCGACCTCGTACCGGGCGCCCTCGTGGTAGATCAGGGAATTGGGCCCGAACTCGCTGATCGCCACGAATCTGGCCCGCTGCAGGTAGTCCCCGTCGACCTTCGCGCCGCGCCGGGCCGGGATGTAGGCGGCCAGCGGCAGACGGGGGAAGGAGTACCCGGGCAGGAACCCCTCGCTGGCCAGGTACCGGTAGGAGTAGAAGTCGGTGGCCCCGGTCTCCCGGTCGTCGTTGCGCAGCAGGATCAGCTGGTTGCGGGCATCGGCGCGGCGGCGTTCGGCCCGCTGCTTGTCGTACCGACTGGACCTGATGTTGATCGCCAGCTTGTTCTGCTCGGTGTACTCGCTCAGCGCAGCCCGGAACAGCTGCCGCCACCGTTCCAGGGACTCATCCAGCCGTCGGGCCGCGTGGTGGACCTGGTCGTGGATCCAGGTCTCAGACCACCAGGCGGGGTCGTCGCCGGCGGCCTGCCAGGTGCGCCGCAGATCGGTGACCACCCGGGTTGCGGTGCGCACGGCCCGCCCGGTGACCTCCGGATCGGTCAGTGCCCGCCACAGCTCGGGCAGGATCCGCAAGGACGGATCCTCGCCGTCGGCCTCGACCAGGTCGGTGATCGAGGAGTGCATCGACTGGTTGGCCTCAGCCAGCCAGATCGCGTGCACGTGGGAACGGATCAGGTCCTCGTTCGTCAGATCCAGGCGCGGCGCGACAACCGAGCCGGCGACCATGTCCCGGGAACGGCGGAACCAGTAGCTGTCGTGGGCGTTGCCGGTCGAGCAGTAGGTCAGTACCAGCGCCGGCTGGCCACTGCGCCCGGCCCGACCCGAGCGCTGGGCGTAGTTGGCCGGGGTGGGCGGCACATTGCGCAGGCCCACGGCGTTCAGACCGGCGATGTCCACGCCCAGCTCCATCGTCGGGGAGCAGTACAGCAGCGGTAGGTCCCCGGTGCGGAAGTCCTCCTCGCGTTCCAGGCGCGTGGACTGGGGGACCTGCGCGGTGTGCTCCCCGGCGTGCAGACCGGCGAACTGGCCGGCCAGATCCCGGTACAGGTCCCGGAAGAACGGGTTGACCCGGGCCGTGGCCTCCCCCTGGAACACCCGCCGCAAAGGGTCGGGGGCCCCAGACCGCCCGTCCCCACCGTGCCAACGCAACGCCGAGGCCCGCAACCGGTACACCGGGCCGCCTTCTCCGTCCGTCCTGGCCAACAACCCGGCGTCGGTCAGGACACCGAACAGGTTGATGATCACCCGGGTGGCGTCGTCGGTGGCGACCGACCCCGGCAACCCCGCGGCAGCGCTCCTGAGGTAACGGCCGAACCCACCCCGACCGGTCATCGCCAACGCGCCGCGGCGTCCCCCGGGTCGCGAGGCACGCGGGGCGGCATGGCCGACCTCGACCAGCCGCTCGTCCTCCGACATCGCCCACGGTTCGACCAGCAGCTGGCGGGAGCGACTGCGCAGCCGCTCGAACCCCTCCTCGGTCAGACAGTCGACGTCCACCGCCCGGACCCGGCGCAGCTCGTCCAGCAGGATTCGGCCCAGCTCCTCCCGCTGGGCCGGGCCGACCTGGTCCAGCAGATAGGCGCCGACCCAGGACCCCTCGTCGGCGGCGACCTCGGCCAGGTCCCGGTAGTCCACCCGCAGCAGCCCGGTCTGCTCCAGGTTCGGCATCGTCACCCGCCAGCCACGCTGGAGGTCGACGTACAGCTGGTACTCCACCACCGAGCGCAGCGCCTGCTCGGTGTCGGCCTTGACCCCGAACTTGGCCTCCGGGCTGGCCGCGAAGTCCCGCATCCGCAGACCCATGGCATCGGTGACCGCCCCGGCGATGGTGTCGTGGGTCAAGCCCTCGTCCCCAGCCTTCAGCAGGGCCGCGTACAGCGCTGCCCGCAGCTGACTGACCTGGACGAAGTCATTGAAGTGCCCCGCCTGCAAGGACGCGTCCTGCCGGTTGTCCACGAAGGTCAGCAACTTGCGGGCCTGCGGATCCAGCTCCTCGACGGGCAGGGCCCGCAGGTGCCGCACGATCGAGGAACTCACCACAGTCACCGCACTGGAACGGCCCTCGGCGTCCAACGTGGCCAACTTGCCGAAGTCCTGACCCCGCACCTGCTCGTAGGACACCCCGCACCGCAGGCAGAATGCGAACGGCGTGGAGACGAACCACGCCGTCAACCCTCTGCCCGCGCGGTCCAGGGTGCCGTCTGGCAACACCGAGACCTGATCGGGCAGGTACTTCTTCTTGCTGTCCAACACCTCGACCCGGTCGCTGTCGGGATCCGTGACCAACCACGAGTCGGGCAACCGACCGCTGGCTACCGGGTCAGCCGGCCACGGCAGATCGCTGGACACGTACAGGTACCCGGTGACCGGGTCGCCGCCACTGGCGTCGACGTCGCGGCGGGACACCAGCATGGTCCGCCCGTCCCGCTCGGTCTTGGCGACCACCAGGTACTCCTGGCCGCACTCCCGGCAGAACCCCAGAGGCAACAGCGCCTTGTCGGGGTGGTCGGGCACGGCGACCTGATAGACGCCGGTGATGTGCCGGGTGCTCTCCGGCTCCAACGACACGTACACCGTGTCGCCCTTGGACAAGAACTGGTGCAGGCGGAACGCGAACACCGGCCGGCCCGACTCCGGCTGAACGATCCGCGACCCTTCCTTCAAGACCAGCCGCAGCGCCTCCACGCACCGATGCACCGGACGGCCGGTCAGCGCCGCGAGGGCTTGTGCCGCCTCTGGGACCGTCGTGGGGGCCCGGCGCACCAGGTGCCCGGACTCCCGTTCGACCTCCAGCCCGAAGGTGGTCTCCACCCAGCAGGCCAGCGGGTCGGCCACGAACTCGGCGTGTGTGCGCGTGCCCGGACCGGCGCCGTCCACAGCGGCGGCCAGCGCGTCAGGACCCGGCGGGACTTCGCTGGTCGCGCGGCACAGGGTCTCCCCGATCACCCGGTCCGGGGTGACCGGTGAACCAAACAGCCGGGTCGCCACATCGGCCACCAGCGCGCGACGCTCACCGGTGGTGCCGGCGCTGGCCATCGTCGCGCTCGTGCCGACCACCTGGAGGTCATCAGCGGCGCACTGGTCCCGCAGGCGACGCACCAGCAGCGCAACGTCGGCGCCCTGACGGCCTCGGTAGGTGTGCAACTCGTCCAACGCCAGGAACCGCAGACCCCGCGCGGCCCGCACCAGGTGCTTGCGCTCGTCCGGTCGGGTGAGCACCAGCTCCAACATCACGTAGTTCGTCAGGAGGATGTCCGGTGGGGACGCCAGGATCCGACGTCGCTCGTCCGGGCTCTCCTGGCCGGTGTACCGGGCGAACGTCACCGGCTCACCACCCGATGGGTACCCGAACCGCAGGAACTTCTCCAGCTCCCCCACCTGGCTGTTCGCCAGCGCGTTCATCGGGTACACCACGATCGCCTTCACCCCAGGCGGACGCACACCACCATTGGCGTCCCTCGCCCGCAGCACCACATCCACGATCGGCACGATGTACGCCAGGGACTTGCCCGACCCAGTGCCCGTCGTCAGGACATAGCTCCCACCGGTACGGGCGACCTCGATCGCCTCCCGCTGGTGGGCGTGGAACACGATCGGATACCGCCCGGCATCGTCCGGGCCACTCTTGCGACGAAAGATCCGCTCACACTCCGGGCGTAGGAGCCCTGCCTCCACCAGCTCCGAGACCGCGCCCCCCGATGCGAAGGACGGGTTGAGACTCAACCACGGGTCCGGCCACTGCACACCCTCGGCGAACTGCTCCCGCACGAAGGCCGCGATCCGCCCGTCCCGCACGGACACGAACCCCGACGTGAACGCCTGATAGTCCGCGATCACCTGCTCGTGAACCCTGAAGACGTCCATCACACCTCCGCACCCTCAGTTCACCTGCCACTCTATGGCGCGACGACGACACCCAAGGTCACATTCGTCCGCCATCGCGGTCGTCGCTCACGACCAACCGAGGGTCCGCCTGTCAATGTGCCAGACATAGGTGGTTTGGTGGCTGATTGTTATGTATTGGTATAGCCGCACTGGCACGCATGCGGCGCCACGGCGCGTGAGCGCTCCAGGCAGACACCCGCCGTGCCAGATCCGAGCGATGCCCCCTCAGGCGAGTGACCCGCACCTACTATGAGTGGTTCATGAACTTCGTAGGTGCCACTCGCTAGGATTCAAAGACTAGGTGAATGGTCCACCTGGAAGGAAGAAGAGGCGATGGGCAGCTTCCTCGATGTCTGCTGGATGGCGGTCGAGCCGCGGTATGTCCTGGAAGTGCAGTCGCTACTGCAGTCACTCCGCGCCAGAGACGGCGTCCACGACAACACCCACCCCTCCAACCCGGACCGCACTCAGACCTTCGATGGCCGGGGGCGCAACAACTACGGCGGTGCCGTGTGGACCGACGACGAGTACGCAGCGTTCATGGCGGCCGAGCAGGTGTCGTACCGGCGGGTGCGTGACTTCGCCGATGTGCTGGCCGGTTCACCTGGCGAGCAGTTCACGACGACAGCGGCATGCGAGATCGCCGGGATCGCACCGACGCAGTTGGGTGCGGCGCTGGGTAAGTTCACGACATGGATGAGGATCACGACGAGACAGGAGCACTGGCCATTCGCCTGCACAGATGGGGACAAAGCTGACCCGAACAACCCAAGCGAGTTCCGCTACGGCATGAGTGGGGAACAGGCTGCCGCGTGGTGGGCCGCACGCAAGCGGACATCGGAGAGCGAGTGACCGCACTCGTACTGTCCTTGCTCTGATCCTCGGATGCCGCCCTGGGGCAAGGCACCATCCGAGGATCATGGACACCGCGGTTCCGGCACGCGCCGGGAAAGACCGAGTCGGATCAGCAGCACCGCGCAGAGTCACCGCAGGGACTGTTCCATCCGACACCCGGAGTGCACAGGGTCGCCCTACGCTCAGCCTCGGAGGCGGCGGGCGAGGAGGTCAGCGTGCGCTTCATGGTTGACGGTGCCGAGGTCGTCGTCACCGCTCGCGATGTCGAGCACAGGCTCCATGGTGTGATCGCAGAGCCTCGCCAGCGGTGGGGTGTTCGGGTGAACGGGACGGTCTTTCCCGTGAAGCAGGCATTCGAGGTCGTCACCGGCCTGCCGAGATCACGTTTCACCTCGCAGACTGCAAGCCGGAACCTGGGCAGGCTGGGCTTCGAGCTCGTCGGTCAGGTCGAGCCGCGCGAGTCCCCACCGCGTGTCAAGGACGTCACGACCGCCGATTCCGGTGGGGACGACGTGTGGTGTCGCGAGGCGAACGTGCAGGCGGCTGTCGTGGACCATCTACGGGCCCGAGGATGGCGCGTCCTGTCGACCGCCGACACCGAGCGCCGGGAGCGCGGGATCGACGTTCTGGCGACCAGGGAGGCTGTGATGGTCGCGATAGAGGTGAAGGGCTACCCCGAGCGCCGCTACGCCGACCCAGCCCGCAGCCACGAGACCAAGCCCACCCATCCGAGCAACCAGGCTCGACACTGGTATGCCCAGGCGGTCCTGACCGCCATGGTCACCCGGTCCGAGAGGCCTGACGATCAGGCCGTCATCGCTCTGCCGGACGTGCGTCGGTACCGGGATCTGTACCGCCGGACCCGGTCCAGCCTCGACACCTGCGGGATCAGCCTGTGGTGGGTGACCCGCGACGGCACCGTGACCGAGTGACGGGCGGGTGAGAAGCGAGTGGTGGACCAGCCAGCTGCCTCACCGAAGCCGGCGGAAAGCAGCGACGGGTCCGCGTCCCTCCCGCTGGGTGGTTCGCGCGGCCGCAGTCAACGCCGGTGAGACTGCCCGTCCCGCCGCGGTTGGCCAGTTGGGACCGGATCGGGCACCCGGACCACGTCCGGCTCACCGCCTACCTCGACGAGATCGAGCACGCCCTCACGGTGACGCTCAAGGCCACAGCGGACCATGGAGATCCCTTGGCGTTGCGATTGGATGTCGGCCTGCCGGGGAACGTCCCGCTGCTCGTCGGGCACGACCTGGACAACTATCTGTTCCCCGTGGCCCAGCGCCTTGCCCCGAGGATCGGCACACGCCTCACCACGGTCTGGGGCACCAAGGGCCACGGATCCGAGTCCTGGATCCGACTGGAGGACGCCAGATCGATCTCGACGCCCCGGTCCGACATCATCGCCACCGCCGGGCATTCGGCTGGACAGCTCGCGGCAGTACGCACCACGGCTTCCACGGACAGGGTCGCGTTCAAGCAGCAGATCCACAATCAGCTCCACCGTGCCCGTCACCTGCCCGAAGGACCGGTCCACCTTCAGGTGTCGTTGCGCAGCGGGCCACACCGCAACTGGCTCAACCTCTGGAAGCCCACCATCGATGCGCTCGCCCCCGTCCTCGGTTCCTCGCGCCCTGGTCGGTCGTGGCATCCTCGCGACGGCCGCATCACCGACCTCGGCCTCCATCGTCACACCGATCCCGAACTCGGGCACGACGTCGAGATCACGATCTGGGTGTCTCCAGCACAGGTCACGTGACAACCTGCCCCTCATGGGTGTGCTGTCATCCACGCTTCGGGGTGGCTGAGCGGGATCATGCAGATCGCCGGAACCCGGCTGGACGCCATCACCAGCTGTCGCGGGTCGACCGCGCACGAACTGATCGGTCGCATGGCCGCGCATACAAGAACCGGGCCGCGCTCCACCCGTTCGGCCGAGGCCGATGATCCACCGTTCGGCTGGTGTTGATCTGAACCACTGGAGATCCCCCATGTCCGGGAGATCCTGACCGTGATGTCGTCGTCTTCGGGGGATGGTGATCTCGTGACCCAGTTCGTCACCGACGCAGCAACAGCACTGCTTCCGTTCGTCGGCGCCGGGGGCGCTGCCGTGGCCGCAGGGACGGCCGAAGAGCTGGGCGCCGATCTGTACCGGTCGGCCACTGGTCTCCTCGGCAAGTTGCGAGATCGCTTGCGGGGAACCGCAAGGGAGGACGTCGAGGACGCCCTGCACTCCTGCCTGGAGGACGGGACCGTCGAGGAGGAGGAGCTGCGCCAGTTCACGATGCTGGCGAAGAACGTCTCCGTCGACGCGTCACAGGCGACCTACCAGGTGGGAACTGTTGAGGCGAAGAACGTGCTCTTTGGAGCCACCATCGACACCTTCAACGCGTGAGCCCACCCCGATGACGAGCTGCTCGTAGCAGGGGTCTGCAATGAGTACCGATCCCAGCCCCGCGGACGACGTACAACAGCCGGATGCGTTGTCGGATCCATCGCCGACGGCCTCCGGCCCTGCCCACGCTCAGGGTGAGGACGTCGTCGAGCCCAGGGGGAACACCTCCGGTGAGGACTCCCCGGGTGCCGGTGAACACCCATCTCCCGCGGCCCCCATGGGAGACGAGGGCTTCGGCGCGGCCGACGGTGCAGAACTGCGTCGTCCGGACGGACGCACGGGGGTGGTCGTCGGGGCGGTCCGGGCGAAGACCTCCTTCGTGGGCGACATCTCGATCGGCAGCGTGGTGATCGATGGTGGCGGAGACCGAGTCGGCGTACCGATCACCGATCTCGTGGCTCTCCACGCCGGGTATCCATTCGTCCACCCACCTGGGTTCAAAGAGCTTCGCACAGGGATCGCCGCGGGCCGGATCGTGGTGTGCGCCGGCCCGGACGGCTGCGGTAAGGAGTCTGCTGCAACTCGGGCCTTGATCGACTCTGGAAGCCCAGGTGTACGGGCGGTCCCGGGAGGACTCGGTCTGGACGAAATCGGCCGGGTGATCGAGGCGCTGGCCGAACAGGGCCGTGACTGCGTCGTCTCCGGTCTTCCTGAGTGGTCGGTCAAGGCGTTGTGCGGCCCCAGGGGGGACCACGTCCTCGCGGTCACCCGATCCCGCGGCCTGCGAGTCGTGGTGACCACGACGGCGGAGCCGGACCCGGCGTGGCGTCGCAGATTCACCGTGGCGGAACTGGACTACCCCGAAGCCCGGGCTGTGAGCGCGGCCTACCTACGCACGACCGGCGCGTCCCCCACAGCCCACACGCTGACCGCCGACGTACTGAACGAACTGGAGCTACCGGTCAGACCGGCCGTGGTGGCTGCCGTGGTCACCGAAGCGATCAAGGGGTCCCGGGACACTCAGGCCATTGTGCGCGAGTACAGCACCACTTCATACGTCGACGCGTTGACCGCCTGGCTCGGGGAGGGTCGTTCTCCTCGCGAGATCGCGTTGCTGGCGGCGGGAACCACCCTGAGCGGGGCGGACTGCGTGGCCGTCAACGAGCAGGCCGAGGTGCTCGCTCGCATGCTGCGCGGTCCCTCCACAGTCGTGCGCGAGAAGCGGTTCGTCGCTGGGACGAGTTGGCCGGAGACCTTCCTGCGGCCCGCCACCGGCCGGGTCGGCACCCACTTCGGTGTTCTGACCACCGACCTCGTGGAGGTGTGCCCGCCGTACCGGCCGAACGAGCTGTTGCAGTCGCTGTGGTTGACCCTCGGTCCCGACTTCCGCCAGTCATACGTCCGGTGGCTACGCACACTGGCGGGACGGCGGAAACTGCGCTGGCACGCCGCCTACTCCGCCGGTGGCCTGTTCAGCTTGGACCCCGTCGTCGCCGAGGAGGAGATCCTCCGTCCCTGGGCGAACAGCCGACAGGCCTGGGACAGGCGGTGCGCGGGGATGGCCCTCGGCACGCCCGTGGCAATGGGTGCCGATGCCACCGCCAGCCGACGACTCGCCAACGCCTGGGCCACCGGGCCGTCCCCGCACCTCAACCACGCGGCGGTCGCCGCCTACGGCGGCGTACTGGGCGCATGGGACGACTCCACCATCGCTCCGATGCAGCTGTACCGGATCGCCCGCCGAGTGCCTCCACTCGCCACCGAGGTGCACTGGACGATGGCCAATCTCGTCGTCTCGGGAGCCGACGCCATCCACGCCCGTACCTGCACTCTCGCCTACCTGGAGACCACCTCCCGCGGCCAGCGCGAGGCACGGACCGTCTATGCGATGTTGCCGGCCCTCTTCGACTCGCTGCTGTCCCCGGCCACGGTCTGCGTGGAGTCACTCCAGGCGCTGCGATCGGAACCGTCGAACTGGCACCGGCTATGCACCCTGGTGGGAACCGCGCTGACCACACCCCCCGGCGCCAAGTCGGGCCGTGCCTGCCTGACCGCAGTGACGGAGGCAATCGCCCTGGGCCACGTCGACCACTCCTTCGCCTCAGAGCTGATCCGGGGCACGAAGGAAGCATGTCGCCCGCTCGGGTCGGTGTCACGGCTCGGCGATGCCCTTCGACGCACCCTGACCCCGCTGACCCGGTCGCCGTCAGGAGACACCCGCTCCGTTGCGACCGCCTTGATGACCCAGTTCTTCGCAGGGAGCTGACCCATGACAGAACACCAGGAGGACTACTCCCTCGTCGTCGACCAGGGGGTGCTGGAACGAAGCTCCGGGATCCTGGGCCGATTCCAGC
>JAAYAH010000083.1 GCA_012719445.1 Actinomycetales bacterium | reverse complement strand
TCCGTGGAACCGGCGCCCACCCGAGCACATCGGGCATCCACTCACGCCCGCCCCACGCCGTAACGCCCCCGACAGCCCCTCCCGGAACCGATCAAGCCCCACCGCACCGGCGTGAATCATCGAGGCTGAGGCCTACAAGACCAACTCCAAGCCCTACATTGGTGCATTCTGCGACGAGAGCAACGACTGCGACCTGTTGTCGGCCTACGTCCAGCCCAACGCCGAAGGCGTGAAGGGTGATCCCCCTGGGCCGTGCCGCCATAAGAACGCCGCAGGCCAGTACGACCTGAAGTGCTGGTACAACGCCCACGCGGAGTTCAACGGCTGCGCCCGTGGCGAGTGCGGGTACGAGTTCATGCGATTCAACACCAGTTACCCCGAGCAACCCGACGGCGTGCTGTACCCCCCGGAGTGCGACTTGTCCGACCTACCGGCCGGGACCCTGGTGGTCGACGATGTCGCGTCCGGTGTCCCCTCGGTGCGCCCGGAGTGCGCTACCGCGGTGCCCAACCACGGCAGGTTCTCCCTGCGGTTCAGCTCAGGAGCCAAGGACGGGTACGGCGAACACCCCTCGAAGATCGACTTCCATCAGGTCGGGACCGGGTACGGCGGGCACAACTGGTTCGCCCACACCCAGCCCAACACCACAGAGGGGAACCGGCGCAAGGTCACCGGAACCTGGACCCTGGGCAGGTCGCTGAACGGCTGGGCACGGGTCATGGTGCACCTGCCCGCCCACCACGCCGCGACCCAACGCGCCCGGTACGTGATCAACCTGGGTAACGGTAAGAAGAAGACCCGCTACGCGGTCCAGCTCACCGCCGGGGCCGCCGACCGCAACACCTGGGTCAGCCTCGGGGTGATGCAGTTCGCCGGAACCCCCTCGATCGACCTGGACAACATCTCCCGGGAACCGATCGATAAGGCCAGGTTGGAGGACGACCCGCCCGTCAGCTGGAACCCCTCCGTGGCATGGGACGCGGTGGCCTTCACCCCGCTGCCGGTAAAGCCGAGGCACTTCGTCGTCGCCCTCGGCGACTCCTACTCCTCTGGCGAGGGTGTCACCGACAAGAAGACCGAGGAACTGCAGAGCAACGACTACTACCCCGAGACCGACTTCAACAACCGCGCCGGCCTCATGAACATGTGCCACCGCTCCACCCAGGCCTGGTCCCGCCAGGGCGTCCTGAACGACTCCCCGAGATCGATCGGGTCCCGCTCCGACGACCTCGACCCGACCCTGGACTACCAGTTCCTGGCCTGTTCCGGCGCGGTGACGAACAACGTGATCCCCGGCGGGTACGGCCAGTGGCAGGAGGTCGCCCAGATCGACAAGGGCTATCTCGACGAGAACACCACCCTGGTCACCATCTCCATCGGCGGCAACGACACCGGATTCGGAAAGATCGTCGAGAAGTGCCTCACGGGTTCCAACTGCCAGGACAAGGAGATCAGGAAGTGTGATCTGAACGGCGACTGCGACGAGAGTTCGGCGGACAAGACCACCGGCGTCATGAGTGAACTCGTCCCCTACCACATCACGCACACGGTATGGCCCGCGATCTCCACCACCCTCATGAAGATCCATCAGCGCGCCCCGAACGCGAAGATCGTGCTCATGGGCTACCCCGAGGCATTCCCCGCCAGGACGGCCGAGGAGCTGGCACAGATCGACCACGACTACCCCGAATGCAACCCGGGAGTCTGCATGCTCCTGTCGACGGCCAGCCTCGCGAGCCTCCACAGCATCGAGAACACGCTGTTCAGCGTGAAGGAGGGCGACTTCGCCAACAGCGTGAGCAGGAACCTCAACGACATGTTCCATTCCGCTGCCGAGGAGCTCCGTGAGGAGGAGGGAGTCCAGGTGTTCTTCTCCGACCCGATCAACGACTTCCGCGGTCACGACGTGTGCGCGGAGACGCCCGGTATCCACGGGGCGATCCTCGGTGACCTTCCCTTCGTCAACGACATCAGCGGGAAGACACCGGCGGAGAAAGCCGTCCTGATCGAAGGAGGGCTGCCGGTGTCCCAGCAGTCCTACCACCCCAACCTCCTCGGGGCACAGCTCTACGCCCGGTCCCTCAACGACACCCTGCAGGTGATGGGCCTGTGACCGGGACTCCCGCCCTCGGTCCGGCGACTCACCATGAAGGTCCGAGAGGTGTCCGTCATGCGGTCACGGTCCTCGGGGTGGTCTCGCTGCTGTGGTCGGCCTCCGGGTGCACGAGTGCGAACCCCGGCGCGGTCGCGCCGGCGGCGGGCGCGGTCGCGCCGGCGACAAGCGCGACGGCGGTGCCGGGGGACGACGAGCCGCTGAGTCTGTTGACGGAGTTCCTCTCCGGTGGCATGTCCAACCAGCAGGAGGCCACCCGGATCGAGAACGAGGTCGCGACCTGCATGCGGGCGGCCGGTTGGCGGTACCAGCCCTTCACAGGCGTGTTTAGCGGGGAGATGCGCACCGTCGGTGACCTCCGGCGGTACCGGGAGCGCATGGGCTACACCCAGCCGGAGCACCCCGACCAGCTGCCGACGGACCCCAACGACGCCGTCATCGCAACCCTGTCCCGAGCGGAGTTCGAGCGCTACCAGCTCGCCATGTGGGGAGCCGACGGACAGCCTGCGGAAGGCGGAGCTGCGGGTGTGCCCGGGCCGAAGGCGACAGGCTGCCGCCCGGCTGCCGAGCACACGGTCAGGAGCACGATCCCGCGCTACGACGAGGACCTGACGGCCTGGCTCGACCGGTCTTCCACCCAGGAGAGCGAGGCCCTGCGCCGGGCGCATGATGCCTGGTCGCGGTGCATGAGCGCGGCGGGGTACCGCTACGCCGACCGCCGGGCGCTGCGGGCCGAGGTGACGCCGTGGGCTGCGCAACTGGCCGGGAGCAGGGAGTGGCGACGCCAACGTGAGATCGCCGTCGTCGACCTCGGCTGCCAGTTGGTGCACGAGCGGGACACACAACAGCGCGAGGAGCGAGACCTGTTGCGCTCGCTCGCCCGGAGATTCCCTGGCTACGCGGACCGGATCGACCGGCTCCTCGGTGGCGGGTGAACGACGGGATGCCGTGCCGTCAGGGAACGGCCGCTTCGGGACGGAGGGTCACGACCCGCCCGGACGCTCCCGTGCGCCGGCACGGCCTCCCGGCGAGAGGTAGACCGAGATCAGGAGGTAGAACGTGACAAGGACGAGAACAGCGGGACTCGCGATCGTGCTCGGGGTCGGCGCCGTGCTGGGGAACGCGCTCCCGGCGAATGCCTACCAGGGTGATGGCGTGGATCCCAACTACAGCCGGTGCGTCACCTCGTCGAGGACGCTGAGCACGGTGGAGTTCCACGACGACTACGGGTCCTACCTGGGGAAGGTCGAGCACCGCAACCGCCCCCAGCCGCCGGGCCCCGTGCCGTCGACGGACTGCGGCGCCTCGTGGGCGCGGGTGACTCGGGCGGAAAACCACCGCATGTGGTCGGTGGGTGAGGACCTCGACATCGTCCAGGGGCAGGTTGTGCGGACCGGCTCCCAGGAGACGCTCTACTCCTGCTACATCAACACGAAGACCTACCCGGTTCCCACTCAGTGCCACACGCGCCAGCTCAACGGCGTCGACTCAGCGGCCGTGGTGTGGGTCCGGGCACGCGGGCACGGCTTCTTCAGGGGTTACAACCCGTCCCCCTGGCCCTGGAACCAGTGGGCGCCGACCTACGAAAAGGCCTACAAGTACTGACGGTCGTGTTCTGACGGCCCATCGGGCTACCGGTGGGCCGTCAGAACCACGACACCGGTGATCGACTGGCGCGAGCGGTCGTCGAGCACCGTGACCACCGGTCGGTCGGCAGCGGAGATCACGGCGAGGGCGTCCAGTTGGCCGTGCCTCGTCCTGACCTCGACCAGGTGCGGTCCCCTGGGCGACTCGGGGGCGACGCCGAGCAGCACTGAGAGCTCCAGGACCACGGCTGGATCGTGCCCTACATCAGCCGGGACCGGATCGAGGGCCGGTTCCTGCTGTTCCCTGGTCCGATCCGGTCGTGGGTGCTTCGGTTCCGTCGGCGGCGGGGGGGCAGGCATGGAGCAGGAAGGTGAGGAGCCGTTCGGTCGGGGGAGTCGCCGGCTGGTTCGGGGGCGGGGGGACGTCTCCGTTGCCGCTGAGCAGAGCCGTCAGCACGTGGAGCTGGCAGGCGCTGAACGCCACCTCGGCGAGGGTGTAGGGGTCGACGTCAGGGGAGATGGTCCCGAGTCGTTGTTCGCCGGTGATGTAGGCGCAGGCCTCCTGCCACAGCAGTTGTGGCGCCGAGTCCTCGGCGTGCAGCCGTTGGAGCAACCGGTGGACCAGGTCCGGTCGGCCGAGAAGCACCCCGATGAGCGGGAGGGCCTGGGCCTGGAGGTCCCAGCACAGCTGCACCAGCGCGCTCAGCCCGGTGCGCAGGTCCTGGGCTCCCGGGCGGGGGCAGTCGTGGCGGAACCGGGTGCTCAGCTCGACGATGCGTTCGGCGAGGGCCGTGACGACGAGCTCGTCCTTGTCCGCGAAGTGGTTGTAGAGCACGCCGTCGGAGACCTGCGCCTCCCTGGCGATCCCCCGCGTGGTCAGGCCGGTCAGTCCGTGGGCGGCCAGCAGGCGCTGCGTCACCGCGATCAGGTGGTGGCGCAGCGCCTGGGGGTGCCCACCGTCGTGGTGGTCACGGAGGACTCGGGCGCGTCGGGCGGCCATGAGCCGATACAACCATCCGGGTTCAGGCCAGGTCACGCCGGCGGGTCAGGACCACCGCCCCGAGGGCGGCCGCGAGGGTCCAGCCGAGCAGGACCAACCCGCCGCCGGTCTGGGAGAGGAGCCCGTCGGAGGAGGCGTACCCCAGCGCCGAGGCGGCGTTGGCCGGCAGCCACCTGGCCACGGTGCTCATCAGCTGGGCCAGGGCGGTCTCGGCGATGAAGAACCAGACCACGGCGGTGGTGACGGCGACGGCCTGCGAGCGGAGCATCGCGCCGAGGGCGACCCCGAGCACGGTGAACAGGGCCTGCCAGGCGACGATGCCCAACGCGCTGCGGGAGGCGACGGACCAGTCCATGGTCACGTCCTTCGCCGTGCACCAGGCCAGCCCGACGCCGACGGTCGCGACGGCCATCACCATCCCGATGACCAGGCCCGCGATCCCGGCGACGGCGAGCTTGGCTGCGACGACCCGCTCCCGACGGGGTTCGGAGAGGAAGGTGTCCAGGACCGTTCCGTGGCGGAACTCCCCGGCACCGAGCAGGACCCCGACGCACAGGGACAGGATCGCCCCGACCCCGCCGTGGGAGAGCAGCAGGCGCAGCCCGGCCTCGGTGGCCAGGTCCTCGGCGGTGAGGGCACCGGAGACGACGGCACCGCTGGCCGCCATCGCGAACAGCGGGACCTGAGCGGCCGCCGTCCACCACGGGGCGCGGACGCTGGTGAGCTTGAGGAGTTCGGACCGGATCAGGGGAATCATGCCGCGGCTCCCGAGGTGAGCTGGAGGAAGGCGGTTTCGAGGGCGTCGGCGTCGGTGGTGCCGCCGGCGAGGTCGGTCAGGGGACCGTCGAAGCGCAGCCGGCCGTGGGCGATGACGAGCACCCGGTCGGCGGTGCGCGCGACCTCGGCCAGCAGGTGGCTGGAGACCAGCACCGTGCGGCCCTGCCCGGCCACCCGGCGCAGGAGATCCCGCAGCCAGGCGATGCCCTCGGGGTCCAGCCCGTTGGCTGGCTCGTCGGCGACGAGGACCGGTGGGTCGCCGAGCAGCGCGCACGCCAGCCCCAGCCGCTGGCGCATGCCGAGGGAGTAGCCGCCGACCCGCCGGTCCGCGGCGTCGGTGAGCTCCACGAGGTCGAGCACCTCGTCGACGCGGCGGGAGGGCAGGCTCGCCGCCAGGGCGATGGTGCGCAGCTGGTTGCGACCGGTCCGGCCACGGTGGAAACCGTCCGGACTGAGCACCGCGCCGACCGTCCGGCGGGGCTCCGGCAGGTCACGATAGGGGCGGCCGTCGAACAGCGCCCGTCCCCGGTCCGGCCTGACCAGTCCCAGCAGCATCCGCAACGCCGTGGTCTTGCCCGCGCCGTTGGGGCCGAGGAACGCCGTGACCTGTCCCGGGACCACCCGGGCCGAGAGGTCCCGTACGGCGTGCACCCTGCCGTAGGTCCTGGTCAGGCCGGTGAGTTCGATCTCCATGTCCCTCCACGTCCCATCATGAGCAGTTGTTCATGAGCGAGCGCTCATGAACGTGTGTTCATAATGACTGGGGGTGAGGAGGACGTCAACCCGCGGCCGGTGGCGCGGCCGACGGTGCGGCCGACCCCCGTCCCTCAGGGGGTCGGGGCGGTGTCGCCGCCGTGGTCCCGGTGGGCGTGGTCCCGACGGGTGTGGTCCCGGTGGGCATGATCGGCTGGTGGTCGGTGCACGCCGAGGGCTCGGAGCAGAGCGGCCAGTCCTGTGGCAAGGCACCGGCGTTCGGCGGCCGTCATGGCGGAGAGCATGTGGGCGTGGCGGCGGTGGAACACCTCGGCCAGGTACGCGTGCACGGCGCGTCCGCGATCGGTGAGGCGCAGGCGGTAGGAGCGCCGGTTCCCCGGGTCGCGTTCCCTGGCCACGAGTCCCTTGTGCTCCAGTCCGGCGATCAGGCGGCTGACCGTGCTCTTGTCCAGCCGGAGGCGTTCTGCGAGATCCTGCTGGGTCGGGGCGGTCGAGGTGTCCAGTTCGTGGATCGCGTAGGCCTCCGACAACGACACGGGCACCCCGGCCTCCGGTCGGTCGGGTTGGAGCAGCCCCGCGACCCGCACCAGGTCCATCAGCAGGTCGTGCAACACCCGGGTCTCGGCGGGTTCCACGGGCCGGCCTCCCGAACGGTTGTGTAACGCAACTATCGCGGCTACCCTCCAGGATAGTTGCAGGGAGCAACTCAGAGGAGGGTGGCATGGTCGCGTGGCACGGGTCTCTGCACGGCGGGGTGTTCACCGGATGGCACGCCCGGGTGTATGACCGCTGCTCGCGGTGGGTGGTCGGGGGACTGTACCGGCGGGTCGCGGAGGAGGTCGCCGCGGTCGCACCGACGGGTGGGCGGGTGCTGGACGTGGGGACCGGCCCCGGGTGGCTGCCGGTCGAGATCGCCCGGCGCCGTCCCGACCTTCGGGTGACCGGGGTGGACGTGGCACCCGACATGGTCGCCCTGGCGGGGGGACATGCCGCAGGTCTCAACGGCCGGGTCGAGGCGGTGCTCGGGGACGTGGTCGAACTGCCGTTCCCCGACGATCGCTTCGACCTGGTCGTGTCCACCCTGAGCATGCACCACTGGCCGGACGTCGATCACGCGCTGCCGGAGCTCGGGCGGGTGCTGCGGCCGGGCGGGCAGGTGTGGATCTACGACGTGCGGGTCGCCCCGTTCGACCGTCTCGACGCGGTGGTGGCGGCGTCCGCGGCCCTCGCGGACCGAAGCCCCGGGCGGGACCGTGTCGGGACCAAGTGGTTCCCGGTCCCGTTGTACACGCGCTACACGTTCTGACGCCGCCGGCCGCAGCTCAGGCGGTGGTCAGCGCGACCGGGTGACACTGCTCCGTCGACCGGTCGAGCACCGCGTCGGCGGCGCGCCGGCCGGAGGCGATGCAGTCGGGGATGCCGGCTCCGTCGTAGCCGCTGCCGGCCACCGCCAGTCCCGGCCGGGACCGCAGGCGGTCGCGGACGGCGAGGACCCGGTCCTGGTGACCGACGGTGTAGCGGGGGAGGACGTCCTCGTGGCGGTGCACCCGGCTCCACAGCAGGCCGACGGACAGGCCGAGGATCTCCCGCAGCTCGTCGCGGGCACGGGCGACGAGCTGTGCGTCGTCGTCCTGACCGGCCCTGTCGGCGCGAAGGGCCACCCGGACCAGGACGGTGCCCCCGGGGGCGCGACCCGGATAGCGCAGGGAGGGGATCGAGATGCTGCGGGTGGCACGGCCCTCCGTCGCGGCCACGTGGCAGCACACCGGCAGCGCGGCACCGGGCAGGTCGGCCTCGCGGAAGGCGAGGACCACGGACAGGGACGTGGCGACCGGCATCCGGTCCAGCAGGGCGGTGAGCTCCGGGTCGAGGGCGGCGCAGATCCGGGCCGCCCGCGGCGTGGGTACGGCGAGGACGACGGCATCCGCGGGAAGGTCCGTCCCGGGGATCCTGACCAGGTAGCCGCCGTCCATCCGGTGCAGGGACAGGGCCGGGGTGCCGAGGCGCACCTCCGCGCGATCGGCCAGTCGCCGGTGCAGTGCCTCGACCAGTTCGGCAGTCCCTGTCCGCAGGGTGCTGGCCGGAGGGAGGCCCGGCTCGCCCTCACGAGGTACCGGAGACCGCCCCCACGTGCGACGGCGGTGCAGCACCGCTCTGGCCAGCCCGCCGTGGACGGCCTCGTCGCGGTGCAGCTGGGGGAAGGTCGCCCGGAGGCTCAGCTCGCCCACCTCGCCCGGGTGGAGGGTGCCCGCGAGGGGCTCGGCCAGCCACTCGTACGCGCGGGGTCCCAGCCGCCGGGTGACGAACGAGCGCAGGGACTCGTCGGCGGTGTCCGCGCACCGGGGGACGAGGATCTCCGCAGCCGCCCTGAGCCTCGCCCGCCACGGCAGGAGCTCGCTGGTGAGCACGGGCAGCAGCCGCTGGGGCACGAGTACCGCGAGGCCGTCCGGCAGGGGTACCCGTTCGCCGTCCCGGAGGACCTGTGCGGGGGGGACCGTTCGCCGCCCCGGGACCACGCGCTCGGCCAGGCCGAGCGCGGTCACCAGCCGGGCGACCTCGGGTCGGGCCGTGAGCAGGGTCTCCGGCCCGGCCTCGACCACGAACCCGCCGAGCCGCTCGCTGGCGATCACTCCTCCGGGACGCCGGCCCGCCTCCAGCAGGGTGACCCGGGCGCCGCGGGACACCAGCCGGTCGGCGGCGGCCAGCCCGCTGATACCCGCTCCGACGACCAGGACGTGCGGGCCGGTGCCGCAGGCTCCACCCTGTCCGGCGATCGGCGAGGTCGGCATCGGGGCGTGCGGGGCGGCGTCTCCGGGTGGCATTCCTGTCGAGGGGCTGTGACATCGACGGCCGGCCGGATCGACGAGCCGGTCCCCTGATCGGAGGTGTGACACACTGGCCGGGCCGGTGACGGGTGCGCCTCAAGATCACGGACTACCTGCCGATGATCTCGTGTCGAGTCGATTCCCGACCGGTTCGCGGCCAGGGCGGGGCCCTGGCCCAGTTCACCGACACGAGGAGGAACGCCGCGCCGGCGTCCTGCGCGCCTGCCCGCCGTCGAGGCGGCGGGGCGCGCTCGACGAGGCCGAGCGTGCGGCGATCAGCATGGACACATCCGTGACCTGGGACGGGGTCGACTGGTTCGGCTGCGATCACGACCTGGCCTGGGAGCCGCTGCACCCTGCTCCGGCAGGTGACGACCACGGCCGGAGGGGGAGGCGGCGTCGCCGGCACCGTTCGCGGCACGCCGCGAACGGTGCCGGGTTCCCGATGGCGTCCGGCGGCGGAGCCGAGGTTCGGGAGCCGCGCCGCGCTGCGCCGTCCGTCCGCAGGGTGCTGATCCTGGACGTGGAGAACGTCTGCCCCGGTTCCCGACGCGTCCGGCGAGCGCTGACGCGACTGCGCTCGGTACTGCGTGCCGCCGGTCCGGTGGACCAGGTCATCGCCGCCTCCGCCGCGAGCCAGCACGCACGCCTGGACGTGATCCTCAAGAGCGTGGGGGTCCACGTGCACACCCGGGTGAGGAACGGTCCCGACACAGCGGACCGGGCCCTCCTCCGGGCTGCGCGTCGGTTCGCCCAGGCAGGGGACTGCGAGATCATCCTGGCCAGCAACGATCACGCCTTCCGGGCGCTCGCCAAGCTGCCGGGGGTCCGGCGGGTCGTTCTGGTCACCGTTCCGGAGCTGGCGACGGCTCGCTCCCTGCTGCGGATCGCCGACGAGCTCCGCCCCGCCGTCGCCTGACGAGCCCCACCGTCGCCGCTCCCGGTGAGGGTTGGGTCTCGGCAGGCTGGGCACTGCTCCGTACCCCGGAGCAGTGCCCAGCCTGCCGTCGGTGTCCCGTCCGGGCGTCGGATGACGGCGTGGTCCCGGGGGACGGCGTGGTCACAGGGGATGAAGAACCTGGGTGTCGGCGGGGAAGGTGACGTTGGTCCCCTCCCCGAAGTCGACGCTGACGAAGCCGACGTCGACGGCCACGACGCGTCCCAGCCCCAGATGATCGTGGGTGACCCGGTCGCCGGGGGAGAACGACAGCACCGGGGGGGTTGTCACCTCGTCCTGGGGGAACGGGCTGGTGGGCAGGGGCCTGCGGCGTGCGGGACGCGATCGGGTCACCTCACCACGGTGGCAGGTCGCGGGCCTGTCGGCCAGACCTGGCACGCGGGAGATACCGGATCGGTGGGCTCCCGCGGCCGGGCACCCCCGGTGGTGGACGTGGTAGCGTCACCCTCGGTTGCAGTCGCACTCCCGCATATGTTCCTGGTGTCCGCGGAGTTGTCTCCGCCGGGCACTTTTCTCTTTGGGCGCCCTTCCGGGTCTGCACGGACTGCCGAGTGCAACTGCCAACGGACCGGGGCAGGCCGTCCCGGTCCGCACCGCGGCGTGGAGCCGGATCGGCCTCCGCCGGTACTCGTCAAGGAGACTCGCATGGCACAGGGCACCGTGAAGTGGTTCAACGGCGACAAGGGCTTCGGCTTCATCACCCCGGACGGCGGCGCGGACGACGTGTTCGTCCACTTCTCCGCCATCCAGTCCGACGGCTTCCGCACCCTGGAGGAGAACCAGCGTGTCGAGTTCGAGGTGACGCCAGGGCAGAAGGGGCTGCAGGCGGCCAACGTCCGCGTCATCTGAGCAGGGACCTCACCGCCGTTCCCGGTCCGGACGTGAGGGTCGGGAACGGCCACCTCCATGGCAACCGCTCCTGATGCAGGTGCGGTGAGGAGCTGGTTGTTCCCCTGGCAGATGCCAGGGTCGCGAGGATCCGTGCGTGCTGTCAGCCGCCGTTGAGCAGGGTCTCGAACTCGGCGACGTCCCGGAACGGGTCTGCCGCGGCGGTCGCGGGCCGGGCCGCGACGAGGTCGGCCAGTTCGCCGCCCGCCCGCCGGATCCGCTCGGCCAACGCCCGGCCGGACGCGTCGCCCCCGCCCCAGTCCTCCGCGGCGGCGAAGACCGCGGTGGGCACGGTCACGGCCCGCAGGTAGGCGAACAGCGGCCGCACGGCATGGTCGAGGACGAGGGAGTGCCGGGCGGTCCCACCGGTGGCGCCCATGAGCACGGGCATCCCGGCGAGCGCGTCCTCGTCGAGGACGTCGAAGAAGGTCTTGAACAGCCCGCTGTAGGAGGCGGAGAAGACCGGCGTCACCGCGATGAGGGCGTCGGCGGTCATGACCGGGTCCACCGCTCCACGGAGACGGCCGTTCGGGAACCCGGTGAGCAGGTTGTCCGCGAGGTCGCGGGCATACTCCCGGAGTTCGACGACCTGCACTGCCGTCGCCTGTCCGTGCCGGTCGAGGGCGTCGGTCGTCGCGGCGGCGAGCCGGTCCGCGAGCAGCCGGGTCGAGGACGGGACGGACAACCCGGCGGTGACCACCGCGAGCCTGCGTCCGCTCATCGGACCCTCACCTCCGTCTCGCTGTGCCGGGCCTGGTCGGTGACGTCGTCCGCCGCAGCGCGGACGGTGGCGTCCCGGCTCCCGCCGCGGGCGGCGACCCGGGCGGCGTGCGTCGGCGCGTCCGGAACGTGCGCCGGCCGGAGGGCGGCGAACTCGCGGCGGAGCACCGGCAGGACCTCCTCGCCGAGGAGGTCGAGCTGTTCCAGCACTGTCCGCAGCGGCAGGCCGGCGTGGTCGACGAGGAACAACTGCCGCTGGTAGTCGCCCACGTACTCGCGGAAGCCGAGGGTCCGCTCGATGACCTGCTGCGGGCTGCCCACCGTCAGCGGCGTCTCGCGGCTGTACTCCTCCAGGGAGGGGCCGTGCCCGTACACCGGTGCGTCGTCGAAGTACGGCCGGAACTCGCGGACGGCGTCCTGGCTGTTCCGGCGCATGAACACCTGGCCGCCCAGGCCGACGATCGCCTGGTCGGCGGCGCCGTGCCCGTGGTGCTCGAAGCGCCGCCGGTACAGCTCGACCATCCGGGCCGTGTGCTCCTTCGGCCAGAAGATGTTGTTGTGGAAGAAGCCGTCGCCGTAGTAGGCGGCCTGCTCGGCGATCTGGGGCGTCCTGATCGAGCCGTGCCACACGAACGGCGGGACGCCGTCCAGCGGCCGGGGCGTGGAGGTGAAGCCCTGCAGCGGGGTGCGGAACCGGCCGGACCAGTCGACGACGTCGTCGTCCCACAGCCGGCGCAGCAGTGCGTAGTTCTCCACGGCCAGCGGGATCCCGTCGCGGATGTCCTTGCCGAACCAGGGGTAGACCGGGCCGGTGTTGCCGCGCCCCAGCATGAGGTCGACCCGGCCGTCGGCCAGGTGCTGGAGCATGGCGTAGTCCTCGGCGATCCTCACGGGATCGTTCGTGGTGATCAGCGTGGTGGCCGTGGAGAGCTGCAGCCGGGTCGTCCTGGCCGCGATGTGGGCGAGGGTGGTCGTCGGCGAGGAGGAGACGAACGGCGGGTTGTGGTGCTCGCCGAGGGCGAAGACGTCCAGGCCCACCTCCTCGGCCTTGGTCGCGATGGTGACGATCGCCTTGATCCGCTCCGCCTCGCTCGGCGCGCGCCCGGTGGTCGGGTCGACGGTGAGGTCGCTGACCGAGAACACTCCGAACTGCATGGTCTCGCCCCTATGGTTGACGGCTCAACTATGAAGGTCCAACGGTCCCGTCGCCGTGGATATGCCCGCTCACCGGCTACCGTGAGGCCGTGCCGGAGGCGTCGCTCAGGATCGGCGAGGTGGCCCGCAGGAGCGGCCTCACCGTGCGGACCCTGCGTCACTACGACGACCTCGGGCTGCTCGTGCCGAGCGACAGGACCCACGGCGACCACCGGCTCTACTCGGCCGAGGACGTCCGCAGGCTGCTGGCCGTCCAGCAGCTGAGATCCCTCGGACTGAGCCTCGCCGAGGTCGGGGCGGCTCTCGACGACCCCGCGTTCGACGCCGCGGACACGTTGGCGGCGCACATCGCGCTGGTCGAGCAGCGGCTCGCCGCGGAGCACGAACTGCTCGGACGGCTGCGCAGCCTCCGCGACGCCGCCGACTCCGGCTGGGAGGAGGTCCTCGCCCTCGTCGCCCTGACCGAGCGGCTGGGCCACCGGGAGTCGGCCGTCCGGCTGCGGGCCGCCCTCGACGCGCCGACGGCGGCGCCGCTCGCCCTGCTGGTGGCCAACCTCGCCGCCGAGCCCGATCCCGCCGTCCAGGACGTCCTCGCCTGGGCCGTCGTCCAGCAGGGGCCGGACGCCGTCCCGCTCGTCGTCGAGCACCTCGTCGAGCCGGATCCCGCGGTGCGCGTCCGGATGTCGATCGTGCTCGCCAAGCTCGCCGACGCGCGTGCCGTCCCGGCCCTGGTCGGGCTGCTCGACGACGCCGACCGGGAGGTCGTCTCGTCCGCGGCGTTCGCGCTGGGCCGCATCGGTGGTCCGGACGCGCTCGCCGCGCTGGTCGGGCGGCTGGGCCGGGACCCGGACTCGGGACGGGACAGCCTCGGCGACGCGATCGCCTGCTTCGGCGAGCAGGCGGTCGGTCCGCTCACCGAGGCCCTGGCGGCCGGGGACCGGGACGTCCGCGAGCACGCGGCGGAGGTCCTCGGCTTCGTCGCCGGTGCGGGGTCCGCACCGGCCCTGGCCGCGGCCCTCGCCGACGCGGACCCCGGTGTCCGGCTCGCGGCCCTGCTCGCCCTCGGCCGTCTGGAGGGCGAGCAGGCGGACGCCGCGATCCGTGGCGCGGCCGCGTCGGAGGAGCCGCGGATCAGAGCCCTGGCGCTGCGCCTGACCGCCGACCGGACCCCACCTCCAGCCGGGCGAAGCCGGTGAGGTGGACGCCGGTGCCGTACAGCAGGCCGGCGATCGTCTGACCGGCGTCCAGGACGCTGACCTGCTCCAGCAGGACCGTGTCGTGGACGAAGCGCTCCGCCCTCCCGGCGACGACCCGCGGCCGGATCGCCTCGGGCGTGCCCTGGGCTCTGGCCAGCTCCTCGGCCCGGGTACGCACCGTTGCCAGGACGTCGGCGGGGATGTCGTCCCTGCTCAGGTACCGCGGCGCCGCCGTCGCCACGTGGCGGGCGATCGGGGTGGCGAGCTCCTCGGCCGCCCGGCCGCCGTCGACGCCGACCAGGGCACCGAGCTGCGGCGGCAGCCCCGACCGGGTGCGGGCCAGGTGCGACACCGTGCGTCCGGGCAGGCGGGCGACCCGGCCGACGCCGATCCGCTCGCCAGACGCCGACGACACCGCGACGAGGAGGTCGCGCAGGGTCTCGCCGTCCACCGTCGCCACCGGACGCCCACCGTGCGGCGCCCTGGGGAGCCGGACGTCGGGCAGGTCCTCCGCTCCGGCGTCCGGGGTGGCCGCCGCGAGGTCGGCGAGGAGCCGGCCCAGCTCGCGGAAGGTCCTGCCCGCGGCGACGACGGTCGTCTCGCAGGTGAGCTCGACCAGCACCCCGGGGGCCGTGGCGATCATCCCGCACGGGGTGTCACCGTCCGGGTCCGTGGTGACCGTCGGGGTGACGGGCCGGGTGGTCGACGGTCGGAGCCGGGTCGCCGGGGCACCCGTCGACCTGCGGTCGGCGAGCCGGCGAGCCAGGTGGCGCAGCAGCGGGTCCGCGGATCCGGTGGCCCTGTCCACCGTCCGGTCGGCGAAGGGGAGTCGCAGTTGGCCGAGCGCGTTGAGCGCGGCCAGCCGGACCTCCCGGTCCCCGTCGTCCAGCGCCTCGGCGAGGGGGAGCGCCGCCCGGTCGGCCGGGGGCGATCCCAGGAGCCCGAGGATGTCCGCGGCATGACGTCGCGCCCCCGGGCCCGGCCCGGTGCGCAGGGCGTCGACGAGCGCGGGCACGGCGGCCTCCCCGAAGGCCGCGAGAGCCCTCGTGAGCGTGTCCTGGTGCTCCGGCCCTCCGCGGGACAACTGGGTGACGAGAGCCGGGACGACGACGGGGTCGCCGGTCCGCGCCGCGGCCTGGTACGCCCTGGCGGCCACGGCGTCCACCTCGTCGCCGATCAGGGCGACCAGCCGTCCGGCGTCGGTGCGGCGGCCCAGCTTGCCCACGACGTGCGCTGCCTGCACCCTGGCCAGCCAGCGTCCGCTCGACAGCGCCTGGTGCACGAACGGCATCGCGTCGTCGGCGATCCGCAGCACCGCCCAGGTGAGGGCCTCCCGGACCAGGAACTCCCGCTCGGTGCCGAGCCGATCCACCAGGGTCTGCGCGGCCGTCGCCACCTGCCGTCTGCCGAGGTCGAGTGCCGCCTGCAGCCGGACGTTCGGGTCGACGTCGTCCAGCAGGTCGAGCTGGAGCAGCGCCTGCTCAGCGTCCTCGTCCGGGTGGCCTGCGATCAGGGGGCTCGTCGTGTCCATGCCGGTGGACGCTAGGACCTCACCCAGCGAGAGGTTCAAGGCCGAACCGCCGACTCTTGCCGGGGGGTGGGGCGTCGCAGTTGACTGCGTGCCCGTGAGTGCGGACCCGGTGCCGTCCGGAGAGGCCGCCGGTCTCGCCGCCCGGTTGCGTGCCTGCCGTGAGCAGGCGGGCAACCCCTCCCTGCGTACCCTCGAGGCACTGACCGAGCGCGTGGGCTGGCGGTACGGGCGCTCCTCGCTCTCCGACGTCCTCGCGGGCCGGAGCCGGCCCGACTGGGAGTTCGTCGAGGTGTTCGTCCGGGCCTGCGCGCTGCACGGCGGCCTGCGGGCCGAGGAGCTCGAGCGCCTCGACCTCGATCCGTGGCGCCATGCCCACCGGGAGATGCTGGTGCAGCTGCGTGAGCAGCGCGAGGGCCGGCGGCAGGCGACGGAGGCCGCGACGGCGCTCCGCTGCTCCCTGCCCGCCGCCGATCCCCGGTTGTTCGTCGGCCGGCAGGAACAGGTGGAGGCGATCTCCCGATCGGTGGTGGAGATCGCCGGCGCAGGCGGGGTCGTGGCCATCCACGCCATCGACGGGATGCCCGGGGTCGGCAAGACCGCGCTCGCGATCCACGTCGCGAACCTGCTGCGGGAGCGGTTCCCCGACGGTCAGCTGTTCCTGGACCTGCACGCCCACACGCCGGGGCGCGTCCCCGTCTCCCCGGGGGAGGCCCTCGGGGCGCTGCTCGTCGGCGAGGGGCTCGATCCTCGCCACCTGCCCGACGGCGTGGAGGAACGGGTCCGGACCTGGCGGGACCGGATGGCGGGCCGGCGAGTCCTCCTGGTGTTGGACGACGCCGTCGACGGGGACCAGGTCGCACCGCTGCTGCTGCCCGGCGGAGCTGCCTGCCTGGTCCTGGTGACCAGTCGCCGGTTCCTCGGCGGGCTGCCGGTGAGCGTCGTGCCGGTGCAGCTGGACGTGTTGTCCGCCGACGAGGCCGTCCGGCTGTTCCTGCGGCTGGCGCCGCACGTGACCCGGCAGCGGCACCGGGTCGCCGAGCTGGTGCAGGTGTGCGGGCGGCTGCCTCTGGCGATCTCCCTCCTGGCCCGGCTGGCGGCCAGGGACCCCGACGCCGACCTGTCCGAGCTGATCGGTGACGCCCGGTCCCGGCTGCTGACGGTCCCTGCGGACGACGACCGGTCGGTCGCGGCCGCGTTCGACCTCTCCTACCGTCGGCTCCCCGAGCAACGACGGCTGCTCTTCCGGCGGTTGGCGCTGCACCCGGGCACCGAGACCGACCCGTACGCCGCGGCCGCGCTGGTCGGCGTCCCGGTGGCTGAGGTCCTCGACCACCTGGACGCGCTGCACGACGACCGCCTGCTGGTGGAACGCGGCTACCGCCGCTACGCCATGCACGACCTCATCCGCTCGTTCGCGCGCCGGCTCGTCGCCGCCGACCCGGAGCCGGAGCGGCGGGCGGCCGAGGCCCGCCTGCTCGACCACTACCAGCAGGCCGCCGCCGTCGCGGACGCTCGCCTCGCGCGGCAGACCCGGCCGGTGGGACCGGCACGACCGGCACCGGGGCGGGCCGCCGTCCCGGGACGAGGGGTCGAGCTGCCCGACCTCGTCGACGCCCACCGGGCGCTCGCCTGGCTCCGGGCGGAGCGGGACAACCTGCTCTCCTGCCTCGGGACCACCCGGGAACCACGCCGGGTCCTCGCGCTCACGGCGGGGCTCACCGAGCTCCTCCGGCTGGACGGTCCCTGGACGCGGGCCCTGGCCCTGCACGCCGTCGCCGCCGATCTCGCCCGGTCCCTCGGGGACGGTGTCGAGGAGGCCAACGCCCTGACGGCGCTCGGGACCGTCCGGCGTCTCGCGGGTGACTACGACGGCGCGGTGGCGGCCCTGACGGCGGCCCTGGCCGGCTACCGGGACGTCGCCGAAGGGCGGGGCGAGGCCAACGCCCTCGCCCTGATCGGCAACGTGCGGCTGGTCACCGGGGACTACGCCGCGTCCGCGGAACGGCTGGACCGTGCCCTTGCGGCCTACCGGCGGCTGGACGATCCGCTGGGCCGGGCGAACGTGCTCGCCGATCTCGGGGACCTGCGCCGGCTGAGCGGGGACTACCCGGGGGCCGAGACGGCCCTGGCCGAGGCACTGGAGATCTACCGGAGCTGCGGGAACAGGGGCGGCGAGGCGAACGTCCTGACCCACCTGGGCGCCGTCCGGCGCTTCACCGGCGACCACCAGGGGGCGCGGGAGTGCCTGGACGGCGCCCTGGAGCTCCATGTCGGCCTGGGGAACCGGGGCGGCCAGGCCAACGTCCTCTTCTTCCTCGGCACGGTGCTCCGCAGAGTGGGGGAGCACGTGGACAGCCGTCGGGCACTGCTGCGGGCGCTGGAGCTCTACACCGACCTCGGCGACCGGCTCGGCAGGGCGAACAGCATCACCGCCCTCGGGGCGGTCCGGTGCCTCGAGGGCGAGCACGAGGACGCGGTGCGCGACCTGGAGACCGCCGTGGCCGGCTACCGCGAGCTGGGGGACCGCGGCGGGGAGGTGGTCGCCCTCAACGACCTCGGGTGGGCGCAGCGGCTCCGCGGGGACGTGGCGGAGGCGAGACGCCGCCACGAGCAGGCCCTCGGCGTCTGCCGGACGATGGACAGCCCGTGGGACCAGGCCCATGCCCTCGCCGGGCTGGGGCGGTGCGCGCTCGCCGACGGAGACCTCGTCGAGGCGCGCCGGAGGCTGGGCGAGGCATCAGAGATCTTCCGGCGCATCGGAGCGGGCGAGGCCGCCGAGCTCGCCGCCGAGATCGCGGCGATCGGCTGACCGGGCCTCACCGGCGAGCTCGGCGATCGTCCAGGTGGGATGCCGGACGGCCTGCCCGGCCAGGCGTGAGATCGCCGAAGGGAGGCATCCGCACAACGTCACCAGCCCGGCGACGTCCTCCGGGTCGGCGGCGACGTGCGGGGCGAGGCGAAGGAACAACTGCCCGGCCTCCGCCGGGGGCAGGGCGTCCAGGGGCACCGGAAGGGTCGCCGGGAGCTGCCCGGTCACCGGAGCGCGGCTGGTGACCAGGGTCAGCGACGCGCCGGTCGGGAGCAGGGGGATCACCTGGTCGGCGCTCGCGGCGTCGTCGAGGACCAGGAGGACCCGGCGGTCGCGGACCCGGTCCCGCCACGCGGCGGTGCGACGTCCGAGGGCGTCGGGCAGGGAGCCGGGGTCGTCGCCGGTTCCCCCGAGCAGGCTCGCCAGCGCGGTGGCCGGTGTCGCCGGGCGACCGGGGTCGCTGCCGTGGAGGTCGAGGAAGAACTGGCCGTCGGGGTAGCCGGTCCGGAGCCGGTGGGCGAGCTGGACGGCGAACGCGGTCTTGCCGACCCCGGCCCGTCCGTGCACGGTGACGCATCGCACCGGGGCGCGCTCGCCGGTCCCGTGGTCCAGGGCCGCGAGTACCGCCTCGACCTGACCGGCCCGGCCGGTGAACGCTGAGGTGCACGGCGGCAGCGTGCACCGCAGCGCCCCGGCGGGGCGACGGCTCGGCCCGTCCCCGAGGCTCGCGCTGAGGTCCCAGAGCAGCTGCTGGTGCGCCCGCTGCCAGTCGCCCAGGTCCGGCAGCCCTCCCGCCTCGGTCGTCCGCCCCCCGTGCCGGGCGCAGGCGCGGACGAACACCTCGACGAACGTCCAGTCGGGTCGGCTCCTGGCAGCCAGCGCCGCGGCGATCGTCGCCCGCGCGTAGCGCCGTCCGACCTGCGCGGTCAGGGCCTCCAGGGACCGGAGCGACGGCTGGCCGCAGCGTCGGCGCCAGTCCCGCAGGCGACGGGCGAACCGCTCCAGCGGGACCATCGCGACATCGTCGACCACGTCGCCAACCCTAGGCAGCACCCGGGCGGTCGGTTCCCGTTCCCCCGGACGACGTCCGGCGTCGGGACCGGGCGGGAGACCGCGTGGGGCGGGACGGGAGCCGACCGGCGTCGCTCCTCGTCCCGCCCCACCGTCACGGCACCCCGGAGCACCGTGACGACTCTGCCGTGGTCAGCCGACGGTGCAGCTGACGGTCGCGCCGCTGCCGGTGCCGCCGCCGACGAAGCCGAACGAGGCCGACTGTCCGGCCGACAGCTGGCCGTTGTAGGGGGCGTTGCTGACCGTGACGGTGCCTGTGGTGCCGGAGGCGGTGCCGTTCCACAGGTTGTTCACCGACGCGCCGCTCGGCAGGGTCATGGTGACCCGCCAGCCGCTGATCGCAGAACTACCCGCGGTCACGGTGATGTTCGCGACGAACCCGCCCGGCCACGAGCTGTTCAGGGTGTACGCCGCCGTGCAGCTCCGGCCACCACCGGAGGTCGTCGTGGTTGTCGTCGTGGTGGGCCGCGTCGTGGTCGTCGTGGTCGTGGTGGTGGTGGGCCGCGTGGTGGTCGTGGTGGTCGTGGTGGTGGGCCGCGTCGTGGTCGTGGTGGTCGTGGTGGTGGGCCGCGTCGTGGTCGTGGTGGTCGTGGTGGTGCCCTTGTACTGACCGGCCACCTGGGCCAGGTCGCTGCCCCTGCCGTTCATGTACGGCTGCTTCACCCAGGAGAGGAAGGCGGAGAGGCTGGCGGACGACGAGGCGGCCGACCACATCTCTTCCTTGTTGATGTCGAAGTAGGTCAGCAGCTTCAGGTCGGGGTAGCGGCCGGAGGCCAGCGTGGAGTTCATCTCGTTCATCCACTGGGCCTTGTTGCCGCCGTCCTCGGTGGAGGCGAACTCGGAGACCGTCACCGGACGCCGCGGGGCGATGCTGCGGGCCTGGGAGTAGGCGCTGGAGATCATGGAGTCGAAGCTGGTCCAGTAGTTGCCGGAGGGGTCCCAGGACGGCGCGATGCCCCAGTTGTAGCCGTCGATGCCGACCCAGTCGACGTAGGCGTCACCGGGGTAGGCCCGCGCCGGGTCGTTCCAGGACTCGTTGGGGGACGAGCCGTTGTTGTACGCCCAGATCCACTGCACGTTGGTGGCACCGGCCGCCGTCACGACGTCGTGCACGTGGCGGTAGGCACTGACGTAGAGCGCCGGGTTGTTGCTGTTGTTGGCGATGCCCCAGGGGTACCAGTTGCCGTTGAACTCGTGGCCCCAGCGCACCATGAGCGGCACGCCGGCCGAGGCGAACTCGGCACCCCGCGCCCTGATGTAGCTGTCCCAGCTGCCGTTGATGATGTCCTGCAGGTGGATCTGTCCGGTGTCGCTGACCCCGAGGCTGGGGTTCCAGGGCTCCCAGGTGTAGTGGGGGAGGATGCCCTGGGCCCACAGGGCCTTGGCCTCGGACACGGGGAACGCGTTGTTCGTCGACCAGGAGTCGAACCACATGACGCTCGCGGGAGCGATGCCGTTCTGAGCGGTCACCTGGGAAGCGATCGACGTGGGCGTCGCCTCCCGGAACGCCGCGAAGTACTTCGTCGAGGCGTCCGCGGCCGTTGCTGGTGCGGACATGCTCAGGCCGGAGCCGAGCACCAGGCCTGCCGTGAGAACGGCGACCACGGTCCGGGCGTGCCCGAACCTGATCCAGCGGGTCATGTCTCCTCCATCGTTCGGGCACGACGAGACGGGCCGTGCACGTGTCCGAGGCCGTTGCGGCCACAGGTCAGGACCTGCGCGAGTCCGGCCGCCGGAGACGGCGGCCCCTCACGTCCGGGGCACGGCCGAGCTGCCGCGACGGCCCCCTGCCCTCTGCCCGGTCGGCTCCGTCGGGGAGCGGAACCAGGGACCGAGGGGCGGGGGGTGCCTCGTGGCCCGGCCATGCGGCGGGCCTCACCGGGGTCGTGCAGCGGACGCATGTGCATCACGCTTCGTGACCATGCGGTGAGGAACTGGCGAACAAGAGGGTCTCTCCGAATCGCATCAGGGGTATGGATGTGGAAGCGCTTCCATAGAGTTTGCGATTCAGCGGCGTCGAGAATGCATGGTGGAACACCGCAGTGACCTGTGTCAACAGGGGGCCGAATGGATCTCCCTCTAGATGATCTTGCGATCGTTCTGATCAGACTGGAAGGCTTCCACATCGTCGTCACTAGGCTGTCGACCGGAGCCATCACGAAAAGTCACCAGTGGTGGCAGGGGTGTGCCCGACCCGCCGGCGCAGGACGCCGCCGGCGGGTCGCCGTGCCGGACCGGCCCGAGGGCGTCGCGCCGGGTGATCCGCGCGGTGCCGGATCGGCGTGCAGGATCGGCGTGCCGGACAGGGCCGCCGGACGGGGGCGTCGGACCGGGTCGCCGGACCGGGGTGTCTGCCCACGTCTCAAGTCACCTGCCCGCGGGCCGATGTAGGGACCAGGTCCGGCGGGGGCGCCGGACGCGTGCCTCAGGGGGGATCGAGCCGTGTTCGACAGCGACACCACCGGCCGCGACGGAACGGACAACTCCCATCCGTTCCCTGCCGTCCTCCGCCGGTCGCAACCGGACGCCTGGCTCCGTTCCGACCCGGCGGCGCCCTCCGACGTGCTGGTCCTCGACGGCCGGACCGGACGGCATCCGGCCAGGACCGGATGGGGGCGGGGCGGCTGGGGACTGCGCGGTTCCCGGCACCGGACGGCACCGTCCCGTGAGGAGAACCGTGGTGGGAACAGGTAGGAGGCCCGCAACTCCCGGGCCGCCGAAGCCCCGCAGCGCGGCGACGACGGGCCAGGGTCTCCTCGCACGGCCGTCCACCACGGAAGACGCCTCCACCACGGAAGACGCCTCCACCACGGAAGACGCCTCCACCACGAGAGACGCCTCCACCATGAGAGACGCCTCCACCACCGGGGCCCGGGTTCCCGGGATCAGCATCAAGGAGTTCGCGGCCTACAGTTCGACCTTCATCGGGCTGCTCTGCCTGATCAAGGTCTACGGGGTCTCCCGGTTCTCGACGACGACGACCACGGCGCTCATCGTCAGCGCGCCGGAGCAGGTGGTGCTGGGCACCCTCGCCCTCTACGTCTACCCGACCATGGCGATCCTGGCCTACGGGACCGTGTGGTTCACCGGGGTGTGGAACCGGCGGATCCATCGGGAGACCTGGCCCCTCATCGTCGCGATCGTGGTGATCACCGCGCTGATGACCCCGGTGGAGTACCACCTCCTCGGTCTCGCCCTGCTCGCCGTGTCCACGTCGATCGAGTTCTGGGTGAGGCGGGTGCCGGCGTCCCTCCGGCTGGGCAGGCACCGGGTCTCCACCGCGCGGTTGCGGATCCTGCGGGGTCACTCGTTCCTCTACCTCGGCGGCTGCCTGCTGCTGCTGGGGTTCGTCGACACCCTGGAGTCGCCGTGGACCTCGGCCGAGGTGTTCGTCGTCAAGGCGCCGGTCGTCTCCGCCGGTCAGAAGCTCGAGACCGGGGCGTACGGGCCGGTGGAGATCGCCTCGTCCGGTGAGCCCTTCATCGGACACGTCGTCGACGAGAGCCTCACCGACTACACGGTCCTGCACAGCGGGACCCGGTACGTCATGCGGTTGGAGAAGTCCCTGGTCCTGAACCGCTATGTCTGTCACAACGAGAGCACGCAGCTGCGGGGGCGGATCCCGCTGCTCGATCGGCTGCGGAACCGTCACTACATCTCCCCGAATCCCGACTGCGGTCCCGCGATCGAGCAGCTCATCCGGCTCCCGGGGAACGAGGCCACGGGTGAAGAGGCCACGGGGAAGGGGTCGTAGGGAAGGGGTCACGGGGGCGCCGTGACGATGAACGCCGTTCCACTCGATCTTGAGAGGGCCGGGACCCAGGGGTAGTATTCCGCGGGCTTCATGTCCGGATTCGTTTCTCGGTGCGGCGACCAGCGGTGGCCACGGCAGGAGAGGCGCAGGCGATGGGCGTGCGTGACGGTGGCCTCCCGGCCGATCTCCGCCGTGCGGCGAGAGCGCAGGGGGCGAGGCGCTCGACGGCGGACAGGCTCCTCCGGGTGGTCCGTGGCGAGGTCTCCGCGGGGGCCGAGCTCGTCGACCTGTACCGCAGCCACGTGGACCGCCGGAGATACCTGGTCATCACCACGGAGGGGGTTCACATCACCCGGGTCGGCGTCTTCTCGACCTGTGACCAGTGGGTGGCACCGGGGGACATCGTCTCCGTCTACCCGCAGCGGCACACCGCCTCGGGGTGCGTCAGCGACGAGATCACGATCGAGACCGCGGCGGGGGAGTTCCTGGAGTTCCAGTTCGGGCTGAGCGCCGGGCACGAGCAGGCGGCCCTCGACCGGGACGCCCGCGCCACCGTCCTGGCGGCCGAGCAGCTCGGACTGCTGCAGCGGGGCAGCCGGCGCGGCGAGTGAACCCAGGACTCGTGGCCGAGACTGGGAGGGTGAATCCGACCACCGTCGTCAACCTCAAGGGGCACCGGGACGATCCCGCCTACGCCGACGTGGTCTACGTCGGGCGGGCCATGCACCGGGGTGGCTGGCACCTCGACGCCTCCCCGCTGGCCTGCCCGTTCCGCCCGGGGCGGGACGGTGCCCGGGCGGAGGTCGTCGCGCGGTACCGCGCCTACCTGCTCCGGCGGGAGGACCTCCTCGCCCTGCTGCCCGGTCTGCGCGGCCGGAGACTCGGCTGCTGGTGCGTACCGGAGCCGTGCCACGCCGAGGTGATCGCCGAGCTCGCCGACAGCCTGCCGACGTCCGAAGCGTGATCAGGCCCGCGAGTGGGTCATGAGGCGGAGGCGGCGAGTTCGAGCCACACCGTCTTGCCGCTGCGGTGCGGGGTCGGGTCGACGCCCCAGGAGTCGGCGAGCTTCCTGACGATGAACAGCCCCCTGCCACCGAGCGCGTCGACCAGGGGCGGCGTCGGCTGCGGCAGGCTGTCGCTGGTGTCGTTGACGCCGATCCGGACCCGGTCGTGGTCGGTCCGGCTCAGGATCAGCCGGATCGGGCTGGTGGTGTGCACGAGGGCGTTGGTGACCAGTTCGGAGACGGCCAGGACGGCGTCCTGACACAGGTCACCCAGGTCCCACGCGGTGAGCAGGTCGTGGGTGAAGGCGCGGGCGGAGTGGCAGGCGCTGGGGCAGGAACCGAAGACCCTGCTGACGGTCCCGACGCAGCCCCCGGGCCCGTCGACGAGCCGGACCAGCAGCAGCGCGGCGTCGTCGCGCAGCGCCGGGGCGCCCGGCGGCCGCCGGACGAGCAGATCGGCGAGCGCCTCGACGGGACCGTCGACGGCGGGACGCGCGGTCGTGCCGAGACTGTCCACGTCGGAGTACATGACCCCGGGCAGTCCGTCGAGCATCCCGTCGGTGACCATCACCAGGCACGAACCGGCGGGGAGCACCGTCGTGCGTTCCGGGTACCCGGGGGTGTCCTCGACCCCGAGCAGCAGCCCCGGTTCGAGGGGCAGCTCCCGTGCCGCCCCGTCCGGCGTCAGCAGGACCGGCGCCGGGTGCCCCGCGCTGGCACAGGTGAGGGTTCTCTGGTCGGGATACAGCTCGGCGTAGCAGCAACTGACCAGGCGGTCGGTGTGGCCGGTGACGAAGGCGCTGGTGCGGGCCAGCACCTCGGCCGGCGGGTACCCCTCGGCGACGTAGGCGCCCAGCACGGTCCTGACCTGACCCATCACCGCGGCCGCCGTGCTGTCGTGCCCCTCGACGTCCCCCATCACCAGGGCGATGCCGCCGTCGGGAAGGCCGAGGACGTCGTACCAGTCGCCGCCGACCTCCAGGTCGTTGGTCGGCACGTACCGGGCGGCCAGCTCGACCCCCTCCAGCACCGGGAGCGCCGCCGGCACGAGGACCTGCTGCAGTTGGCGGGTCCTCGCCCACAGCCGCGACTCCATCCGGTCCCGTTCGACCGCCGCGGCGAGGACGTTCGCCAGCGACTGGATGAAGTCGACCTCGATCTCCCGCCAGTGCCTCGGCCGGAGGTCGTGCGCGATCAGCCGACCCCATGGCCTGCCGCCGACGAGCACCGACACCTGGAGGGCACTCATCACCCCGTCCGCCGTCCCGACGGCAGGCCGTGGGAACCGGGTCTCCCTGCTCCAGTCCTCGACGAGCAGCGGCTCGGTGACGTCCCAGGCGCGTTCCAGTGCTGGGGAGATCTCGAACTCCTGCCCGGGGACGACCACGGACGGACCCCGGACGCAGATCGAGCGGAGCCTGCTCCGGCCGACCCGGCGGGACAGGGTGCAGAGCGGGGCGTCGAGCCCCTCCATCGCCAGTTCGACGGCGCGGCCGACGGTCAGGTCGAGGTCGTGGGTCTGCAGCGCGAACCGCCCGAACCCGGCCACCGCCGCCTGCGCCGCGTCGGCGGTCACCCGGTCCAGAGCCACGGCCAGGACGGTCGCCAGCGAGCGGAGGAAGTCGACCTCGGTGTCCAGCCAACGTCGCGGCCGGGTCTCGTGCACGATCAGCCGTCCCCACGGCCAGTCACCGACGAGCACCGCGGCGCTGAGCGAGCTGATGCCCTGGGCACCTGTGCCCCCCTCGTGGCCGGACCGGATCGTCGGGGAGGATCGGCCCTCGGCCAGGACCGGCTCAGGGCTCGTCCACCACGGGATGGTCTCCTCGGGGAGGTCGAACTCGTCTTCCGCGGCCGGATCCACCGCTCCCTCGGCGCACACCAACCGCCCCCGGTTGAGCGTCGTCCACCGGACCAGCGTCGCGGCCGCCGTGCCGAGGCTCTCCCTCGCCACGGCCACCGCCCTGGTGGTGAGCTCGCCGAGATCACGGGACTCCAGCGCCAACCGCCCGAACGCGACCATGGCCGCCTGGAGGTCGCCACGGTGGGGGTCCACCCCGCCGCAGGCCGGGCCGCCGGCTCCCGGCGGGAGGGCCGGGACGAGGATCCGCGGGACCGAGGGTTCCGGCGACGGCGCGGGCAGGTGTCGTGGTGCCGATGGTGACGAGGGTCGCATCCCCGCACCTCCCCGAGGCGGCGACGCAGCAGAGCTGCCCAGCGGGTTCGCATCCTAGCCATGGCACCGGAACCGGTCGGAGCCGCGGTGGTCGTTCGGGCTGAGCGCAGGGCACGAGCAGGCGGTTCGAGCGGGGCAGGACCGATCCCGACGCCTACTACGAGGAGTGGCTGGACACGGGAGGGCTGCGGCGGACGGTTCTCGATCCGTTGGCGCCGGGCGGCTCCGGGGTGATCGTGGCGAGTCTGTGGGACAGCGCGACCGACAGGGCGAGCCGGGCACCGTTCACCCGGGTCCCGGCGGGCGGGGTCTGCGTCCTCAGCGGGTCGCTGCTGCTCGGCGGTCGCCTTCCCGTCGACCTGACCGTTCACCTGTGGCTGTCCTCGGCGGCCCTCGCCCGACGGACGGATCCCGACCGGCGGTGGACGCTCCCCGCCTTCGAGCGCTACGAGCGTGAGGTCGGGCCTCTCGGCGTCGCGGATCTCGCGGCCACGGTGGACGACGAGGACCACCCGGCCCTGATCGAGTCGTGAGCCGGGACGCGACCGAGACGGGAAGGCCTGGCGGCGTCCCGCACGGACCGGGACGACGGGCGATCACCGTCCGCCCGGTGTCCTGACCTTTCGCCCGGTCGAGGGATCCCCCGACCGGAGCAGGCTGTCTCCCGCGAACGGGGGGACTCGGCCCGCTCGGGTGACACGGGGTCGCGTCGCCGTCAAGGTCCCCCCGTCCGGCACCGAGACCACCACCACAGCGTGCTCGGCGCGGGCGGGTGGTGACGGCGATGACCGTGCGGTCTGGGCGGATGGTCGTGGCCGTGGTGACCTGCGTCGAGACCTACCAGATGGAACTGCTGCGGGGAGCGCGGGACATCCTCGCCGCCGAGGGTGTCTCGCTCGTCGCCTACGCCAACTACGCCAACAGCGCCGAGGCCGTGCGCGGTTCCCAGGTCGACGTCAACGCCGTCGAGGCCGTGCCGCCGTCGCTGGCCGGCCTGCTCCGGCACCCCGAGGCGATCGGACTGATCCTCACCCCCGCGCTGTCACCGGTCCAGGCGGAGGCGCTCGAGCGGCTGCGGAGCTCGCTGGGGATCCCCGTGGTGCACGTCGGGGACGGCAGGTCCGGGCAGATGTCGGTGCGCGCCGACAACGACCAGGGCTTCCGGGCGGTGATGGGTCACCTGCTGGACGAGTACGGGGCCCGGCGCCCGGCCCTGGTCCGTGGCCTGCCGCACCAGCCCGACCACGTCGTGCGGGAGGCGGTGTTCCGCGAGGAGGTCGCCCGGCGGGGACTCACGGTCGACGAGGGGCTCGTCGTCGACGGGCGCGCCGAGCGTGAGGTCGCCAGGAACGCGGTGTCCCGGTTGCTGCGCCGACGCAGGGACCTGGACGCCGTGGTGACCACGGACGACTGGTGCGCGCTCGCGACGATCGACGCTCTGGCCGAGGCCGAGCTGCGGGTACCCGAGGACGTCGCGGTGACCGGTTTCGACAACTACCCGGCGGCTGCCCTGCACTGGCCGGGGCTGACCTCGGTGGACCAGTCCCTCGTCGAACAGGGCGCGACCGCGGCCAGGGCGTTGCTCGACGCCGTCGCCGGCCGACCGGCACCCGAGCGGGTGCTCGTCCCGTGCCGGCTGGTGGTGCGGGGGTCGAGCGTCCGGGGCGGCGAGCTGGACGACCAGATGACCGCGGCGGGCATCGCCCGGCTGGCCCGGGGACACCTGGACGCGCACAGCGCCGTCCGCCGGGTGAGCAGGGCGCTCACCGACTGCCGGTCCGTCGACGACGTGACCACCGCCCTGGCGTCCTGCCTGCCGCTGCTCGGGATCCCGCGGTTCTTCCTGGTTCTGCACGAGGAGGGGTTCCAGCAGGGCCGGTGTCCGGACGGCACGGGCACCCTCGTCTCCCGGCTGGTGATGGACTACCGGGACGGGCGGCTGCATCCGCTCCCCGACGCCCCGTTCCCCCGGGACGCGCTGCTGCCGGACACCCTGCGCGGGGAACTCGGCGCCGGGTTCCTCGCCTGCCAGTTGCTGAACAGGGCCAGTGGCGTCCTGGGCTACCTGCTGACCGAGCTCCCGCTCGACGCGCCCCCGGTGGCCGAACCGGTGAAGTGGGACCTGGTCCGCACTCTCGAGGCACTGCTGAGCACCGAGGAGCTGCGCCGGGCCAACGCCGAGCTGCGCCGGTCCGCCGAGATCGACGGGCTGACCGGGATCGCCAACCGGGCCGCCTTCGAGCGCCACCTCGCGGACCAGTGGTGCCTCCACGCCGCCGACGGCGGTGAGCTGGCGCTGCTCATGGTGGACGTCGACCTGTTCAAGCTCTACAACGACCGGTACGGGCACGTGCTCGGGGACCGGGCCCTGCGCGCCGTTGCCGCCTGCGTCGCGGCGGCCGTGGGCCACTCGGATGACCTGGCCTGCCGGTTCGGCGGCGAGGAGTTCGTCGTGGTGCTGCCGCGGACCGGCCGGGACGGCGCGTCGTCCGTGGCCCGGCGGATCCACCGGCTGCTGGCCGCGGAGGCGATCCCGCACGACGCCTCGACGATCGCCCCCGTCGTCACCGCGAGCATCGGCCTCGCGGCGGCGCTCCCGGGTGGCGCGGACGGGCCGGAGACCCTGCTGCACGCCGCGGACCAGGCCCTGTACCGGGCGAAGGCACAGGGCCGGGACCGCACCGTCGCGGACACCGACCTCGCCGCCGGGTCACTGCTGCCCGAGCAGCCGGCCGGCAGCGGTCACGGCGCCGCGAGGCCCGTCAGGACCGGGTGGTAGTAGTGGTCGTGACGACCGTCGGTGGGGTGGGGGGCGGGGTGTAGTGGGCCTCGGTCATCGTGCAGGAGGCCCCGAGGAAGGGGTCCTTCATCGGCTGGGTGAGGAAACCGTAGAAGCCGAACCCCGCGGCACCGTTCGGAGGCACCTGTCCGTTCCAGCCGGCCTCGGTGAACACGTAGGTGGCCGAGCCGTCCACGTCGGGGAGCACCCCGTCCGCCGCGGCGCCCCAGACCGAGTAACTCGTGAGCGGCGTCCGGAGGGCGACCTCGGCCCGCCAGCCGGGTGAGGGCAGGTCGCCGACGTTGGTGAGCGTGACGTCGACGACGACCCACCACTGCCCGTTCACTCTGACATTCGCGCTGCAGACGGGTGCGGCGCTGCTCGGGGCGGACGCCATGAGCAGCCCGGTGAATGCCAGGACCGGGGTCAGCAGCAGGCTGCCGAGGGAGAGCGGTCGTCTGCGGATGGAGGAGATTCTCATCTCCGGGTCCTTCCTGTTCCTGCCCGTCCTGGTCGGGGTCACGGCACAGGGCCCTGAACCGGATCAGGCCGGGCGACGGGTGATACCACGGAGGGTAGGAATCACGGCGTCCCGGTCCCAGGGGCACGACCGCATCGTGCTTCTTCGGCGTCACCAATGGGACATCATGTCCGAACCTGACAACCTATTCGGGCATCCGGGCATCTGGGCCTCCCGCCCGCGACAGCGATCCGCGACACCTCGATGCGGTCGGCCTCGGCCGGGGGAGGAACCAGCCGCTCAGCTCCACACCGCGCGGACGGCGTCCGCGACGGCGGCCGCCTGGGCCCGGCCGGCCAGCGCGGCGGCGGGCCGCTTCCCGGCGTTCAGGGTGTTCCAGCCGGTCGCCCGCCGGGCGGCTCGATCCGGGGTGACCAGCAGCCGGGCGACCCCGGACGGCAGTGCGGCCACCTGCCGCTGCGGCCGGTCGGCGAGACGCCAGGCCCTGGTCAGCGGCGCGAGTACGACCACCCGGTCCGCGTCCGCCGCGAGATCGGCGTTCGCCGGGGACCGCATCCCGCCGTCGAGGTAGTGCCGTCCGTCGATCGCGACCGGCGGCCAGATCAGCGGGACGGCGTGACTGGCGGACACGGCGTCCGTCAGGTCGACCCCGCTGGCCGCGTCGAAGGTACGCAATCGCCCCGACCCGGCGTCGACGGCGGCCACGACGAGCCGACGCCCGGCGGGCCAGGCGGGGGACGGGGAGCCGGAGTCCCTCGGCGGCCAGGCCATCGGCAGGTCGCGGGCTTCCAGCGCCAGCCGGCCCAGCCGGACCCGGCCGGCGGTGGCGTTCCGGACCGGCAGCATCGCCCCGGCGTACCGGACCATCATCCCGGGGGTCGTCCGCAGCGGGCGGTCGGTGTCGGCCGGCTCGAACTGCCGTGCGTACAGCTCCTCGACGGGCCGGCCGAGGGCCAGTTCGGCGCCGACCACGGCACCGGCCGAGGTGCCGACCACGAGATCGGCCTCCGTCAGGCGGACGCCGGCCTCGGCGAGCCCGGCGAGGATCCCGAGCTCCCAGGCGATCCCGGTGATCCCGCCGCTGCCGAGGACGAGCGCCCTGGTGGTCTCCGGCATGCCGCCTCCCCGATGACGTCCCCCGCAACCTGTCGCCGCCCCGGGTCACTCGCCCGAGGGACGGAACAGCTTCTCGTACGGCTGCTCGCGGTGGTGCGGCAGGTCGGGATCGTCGATGACGACGCGCAGCCGGGCGGTGTCCGTCGCCGACCATCCCGGCGGGGTGGCGAGGGCTGCCCACCCGTCGACCATCTCGGCCCCGTAGCAGTGGCCGTGCCCCGGCGGCACCTGGATCGCGAAGACCAGGTCGACGGCGACCTGCCAGAAGGTGACCACCGGGTACCAGCGCATCGAGGAGGAGACGTCCGGGCCCCTGGTCCCCTCGAGCCACGCCGGGCGCCGCCACAGCAGGTCGGAGCTCCACCAGACGACGGGGTCGGAGGAGTTCTGCAGGTACACCACCCGGGGGGCTGCCGGGGCGGCGCCCACCCGGTCCAGGTCGCCCGGGGCCTCGAGGAACTGGACCGTCGTCCCGTCGTCGACGACGGGACGCCAGACCGGCGATCCTGGGTCACGGGTCCGCGTCGCGTCGTTCCACACCGGGTTGGCGCTGGTCGGCCCGACGAGCAGGGCGCCGTCGACGCTGCTCGCGAGGTCGTCGAGGTCGGCGAAGGTCGACTCGATGCCGAGGGAGCCCAGGCTCTCCCCGGCGAGCAGCAGCTTCGGCCGGTGGTCCTTGGGGAGGGCGGCCCAGCGTTCGCGCACGGCGTCGATGAGCATCGTGCCGTCCCGCGCTCCCTCGTCCTTCTCGTTGAGGAACGAGATCCAGCTGGGCAGGTAGGAGTACTGCATGGCCACGATGGCGCTGTTCCCGCCCCAGAGGTACTCCAGGGACGCCGCCAGGCGCGGGTCGACCCAGCCGGTGCCCGTCGTCGTGACCACCGCGAGCGCGTCGCGGTCCCAGGCCCCGGTCCGGTCCAGCTCGGCCATGGCCAGGGCGATCCGGTCCCGGGCGCTCTCGGCGGACCTCAGCCCGACGTAGACCCGGATCGGCGGGGTCGGCTCCCGGCCGGAGAACGCCCTCAGGTCGGCCGTCTCGGTCACGATGCCGGTGAACTCCCGCCCCTTGTAGCCGAGGGTCGACCAGTCCACCAGCGAGCCGGGTCCGCCGGAGATCGTCGGTGAGGTGGGCGGGGTCAGCCCCGGGGGGATGGTGTCGTCCCGCAGCGACCACATCCGGCCGATCCCGTCCACGAACCCCTCGAACAGGAATCCCTGGACGAACCCGGTCAGCATGATCCCGACGACGAGCGTCGCGACCGCGTTGGCCGCCTGCACCGGGACGAACCGGGACAGTCCGCGACCGAGGGACCTGGCCGCCAGTCGCACCACCCGTGCCAGGAGCAGGCAGACCGCCAGCACGCCCGTCGCCAGCAGGGACAACCGGACCGGGTGCCAGGTCGCCGGGCCGTCGATCCCGACCAGCCGGTGCACCTCGCGTTGCCATGCCAGCCCCTGGGTCAGCGCCGCAGCCACCACCGCCGCCGAGGCGAGGCCGAGGAGCAGCCACGCCCTGGTCCCGGGGCGGGGGTCGAGGTGGCGGAGCCGGCGCACGGTCCACCGGACAACCGCCCCGGCCGTGGCGCCGACGCCGTAGCCGATCGCGGCCGTGAACCCGGCGACGATCCCCTGCAGGAACCACGACCTGGGCAGCAGTGACGGGGTCTGGGCCAGGGCGAAGAGCACCACAGCCCCGGCGATCCCGGCGAATCCCGGCCGTCGGCGCACCACCGGGGGACGGCGCGCCGTCACGGGCACCACCTCCCCGGGATCGCCGATCCCCGCCATCGCCCGGCGGGCCGCTGCCTCACGCCGGGCCGTGAGGAGACGGTCGACGGGGGCGGGTAGGCGCATGCGGCCCATTGTGCTGGTCATCCCTCCGGGCCACCAGGGCTTTCGGAGGATCGGGCCGAGCAGATCGTCACGAGAGGGGTGCTGAGCCCCCGGGAGGAGGGGTCGGCTGCCCCCCGTCCGAGCGGGCGAGGGGGAGGTGGAGGGTGAACACCGAGCCCTGCCCGAGCACCGAGTCGACGGTGAGATCCCCGCCCATGCCGCGGGCCAGGTGCCGGGCGACGTACAGCCCGAGACCGGTGCCGCTGGTCGACATCACCATGGGGTCCTCGACCCGGTGGAACTTCTCGAAGACCTGTTCGAGCTCGTCGGCGGGGATGCCCCGGCCCTGGTCGCGCACCTCGACGCACCCCCGGTCGCCCCGGACCGTCACCCCCAGCCGCACCACCGAGGTGCCGGGGGAGTACTTCAGCGCGTTCGCGACGAGGTTGGTGAGCACCTGGATGACCCGGGTGGGGTCGCAGTCCACCCGCACCGGGGGGCCGGACGTGTACCGCAGCCGGTCGGCGTCGGCCGAGAAGTCCTCGATCGCCCGGGTCACCAGGGCCGTCAGCTCGGTCTCCGAGATCACCAGGGACCGGACCGGCTCCTGGTCACCGCTGATCCGGGAGGCGAGGAGCAGGTCCTCGACCAGCCGGCTCAGGTGGGCTGCCCGGTCGGCGATGACGTCGAGGGCCTTGGTCCGCTTCTGCGCAGGCAGGCCGTCGCCCCGCCTGCGCAGCAGGTCGGCGTAGCCCTTGATCGGGGTGATCGGGGTCCTCAGCTCGTGGGACACCGTGGCGACGAAGTCCGACTTCAGCCGCTCGACCTGGCGCTCCCTGGTGAGGTCGTGCACGTTGACGACGTCCCGGACCAGGCCGTGCTCGTCGAAGGTCGCCGCGTGGGCGCAGCGGACCGACCGCCGCTCGCCGTCCGGGCGGGTCACCTCCAGGTCCACGGCGACCTCCGGGGTCGCCGGGGACAGCAGGCGCAGCCCCTCGGCGAACGCGTCCACCGGGTTCCCCTGCAGGTCCCGGGTCTCCAGCAGGGCGCCGAGGGGCCGGCCGAGCGCCTCCTCCTCGGAGCGGCCGGACAGCCGGGCGAGAGCCGGGTTCCACAGCTGGACCACGCCGTCGCCGTCGAGGACCAGGATCCCGTCCCCGGACTGGGCGACGACGGCCCGCAGCTTGCTGGTCTCCTCGACCAGTTGGGCAAGGTGCTGTTCCCGGCCCAGGGCCTCCGCCAGCGCGCTCGCCATGGGACTGAGGACGGTGAGGTCCCTCGGCCGGAGCGGGGCGCTGTCGCGCCGTCCCACCACCACGGCGCCGACCGGGCCGCCGTCGCCGTCCAGCGGCGCCGCCATCGCCCTCGTCCATCCCGGCGGCAGCCGGTCGCCCCCGACGAGCAGGGCGCCGTCCGCGGCGAGCCGGGACAGCTCCCGGTGCAGCGGGGTCATCGGCAGCGTGCGCGGCTCGGCGTCACCGCTCCCCGACAGGGCGAGCACCTCACCGCTGTCGAAGATCGCCAGCGCGTCGTCGGCCGAGAAGCCCTCCCGGACGAGCCGCAGGAACGCGGACACCGCGGCGTCCCGGCCCGGGCTCGCGGCCAGGATCTGGGAGAAGGCGAGCACCCGGGAGGATCTCTGCCGTTCCTCCGCCTCGGTCACCGTCGCCCGGTACGCGTAGGTCAGCGCGGCCGAGGGAAGCGCGGCGAAGGGGAGGAACGTCGGCGTCCGCAGCAGGGCCACCGTGGTGGCGGCGAGTCCGACGGTGCCGCCGAGGGTCAGCGCGGAGAGCCGGAGGTCCTCGCGGATCAGGGCGAGCGGCCTGCCGGCTCCCCGCACCGCGAAGAGGAGCGACAGGAACAGCACGTTCACGGCGACGAAGCCCGCCGTGCCCAGCACCATCGCCGCCACCAGCCGCAGGTCGGTCCGGCCCGCGTCCCCTGCCGTCGCCCGCAGCAGCACGATCAGCAGGGACGTCGCCACGGCGTAGGTGCCGAGGTTGAACGCCGCCTTGACCACGGCCCTGCGGCGGAGGACGTAGGCGAGGACGAGCCCGGCGAGGGACACCAGGAGCGCCTGCCGCGGGGGCAGCAGCAGCACGTTCAGCAGCACCGCCGGGTCGAGCAGGGTGATCTCCTCGGTCTCGTCACCGTGTCGGAGGCGGACGGCGGCGATCTCGGCGGCACAGGTCACCAGGGTCAGCACGCAGACGGCGAGGGCCCCGCCGAGCCAGTCCACCGCAAGCACCGGCCCGGCACCGGACGACGGGGCGACGAGCACCCAGAGACCGGCGAGCGCCCCGGCGCCCCCGACTCCGGCGACCGTTCCGTGCACCGGTGACCACCATCGCGGGAGTGCGCGGCGAGCGGCCGCACCGCCCTCGGCGGTGCGGCGGCTCCCCCCGCTCACCGGGTCACCTCCGGTCCTCCAGTGCGATCAGTCCTCCGTCACCACCTCGGCGCGGTCACCACCGGGCCGTCCAGGACCGGGCGCTCCAGACGTCGCCCGCCCAGGAGCGCGCGGCCCAGTCGTCGGCGGCCCAGGACCTGGCGGCCCAGGAGCGCGCGGCCCAGGACCGGGCGGCCCAGGACCGCGCGGCCCAGTCGTCAGCAGCCCAGGACCGCGCGGCCCACGAGCGCGCGGCCCACTCCTCCGCGTCGGCGCCCTCCCTCCCCGCCCAGGACCTTGCGGCCCACGAGCGCGCCGCCCAGGCCCTGGCCGGGGTGTCCAGTCCGGCCCAGGACCGGGCGGCCCAGGACCGGGCCGCGGGGTCGAGCGCCCGCCAGGCACGGGCCGCGGCGGCGGCGTCCCCGGCCTCGATGCCCGCGGCCAGTGCCCGCCAGGTCGCCGGGTTCCCCGGGACGGGTCCTTCGGCCGTCGCTCCCCGGCCCCGGTACGAGCCGGCCGCGGCCAGCGCTGCGGCCAGGTCGAGCCCGCCGCTGCCGGCCGCGTGCGGGTCGGCCAGCCCGGGCACCCGGTAGGCGTTCCCGGCCAGCAGCGCCTTCACGTCGTCCGGCCGGAGCCGGGGGTTCTCCGCGACCAGGGCGGCGGCTGCGCCGGAGACCACGGCGGTTGCCATCGAGGTCCCCGACCCGCGCAGGTACGCCTCGCCCACCCTGGCCTGCGGGTAGGCCGTGTCGATGACGCTGCCCGGGGTGCGCAGGCCGATCACGGATGCCGCCGGGGCCACCAGGTCCGGTTTGGTCACGCCCTGGCGGGTCGGACCCCTCGCCGACCACTCCGGCACGATGTCGTCGTCCCGGAGCGGGGTTCCGTTCTCGTCCAGGCCGCCCGCGGTGAGCAGGACCGGGTCGTTGCCGGGGGCCGAGACGGTGCCGTCGGCCGGTCCGCCGTTGCCCGCGGCCACCACCACGGTCATCCCGCGCCGCCACAGCCCCCGCAGCGCCCGGTTCAGCGGGTCGAGCTGGTAGGGGACCGGGCTGCCCGAGGCGAGGGAGAGGTTGACCACCCGGATCCGGTCCCGGCGCTCGCGGTCCGCGACAGCCTGCAGCCCCTGCAGGACGGAGCTGAGGTCGGTGGTCCCGTCCGGCCGGGCGACCCGCACGTCGAGGATCCGCGCACCCGGCGCGACCCCGCGGTGGGCGCCGGCCGACGTCGCGCCGGTGCCCGCGATGAGTCCCGCGGTGAAGGTGCCGTGACCGTGCCCGTCGCGGACGGCGCCGTCGGCGGTGCCGGTCACGTCGACGTGCCCGACGATCCGGCCGGCCAGGTCGCCGACCTCGGTCACCCCGGTGTCGACGAGGGCGACGGTCACCCCGTGACCGTCGTCGCCGTCCGGCGGCAGCCCGATCGTGGCCCGCACCGTCGAACTCGCGACGGATGGTGACGGCGCGGCGGAGGCGAACGTGACCGGCCGGTCCTCGGTGACCCGCAGACCGGCCGGCAGCCGGGCTCCGGCCGGCAGTTCGGCCACGACACCGCCGATGAGCGGCAGTCGTGAGGTGACCCGGCCGCCGGCCCGTTCGACGGCCCCTGCCGCGGAGACGGCCCCGGCACCGGTGACGACGACGCGGACCGGCGGCTCGTCGGCCGACGGGACGGCGCCCGCAGCACCGGCCGGGACCGCCGATCCGGTCGCGGCAGCACCGCAGGCCAGGACGACGCCGCTGACCAGGGCCGTGATCCGGGACCGGAAGGTGACATCGGTCCGGGAGCCGCCGCAGGGGAGGGCCTGCTCTGTCGGCAGCGTGTCGACGGGGGACACCAGGAGCCGTCCTCTCGGCCCGTGCCGGGCCGGGATTCCCGATCGGGTCCATCGGCATAGCACCCACATGGCCGTCTCCCTGGTCCAGTGCTCCTCCGCCAGCCCGCGCCGCGAACGGTCATTCCACTGTCGACCGTTCGAGAGCCGGGCAACACCCCCGCAGCGCAGGAGCCTCCCCGCGGCACCCGGATCACCCGCCCGGCGCATCCTTGCCCGCGCCGGGCTGCCGATACGAAGAGGACCGCCCTCGCGACCCCCGTCGACCACCGTTGGAGGTCACCGTGGCACACGTGCTGGTCGTCGACGACGATGCCGCCGTCCGGGAGTACGTCGGTGACCTCCTGGAGCTGGAGGGTTACGAGGTGGGCTTCGCCGCGGACGGCGTGTCCGCGCTGGAGGCCATCGACAGGGAGCGTCCGGACTGCGTCGTGCTCGACGTGATGATGCCGGGGCTCAGCGGTCACGAGGTCCTGGCCAGGGTGCGGCAGGCCGACGGCGGGGCCGACCTCCCCGTCGTCATGCTCACCGCGGCGGCGGACGAGGCCCAGGCCTGGCAGGCCTGCAACGGCGGGGTCGACTACTTCCTGGCCAAGCCGTTCGACGCGGAGGAACTGGTGCGCTGCCTCGGCTACCTGCTCGCCCCGGCTCCCCGATGACCCCGGACGACGGGCTCGGCCTCGCCGCCCTCGCCCGGCTGCCGGGGCTCGCCGGGCTGCCCGGCCTGCGGATCCCGACCGGTCCGGCCAGGCGCCGGCGCGGGGAGACCGCCAGGTTGCGCGCGCTGGCCAGGTACGCCGTCCTCGACACCCCTCCGGACGCGGCCCTCGACGACGTGGCGGACCTGGCCCGGGTGGTCACCGGGCATCCGGTCGCCGGGATCGGGTTCCTCGACCAGGAGCGGATCTGGTTCACGTCGCGGCTCGGCGTCGTGCCGCGCCAGCTCCGTCGGGACGACTGGCCCACCGGCAGGTCGGTGCCCGCGGAGCGGACCTCGGGCGAGGCGGCGGGGGTGCGTTGCCACCAGGAGGAGTTCGAGGTGGGCGGCGAGGTGTTCCGGTTCCTCGCCGCCGCGCCGCTGGTCACCACCGACGGGTATCGGCTCGGTGAGCTGTTCGTCATGGACCAGCGCCCCGGCGAGCTGGGGCCGCGGGAGCGGTCCGCGCTGACCGCGCTGGCCCGCCAGGTGATGACGGCGCTGGAGCTGCGGCGGACCCTGCTGTCCTACCACGCCGTCGTGGACGGCGCCGGGCACGTGGTCTTCCAGCTCGACGGATGGTGCCGGCTGGTCTCGCTCACCCCGACCTGGAGCGCCCTCACCGGGTACGGGATGGTCCGTTCGCTGGGCAGGCAGTTGCAGGACTTCGTGCACCGCGAGGACCGGGACACCGTGGCCCTGCACCTGGCCGACATGTCCGCCGGGACCGCGCCGTCGACCTTCGAGTGCCAGCTGCTGCGGCTGGCGAAGGAGGAGATCCCGGTCGAGGTGACCGCCCGGCCGCTCACCGACGAGAGCGGACGCCGTCTCGGCCTGGTCGGGGTGATCGCCGACATCTCGGAGCGCAGGGCGCGGGAGCTGGAGGCGCAGCACGCGCAGCGCCTGGAGGCGTTCGGCAGGCTCGCCGCCGATCTGGCCGTCGAGCTCGACGCTCCGGTCCGGCGGCTCGCCGGCGGGGCCGTCGTCCTCGCCGACACCTGCACCGCGATGGCGGAGCTGGTGGGCGACCACCGGGGGACACCGGCCACCCCGGACCCGGACTCCCGTCGGGCCCCGGCCCCGGCCCTGGCCCCGGACCCCGCCCCGCGATCGGACCCCGACCCCGACCGCGACCCGGATCCGGACCCCGACCCGGATCCGCGCCCGGACCCCGACCGGCTTCTCGCCGGGGTGCCGTCGGCCGCGCGGGCCGTCCTCGACGGGGTGGACCGGGTGAGCACCCTGGTGCGGGCGATGCGTGCGTTCAGCCCTCCCGGCCAGGACGCGCAGGCTCCGGTGGACCTCGTCGAGGCGCTGGAGGCCATGGCCACCGTCGCGCGGATCCGGGTCCGGTGCCAGGTGGAGATCGCCGTCGATCCGCCCGGGCTGCCCCCGGTCACCTGCGCCGTCGGCGACCTCAACCACGCCGTCCTCGACCTGGTCATGACAACGGCCGAGGCGGTCGAGGAGCGCGGCGGGCCGGGAACGGTCACGGTCAGCTGCGGGGTGGACGGGGAGAACGTCGTCGTCGTGGTGTCCGGCACCGGGATCCTGGTGTCGGACGGCGTGCACCGCCGGGTCGCCGACCCCTTCATCGCCGTGGCACCTTCGGCCGGTAGGACCGGCCCCCGGCTCGCCCTGGTCCGGGCCGTCGTCGAGGACCGGCACGGCGGGAGGGTCTCGGTGGGCACGGAGATGGGACGCGCGGTGTACACCGTCACCCTGCCCCGCGACGGCGGGGACGGACCGGGCCCCCGGCCCCCCGGCGCGACCGGAGAACCTGCCCACGGCGATCCCGACGCCCGCTGACAGCGACCCGCCCTGCGGGGGATACTCGTCCATGATCTTCGGACGGGCCGTCCTGGCGGTCGTGATCACCGGGTGTGCCCTGTCGGCGTGCGCGTCCGGCGACCGCTCCGCGACATCCTCCACGGTCACAACGCCCCCCGCGGTCACCACGTCCCCCGGCACGGTGGGTGTCGCGACGTCGACGGCTCCGGTGTCGGGGACGCCGTCCACCCGGGGCACCGGTGCGACGGCTGCGCCGTCCTGGCTGGGCCGGCGGGTCCTGCCGCGGGCAGGCGGCCGGTACGCCCGGGCGCGCCAGACCCCGCCGGAGCTCCGGGTCCGGCAGATCATCACCGTCGACGAACTGCCGCCGCCGGTGGACGACCGGTTCCACGGCTCGGTCGACGCCGTCCCGCCGGACGTGCTCGCCCGGTCCACGTGGTCGGCCGCCTGCCCTGTCGCCGCGGCGGACCTCCGCTACCTGCGGGTGTCGTTCTGGGGGTTCGACGCCAGGACGCACACCGGCGAGCTGCTCGTGCACCGCCGGGTCGCCGCGGACGTGGTGACCGCGTTCCACCGCCTGTTCGACGCGCGGTTCCCGATCGAGCGGATGCGGATCACCACCGTCGCGGAGCGGGACGCCGAGCCGACCGGCGACGGGAACACCACCGGGGCGTTCGTCTGCCGTCCGGCCGTCGGCTCGACCCGCTGGTCGGAGCACGCCTCCGGGACGGCCCTCGACATCAATCCGTTCCAGAACCCCTACGTCAAGGGCGATCTCGTGCTCCCGGAGCTGGCCTCGGCCTACACCCGCAGGGACAGGGTCAGGCCCGGGATGATCCGCGCAGGCGGTCCCGTGGTGGCGGCGTTCCGCGCTCTCGGCTGGACCTGGGGCGGTGACTACCGTTCGTGCCGGGACTACATGCACTTCTCGCCGTCCGGCCGGTGAGGTCCTCGCACCGGGTGGCCGGTGAGGTCTGGACCGGCGGGTCGGTGACGGGCACACTGCCGGCGTGACCGTATCGCCCCTGCCCGTCGCCGCCATCCCCCCGCGCGGATCCGTGATCGTGGGGCGGGACACCGCGGGACGCTCGCTGCGGATCAGCAGCCACCCGGACTCCGACCGGACAGTGCTCAGCATCTGGCAGGGCCAGCGCTGCCTGGCCACGGTGCGGCTCGCCGCCCGGGACGTCCCGGCAACGGTGGACGCCCTGGTCCGCACCCTCCTGCCGGGGTCGCCCGTACCGGTCCGGCCGTCGGCCTCCGGCGGCGGGGCGGTGGGTTCGGTGACCCCGCTCCTGGCCGGCGCCGGCGTACGGATCGACGGCGTGCTCGACCGGATCAGGGACCGGTGGGCCGGTGCCCGTGGCCGGCTGGCGTCCGCCGTCGGCACCCTCGCACGATCGATCGAGCCCCCGCCGGGGCGGTGACCCCGGACGCCGTACCGGCGCGGGCCCGTCGGCGCTCGGCCGCGCGGTCGGCACCGGACGGCGTGGTGGCGGCCGTCCCCGGGACGACGATGCGGGAGGGCGGGTCCCGACAACCCGCCCTCCCGCGATCTCTGGGTCATCTCGGCGCGCACCGCGGTGACCCGTCCGCCGAGCCCGGCCGGCTTGGCGGGGCTCGCTCAGCCGCGGCCGGGGTTGGCCCGCTGCGGGACCCTGGGCTGCACCAGCGGCCCTCCCGCGAAGGCCAGGTCGGCCTTGAGGGTGTTGTAGGCCTTCTTCGGCTGGTAGTTCTCGTCGAGCAGGGTGGCCATGCCCTCGTTCCCCTTGCCGTCGCCGAGGTCGGTGTAGCTCACCCACGAGTGCTTGTCGGTGAAGCCCCAGACCGTGTACGAGAGGCAGTGCCGGTCGGCGAGGCAGGCCTGCATGAGGACGCTGTAGTTGTACGCCGACGCCTGATCCCTGGGGTTGATCTCTGCGGAGTTGCCGGCCTTCACCTGCTCGGTCAGCTGGCTGCGCGCGTCGACCTCGGTGAGCGCCGTCGCGAGCCCGAGAGAGGAGAACCGCTGGAGCGCGGCGGCGGCCTGGAGGGCGTCGTAGTTGCCGTACTGGGTGGCGAGGTGACCCTGGCTGCCGACTCCGTCGATCGGGACGCCCTTGGCCTTGAGGTCCTTGACCATCTTGTAGACGAAGAACGTCTTGTCCGACGGGCCCTCGTCACCGAAGGCGTCGATGTTGTAGTCGTTGTAGAAGAGCAGGGCCTTCCGGTCGGCCGCCCGGGCCCAGCGGAATGCGTCGGCGATGTAGTCCGGCCCGAGGTTCTCGGCCCAGAATCCCTTGTAGGTGATGACGCCGTCCGACGTCGCCCAGGGGTCGGTCACCGCCTCGTTGACGACGTCCCACTGCCAGATCTTGCCCCGGAAGTGCGTGACCACATTCGTGATGTGGTTCTTGAGCAGCGCGCGGAGCTCCTCCTTGTCGATCGAGCCGTCGGCGACGCCCTCGGTCAGCCACTCGGGCAGCTGGTTGTGCCAGACCAGCACGTGCCCACGGACCTGCTGCCGGTTCTTCTGCGCGAACGCGATCAGCCGGTCGGCCGGCTCCCAGTTGTACGTGCCCCTCGTCGGCTCGAGTTCGCTCCACTTCATGACGTTCTCGGCGGTCACCGTCGAGAACTCGGAGGCGACCTTCGTCCGGTAGGTGGGATCGCTCTCGTCCACGAGGGCGTCCGTGTCGACGGCGGTGCCGATGTAGAGGCCGTGCCGCATGCCCAGGGCCTTGAGGCTCTGGTCGGCGGGTCGATCGGCGGGTTTGAGCGTGGCAACGGCGGGCACGATGCCCGCCAGGCCGAGGACCGCCGCGGCGACGATGCCAGCTGTGGTCGACCGTCGGAGCTTCATCGGTCTCTCCTTTCCGGGCCGCCTTCGGCCGGATGAACGGGGTTCCGTGGCGGGACGCCTTGTCGGAGGGCGAGCGTCACCGCCGCTCGACCGGTCACCGGGCCTGACGGTGGGTAATGATCATTAATCGAGAAGTAACCGGGATGACAGCATCATGTTCCGGAAACTTCCGCTGTAAATGTGCACGCTAGGCGGCGGCCGTTGGTGCGTCAAGAGGGGCTCTGCCTGCGGTTTCATAACGACCGTGCGGCATATGTCCCCCTCGGTGTTCATCGAAATGTTTCGAGCCGGCGCTACCCTCCACGAGACGCGTTCGACACGGTGATCGACGTACCCACCCGGATCGCGATCTGCTGCGTTCGGACGGGTGTCGGGCACGGCAACGGCACGAGGCAGGTCGGCCGGCACCGGGCGGAGGAGAGACGCATGCGAGACGTCACAGGGTTCGAGGCGTTCGTCGCCGCCCGGGGTCCCGCGCTGCTGCGCCTGGCCTGGCTGTTGACCGCGGACGTCCACGCCGCCGAGGATCTCGCCCAGGAGGCGCTGGCGCGGCTGGTGCCCCGCTGGGACCGCCTCGGGGGCGGGGGGAACCCCGAGGCCTACGCGAGGGCGGCGGTCCGGTCGATCTGGATCGACTCCTGGAGGCGCCGGCGCGGCATGGAGGTCGTTCCGCTCGGCGGGCTGTCCGGCGACCCGGGGGAGCGTTCCTGGTTCCCGGGCGGGGGCACCGGCGGGGTCGAGGAGGTCCCGGTGCGGCTGGGGCTCGCCGAAGCCCTGCGCAGGCTGGCGCCCCGGCAGCGCGCCGTCCTGGTCCTCCGCTTCTACGAGGACCTGACCGAGGTGGAGACGGCGCGCGCCCTCGGCTGCTCGCCGTCCACCGTCAAGTCCCAGTGCCGGGACGGGCTGGCGCGGTTGCGGACGCTGGCTCCGTGGCTGGGGGAGGACCTGGGCACCGGATCCGGGAGGGAGCTCACGCGATGAGGACCGACAGCGGGCTGGGCCGGGCGATGGACGACGCGGCGGCCGAGGCGGTCGCCGGAGTGGTGCTCGACGCCGCGGCGATCCGGCGCAGGGCGGGGGAGTCGCCCGCGAGGGAGGCGACCGGGCGGACGGCAGAGCGGGCGGCGTCGCCTGACGGCGGCCGGTTCTCCCTGCGGGCCGGACGGATGCGCACCGGCCGCGGCCCCCGGCGCAGGGCCGGTGGGAACCTGCTGGTGCCGGCGCTGGCCGCGGCCTCCGTCGCGGTGGTCGCGGTGGGCCTGGCGGCCGTCTCCCTCGTGGTCGGGTCCCCCGTTCCCGCGGACCGGGCATCCGGGCCGAGCGGGCTGCCCGACCGGTGGTGGAGCCCGCCCCGGGCGACCCCCGAGCTGGCGGCCGGGGACATGGAGGTCGCCTCGATGGCGCTCGCGTCACGGGTGTCGCGCGGTGCTCCGGACCGGCTGCAGGGGTTCGTCGTGGTGTCGGGGGACGGCCGGGTCTACCGGCGACTGCCCTGGACCAGGGACGACCGGGCGGTGACCCTGTCCCCCGACGGCCGGTGGGTCGCCTGGGCGAGCGAGCGGTGGCGCAGCGGCAGCCGCGACCCCAGCGTCCTGCACCTGCTCCGGGTGGCCGGGGCCGACCGGGTGGACGTGCCGCTGCCCGATCTCGGACGGGGCGGCACGGCGGAGCGGATCGCCTGGGACACCAGGACCGGGGGCGTCGTGGTCACCGGGTACGTCCGGCCGACCGACGGCACCGGCGGCAAACCGCGGAGCTGGAGCGTCACCGCGACGGGGAAGGTCTCGGTGCTGTGCGAGTGCGCCCCGGTCACGGTCGGCACCGGACCCGGCGGGGGCGTGGTGCAGGTGGGCGCCGGATCGGGAGCCGGGCGGACCGGAGTCATCCCGGGGATCCCGCTCGCGACCGAGCAGTCGGACGTCGATGCGGAGGCCGCCGTCGGCGCCGAGCCGGCCCTCGATCCGTCCGGTGCCCGGTTCGCCTGGGCGACGGACCGGGCCACCGTCGCGCCGGGGGCATGGGGCGTGCTGACGATGGACCAGGGCGTCGTGTCGGGCTGGGGCATCACGGCGGAGGGCGCCGACGTCCTCGGCGCGAAGGTCCTGGCCTGGACCGGGACCGGGCTGGTCGTCCAGGTCTTCACCGGGCCGCGGGGAGCGGCATTGGACGAGGGCGAGGTCGACGGGCCACTGGGAGTGCAGATCCTCGACGCGACGGTGCCGGAGGGAGCCAGGTCGGTGGAGCTGCGGGTGATCGCCATGGGCGCCGGGGACGCCGTCGAGGGCAGCACCTCCCGCGACGTGGTCAGCGGGGGACCGGTGGCGGTCCCGGTGGTCGCCGTGGCGAGGGACGTCGTCGCCACCACGGTGCACGTGCCGGACGACGGTCCCGTGGCGACCCGCGGGCTGCCGTCGGGCGAGACCGTCCGGACCGCTGCGGCGTGGGCAGGGTGGACGGCCGCCGCGCTCGGGGTGCTCGTGCTGGTGCTGCTGGGGATCGGGACCGTCCGGAGGGCGTCCCGGCGGGACACCACAGGCACCGGCCGGGACGACGGGATCCAGGGAGGGGCATGACCCGGGTCCCGGAGGAGGGGACGCGGCCGGGACCGGTGGCCTCACCGGGTCCCGGCCGCGCCCCCTCCGGGCGGTGTTCGGTTCTTCCAGGTGGTGCGCGGTGTTCGGTTCTTCCAGGTGGAGCTGAGTGCTTCGGACGGTGCTCAGTGCTTGTCGTCGGCCGGTTCCATCGGGGCCCTGCTCTTGGCCTGCGCCTTGGCCTGCTTGGCCGCGCGCTTCTCCTTGAGGGACTTGCCGGACTTCTGGGACATCCGCTGCCGCGGCGACTTGTCAGCCATGGTTTCTCCCGGGTCGGAGCCTGTGCGGCTCTACGGTTCGGCACTAGACCATCGGCGTGATCGAGCGGTGACTGAAACCGGCGCGGCCGGGCCGGGTCAGGAGACCGTGACGTCGACGGCAGGACCGCCGTCCTCGCACCGGCCACGGACCGTGACCGCGGTCACCCCGCCCCTGCCGCCGTTGCCCCTCCTGCCGTTCCTGACCAGTCCCACCACGACCTGCCCCGAGCCGACGGACCTCCGGGTGACGGACCAGCCGTTGGCCGGCAGGACGGACCAGCGGGAGAGCGCCGGGCCGACGCAGGTGACGGTCATCGACCCCCCGGGGGTCATCCTGCTCACCGTCGTGGCGGCGACCGTGGCCGTCCGCCGGGCGGAGGTGCGCCCTGGCTGCTCGTCGGTGGTGGAGGCGGTGGGGGCTGCCGTCGTCGTGGGGCGCTCCGCCTCCGGCGCGCCCTCCGTCGGAGAAGTGGTCGGGACGCCGCCGTGGACTCCCGACGGCTCGCCGAGCGCGACGTCACCCATCGGCGGCTCCGCGATCACCTGGCGGCCGGCGGAGTCGATCGCCGCCCAGGACAGGCCGGCCACCGAGACGACCGCCAGCGCCCAGGCACCCACCCAGAGCAGCGCCCGGCACGGCGGTGTCCACCGGGTCCACCGACCGGTCCTCGCCACGCCGACCACCTCCTCCGCCCCGAGAACCCGGGCCGACCCGCCGCTGCCCCCGGCGGCCCTCGGCGGCGCTGCCGACGGTGCCGACACGGTACTGCCGCATCCGCGTCCGAGGGTCGCCCCGACCGGTCGGGACCGCGGGCGACGGTCACGATCACGGATGCCGTGACCGGCGGTCGCCGTGACCGACGGCACCGGGGCGGTGTCGCCGGGTCGGCGACCCTCGTGCGCGGTGGCGGCACCGGGTAGCGTCACCGCGTGGCCGTGATCCTGCTCATCGAGGACGACGCGGGCATCCGCTCGGCGCTCGCCCGGGCCATGGCCGAGCGCGGGCACGCGGTGCAGTGGCAGCCGGCGGGGCTGAGCGGCCTGCGGTCGGTCATCGACGCCCGGCCCGACGTGGTCCTCCTCGATCTCGGCCTTCCGGACGTCGACGGGCAGCAGGTCCTCGGCATGCTGCGCGCCGTCAGCGACGTCCCGGTCATCGTGATCACCGCTCGTGACGACGACGCGGACATCGTCGCCGCGCTGGACGCGGGGGCTGACGACTTCGTCACCAAGCCCTTCGGAGCTGATCACCTCGACGCCCGGATCCGGGCGGTGCTGCGCCGGTCGGCCGGTTCGCGGGCCGAACAGCCGTTGGTGGCGGGTGGGCTGGTGGTCGACCCCAGGACCAGGGCGGCGACCCTCGACGGCCGGGCGCTCGAACTGTCCCGTAAGGAGTTCGACCTGCTCCTCGCCCTCGCCCAGCGCGCGGGGGAGGTGGTCACCAAACGGGACCTGCTCGCGGAGGTCTGGCGGCTGCCGTACGGCGGCGGCGAGCGGACCGTCGACGTCCACCTGTCCTGGCTGCGGCGCAAGCTGGGGGAGACCGCGGCCGAGCCGCGGTACCTGCACAGCGTCCGGGGGGTCGGGGTCCGGCTCAGCCCTCCCGCCCCGGAGACCGAGGGCTGAGGCGGTCCCGGTGCGCCGCAGGATGTGGACCCTCATGGCCGCGACGACCTCGGCGGTGATCCTGGCCTTCCTGCTGCCGCTGCTGCTCCTGCTGCACACCCTGGCCGAGGACCGGGCCCTGGACGCCGCCGTGCAGGAGGCGCAGCGGATCGCCGTGCTCGCCGCCAACGTCACCGACCCCGCGGAGCTGGCCACCCTCGTCGAGCTCGTGGACGCCGAGTCGCCGCGGTCGCTGACCGTCGTGATGCCGGGGGGCGAGATCGTCGGGGCGGCGCCTGCCGAGCCGGTGGGGGTGCGCACCGACGACCAGGACGTCGCCAGGGCCCGTGCCGGTGCGGCGTTCGTCGGCCGCACCGGCGACGGGGCAGCGGCCTACGTGCCCGCGATCACCTCGGCGGGGACCGCGGTCGTGCGCAGCCGGGTCCCGGAGAGCGAGCTGCACCGCGGCGTCGGCCGGGCCACCGCGACGATCGTCGGGCTCGGCCTGCTCCTGCTCGTCGGTGCGATGGTGACCGCGGACCGGCTCGCCCGCACGGTGAGCGCCCCGTTCCACGACCTCGCGGCGGCGGCCGACGCCATGCGGGAGGGGGAGCTGGCCACCCGGGTCCCGGAGCGCGGGGTGCCGGAGGCTGTCGCCCTCGCCAGGGCGCTCAACCGGCTGGCCGCGCGGGTCGTCGGGCTGCTCGCGGCCGAACGGGACTCCGTCGCGGACCTGTCGCACCGGCTGCGCACGCCGGTCACCGCGCTGCGGCTGGACGTCGAGGGCGTCACCGACCCGGACGTGGCCGAACGCCTGCACCTCCATCTCGCGCACCTGGAGCGCACCGTCGACGCCATCGTCCACGACGCCAGGAGGCCGGTCCGTTCGGCGGTGACGCCGTCCGGCGACGTGGCGGCGGTGGTCGCGGAACGGATCGCCTTCTGGACGCCGCTCGCCGACGACCAGGCCAGGACGCTCACCCTGGACCTCCCGGCCGGGCCGGCCGCCGCGGCCGTCGACCCCGCCGAGCTCCGCGACGTCGTCGACGTCCTGCTCGACAACGTCTTCGCGCACACCGCGGAGGGAGTCCGCACCGCGGTCACGGTGCGGACCCTCCCGGACGGCGCCGTCGAGCTCACCGTCGAGGACGCCGGTCCTGGCCTGCCGTCGCGGGACGTCGTCTCCCGGGGGACCAGCGGGGCCGGCTCCAGCGGGCTGGGACTGGACATCGTGCGGCGGACAGCGCTCGCCTCGGGCGGACGCCTGGAGCTGGACCGCTCACCCCTGCTCGGCGGAGCCAGGGTGCGCCTCGTCCTCGGTCCCGCCGGGTCCTGACGGGACCGGGCAGGACCGGGCTGGCGGGATGGCCGGGATCGGACCGGCTGGCGGGACCGGGGCCCTCACCAGACCACGTAGTCGTACTCGACCATGGTCTCGTAGTAGTCCTCCGGGACCTGGACGACGGTGACCGAGCTCATCCGCCCGCCGCTGGTCATCAGGCAGATCCGCAGCCACTGGTGCTCCTCGAGGGTGTACGAGGTGCGCTCGTAGGAGGCCGACTCGCAGTCGGTGTAGCTCGAGGAGTGGTCCGACTGCGACGCGGCGAAGGCGGTGAACCCGCCCGGGCCCCGGAGGGTCAGCCCGTCCTCGCCGAGGGACCAGTCCGTGGTCCCGTCGTTGTCGATGTCCATGGCGCCCCCGTGGTAGCACTTGCCGTGCCCACCGGCCCACACCGGCGGCTCACCGACGGTCACCGTCGCGGTGTCGGTGTCCCGCTGCCGCGCGGAGTCGGTCACGGTGAGCGTGACGGTGTAGGTGCCGGTCTTCTCGTAGCGGTGGCTCGCGGTCCCGTTCGTCGGGCGCGAGGTCGAGGAGTCACCCCAGGCGATCCGGTAGCTCAGGCTCGTCCCGTCGTCGCGGGACCGGGTCGCGTTGGCGGTGACCCGGTCGCCGACCGTGACACTCCGCGGGGACACGGACAGCGAGGCGACCGGCCGGGCGTCGGCGCGGGTCGTGGTGGTGGTCGTGGTCGTCGTCCGGGTCGACGCCGGTGCCGGTGCCGGTGCCGGTGCCGGTGCCGTCGGTGTCGTCGTTGCCGTCGGCGCGGCGAGGACCGGCATGACGACGTCCCGGAACCCGGTCCTCCCGTTGTCCAGCCGGGCGCGCACGGAGACCCGGTAGGAGCCGGGGACGACCCAGGTGTGGGAGACCTCGACCCCGTTGACCTGGGGGGTGCGGTCACCGAAGGACCAGGTGGCCGTGGTGACCCGGCCCTGGCGCGCGCTCACCCGCAGCCCGACCGGCGTCCCGGCCACCCCGGGGGTCGTGGACACCTGGACCACCAGGTCGCCGGGGTTCACCCGGGCGGCCTCCTCGGTGCCGGTGGGTGTCGTCCGCACCGGTCGGGGGAGCGCGGGACCGGAGCCCGTCCGGTCGGAGACCTCCACGCCCTCACCCGGCTGCGCCAGCACCCCCTGGGACGGGTCCGCCGGGTCGTACTTGAGCACCGGCTTCACCGAACCGTCCACCAGGATCACCCCGGCCCGCTGACTGGCCGGATCGTTGTAGAACACCGCCCCGTCCCGGGGGAACAACTCGAAGCCGGCCAACCCCG
>JAAYAH010000082.1 GCA_012719445.1 Actinomycetales bacterium | reverse complement strand
CGGAGGGGACAGAACACCCGGCAGGGCGCATGACCACCGGCCGGCCCTCCGCCGCGGTACCGGCCCGTCGGGTCACGGGACCGGCAGGTCGGGTGACACCGGAGGAACGCCGCGAATCACCCGGGTGGCCGTCCCCCATGCCGCTGGCGGAGGATCGGCGAGGCGCCCGGAGTGCGACCGGCGGGGCGGGACTCGGATTGATACCGTCCGCCAGGCCGGGAAGTCTCCGGGGCAGGTGATCGACTCGTGGTCGGAGCAGGGGAGTCAACAGTGGAAGGGTTCTCACTCGCGTACGAGGGCTTCGACCCGGAGGAGGAGGGGCTCCGCGAGGTGTTGACCTCGACCGGGAACGGCTACCTCTGCACCCGGGGCGTCGCGGAGTGGGAGGACGCCGACGGGGTGCACTACCCGGGTACCTACGCCCACGGCGTCCACAACCGGCAGACGACGATCCTCGGCGGCCAGCCCGTGCTCAACGAGGACCTGGTGAACCTGCCCAACTGGCTGGTGCTCAAGCTGCGCATCGAGGGCGAGGACGCGATCCGGCTCGCCGACATGGAGCTGCTCGAGTACGAGCACGAGTTCGACATCCGCAACGCCGTGCTGACCAGGCGGCTGCGGTTCCGCGACGACGCAGGCCGCGAGACGACCCTGCGCAGCAGGCGGTTCGTGAGCATGGCGGACCTGCACCACGCGGGCATCGAGTGGACGCTGCGGCCGGAGAACTGGTCGGGGCGGGTGGAGATCGTCTCCGCGATCGACGGACGGGTGACCAACGCCGGGGTCGCCCGGTACGAGCAACTGGAGGGCCGTCACCTCGACCCGGTCTCGCCGAGGACGTTCGGACCCGAGGTCATCGCGCTGAAGGTGGAGACGAGGCAGTCGAACCTGTACATCAGCCAGGCGGCGAGGACCCGGGTCTTCGACGGGGTGGAGCCGATGCCCGTCGAGCGCCGCCTGCACCAGATGGAGGACTACATCCAGCAGGTGCTCGCGTTCGACGTCCGGCAGGGCGTCGCGGTGCGGGTGGAGAAGATGGTGACCTTCTTCACCTCCCGTGATCTCGCGGTGAGCGACACCCTGGCGAAGGCCGGGATCTCGGCGCTGCGCTACCCGGACTTCGGCGAGGCCCTGGAGCGCAACGTCATGGCCTGGGACGAGCTGTGGCGGGTGTGCGACGTCCACCTGCCCGCCGACGACCGGGTACAGCTCCTGCTGCGCCTGCACGTGTGCCACATCCTCCAGGTCTGCTCGCACCACACCGCCGACATGGACGCCGGGGTGCCGGCCCGCGGGCTCAACGGGGAGGCCTACCGCGGACACGTGTTCTGGGACGAGCTCTTCGTGTGCTCCTTCCTCAACGTCCGGATGCCGGAGATCACCCGGGGACTGCTGATGTACCGCTACCGACGTCTCGGCGAGGCACGCGCCGCGGCCAAGGAGGCGGGGTTCCGGGGGGCGATGTTCCCCTGGCAGAGCGGCAGCGAGGGCAAGGAGGAGACCCAGCGCGTCCACCTCAACCCGCTCTCGGGCCGCTGGGAGCCCGATCTCAGCCGCAACCAGCGGCACGTCAACATCGCGATCTTCTACAACATCTGGAACTACTTCCAGGCCACCCAGGACCTGGCCTACCTGCGCGACTACGGCGCGGAGATGATGCTGGAGATCGCCAGGTTCTGGGCCTCGATCGCGCACTTCAACCCGGCGCGGGGACGCTACGAGATCCACGGGGTGATGGGGCCGGACGAGTTCCACGAGAAGTACCCGGGCGTGCGGGAGGGCGGGCTGCGCAACAACGCCTACACCAACGTCGCCGTCGCCTGGCTCTGCGACATCGCCCACACCGTCCTGCAGCTCCTCCCGGCCAGCCGGGCCGACGCGCTGCGCAGCAGGCTCGGCCTCGGTGACGAGGAGCTCGAGGTGTGGCGGGAGATGAGCCGGCTGATGTACGTCCCCTTCCACGACGAGGACGTCATCAGCCAGTTCGAGGGGTACGAGCGGCTGGAGGAGCTCGACTGGGCCGGCTACCGGGAGAAGTACGGCAACATCCAGCGACTCGACCGGATCCTGCGGGCCGAGGGCGACGACCCCGACCGGTACCGGCTCGCCAAGCAGGCCGACACGGTGATGCTCTTCTACCTGTTCTCACCCGCCGAGCTGCGGCGGGTGTTCGAGCGGCTGGGCTACGCCTTCGACAAGGACACCGCGCGCCGCAACGTCGAGTACTACGACCGGCGCACCTCGCACGGCTCGACGTTGAGCGCCGTCGCGCACGCCGGGGCTCTCGCCTCCCTCGACCCGGACAACTCGTGGGAGCGGTTCCTGGTGGCGCTGGAGAGCGACATCGGTGACGTCCAGGGAGGAACGACCAGGGAGGGCATCCACATCGGGGTGATGGCCGGCACGCTCGACCTCGTCCAGCACTGGTACACCGGCATGAACATCCGGGACGGCGTCCTGTACTTCGAGCCCCGGTTCTCCGGGCGGCTCGACGGGCTGTCGTTCGCGATGCAGTTCCAGGGCACGCCGATCCTGGTGCGGCTCGACGGCGGCCGGCTCACGCTGACCGCCCATCCCGAGGGGGTCAGCCGGCCGGTCCGGGTGGGGGTCGGCGACGAGGTCCGCGACCTCCGTCCGGGTGACAGCAGCACCTTCGAGCTCTCGTAGGCACCGGGCCGTCTCAGGTCACGGTCAGGACGTGACACCCGCGTGGCGGGAGGTCGACGTACAGTCCCGGCTGCGCCAACTCGTCGCCCTCGTGCCGGTGGACGACATCGGTGAGCACGTCGGTGAGCCGCCACCGTCGCCCGCGCAGGTCCGGCCAGGGCAGCGGCACCCTGGCCTGCGCCGCCGCGTCGGAGTGGTTGACGACGACCACGTGGTGGGGGAGTATCCCGTCGTGCCAGGCCCAGGCCAGCAGGTTCTGGTGGGTCGGGTTGTCCGGCCACCCGGTGGGGTCGAGGAGCTGCCAGGCACCGGTCCGCAGGCCGTCGGCGACGGCGGCGAGCAGCCGGTGGTGGAAGGCGCCGAGTCCCTCGTCGACGGGTTCTGCCGGCCGGGTGGCCAGGAACACCGGCAGCCGCACCCGGCGCCCCTCGACCTGTCCCTCGTGCCACAGGGTCGCGCCGGGCAGGGTGGCGACCGCGGTCGCCACCGCGCGCACCCCCTCGGCGGAGAGGACCGCGGCGACCCTGGCCTCGTCGTGGTTCTCGACGAACCGGACCAGCCGTCGCTGGTAGGTGAGATCGCCGCCGGCCAGGTGGGCGCGGACCTGCCCGGCGCCGCCGTGCAGCAGGCGGTCGTAGAGCCGCTTGTCGTAGCAGAGGTCGAACCCCTGCTGCAGCAGCGTCCACTCCAGGTCCCAGTACACCTCGGCGAGGAGGACCAGGTCCGGGTGCGGTTCGCGCACCCGGGAGATCAGCTCCGGCCAGAACCCCACGTCGGGGGGATTGCCGACGCGGTCGCCCCAGGTACCGGCGAAGACGTCGTCGAGCAGCAGCATGGCCATGTCGCACCGCACCCCGTCGCACTGCTCGGCGACGGAGGCCAGGACCTCAGCCGAGGCGGCCCGCGCCCCCGGGTGGAACGCGTTGACCTGGACGACGTCGGGCCACGGCGGCAGGTGGGGGTCGCGGCCACGGGCCAGGACCAGGCCGTCGGCCCGCAGCCAGGCGTCGGGGGCTCCGGCCAGGTCCTCCTCGGTGCCCTGGACGAGGTACTCGGGGTGGTCCAGCACCCAGGGGTGGTCGGGAGCGACGTGGTTCGGCACGAAGTCGAGGACCAGCCGGACGCCGCGGTCGGCGAGCCGTGCCCTGGCGACGGCGAGTGCCTCCGGGCCGCCCAGCCGTTCGTCGACGACGTAGCTGCGGACGCAGAACGGCGAGCCGACCAGGTCCGCCTCCGTGAGGTCCGGAACGGCGGCTCGCAGCGAGCGCCGCGCCTCCTCGTTCCCGAGAGCGAGCGCGAGCCCGGCCCGGCTGCGTTCCCAGACCCCCATCAGCCAGACCGTGTCGACGCCGGGGAGCAGGACCCGGTCCCACGCCTCGGGGGGCACCTCCGCGAGGGTCAGCGGGTGACCCGCCTCGGCCTCGAGGTCGCCCAGCCACGGCCAGGTGTCGATCTCCATGAGGACCGGGCCGGCGAGGTCGGCCGCCGCAGGGTCAGGGGGTTGTGTCATCACCGCTCCTGTCGCAGCCGGTGGGTCAGCGCCGTGTGCCGGCGACCCGAACCGGGGGTGCGGACGGCCTGGGCCAGCGCCCGGCGCGACCCGACGAGGACCAGGAGCCTCCTGGCCCGGGTGACCCCGGTGTAGAGCAGGTTGCGCTGCAGCATCATCCACGACGAGGTGGTGACCGGCACGACGACGGCCGGGTACTCGCTGCCCTGGGAGCGGTGGACGGTCACGGCGTAGGCGTGGGCCAGCTCGTCGAGCTCGGCGAAGTCGTAGTCCACCTGCTCGTCCTCGTCGGTGACCACGGTGAGGGTCTGGTCCTCGGGGGAGAGCCCGGTGACGGTGCCGACGGTGCCGTTGAAGACGCCCGCCGCGCCCTTGTCGTAGTTGTTGCGGAGCTGGGTCACCTTGTCCCCGATCCGGAACACCCGGGACCCGTACCGGCGTTCCGGTCTGCCCTCGCGGTGCGGGGTCAGGGCCTCCTGGAGCAGGGCGTTGAGGGAGCCGGCACCGGCGGGTCCCCGGTGCATCGGGGTGAGCACCTGGACGTCGCGGACCGGGTGCAGGCCGAACCGGGCGGGGATGCGGCGGGCGACGATGTCCACGACCAGCCGCGCGGTCTCCTCGCCCGGGTGCAGCCCGGACTCCTCGTCCGGCTCGCAGGTGAACCAGAAGACGTCGTCGAACCCGGTGAGCAGCGGCTGCCGCCCGGAGTTGATCCGGTGGGCGTTGACGACGATGCCGGACTGCTGCGCCTGGCGGAAGATCCTGGTCAGTCGCACCCGGGGGACGGTGTCCGCAGCGAGCAGGTCGCGCAGCACCTCGCCTGCTCCCACCGACGGCAGCTGGTCGACGTCACCGACCAGGAGCAGGTGCGCCCCCTGGGGCACCGCCTTGACGAGCTTGTTCGCCAGGACGACGTCCAGCATGGACGCCTCGTCGACGACGACCAGGTCGGCGTCCAGCGGGTTGTCCCGGTCGTACTTCGCCTCCCCGCCGGGCTGGAGCTGGAGCAGCCGGTGCACGGTGGACGCCTCGTGGCCGGTCAGCTCGGCCAGGCGCTTGGCGGCGCGGCCGGTGGGGGCTGCCAGCACCACGGTGGCCCGCCGGGCACGGGCGAGTTCCACGACCGAGCGCACCGTGAAGCTCTTGCCGCAGCCCGGCCCGCCGGTGAGGACGGCGACCCTGCGGGTGAGCGCGAGCTGCACGGCCTCGCGCTGCTCGGGGGCGAGGTCCTGACCGGTCCTGGTGCGCAACCAGGCGAGTGCCCGGTCCCAGTCGACCTCGGCGAAGGAGGGCAGTCGCTCGGCAGGGGAGTCGAGCAGGTCGCGCAGGCCCCTGGCCAACGACCGCTCGGCCCGGTGGAACGGCACCAGGTACACCGCGGGCAGGGTCTCGCCGTCCTGGCCTGCCGGCACCGGCTCGCGGACGACGCCCTCGGCCGCGACGAGGTCGTCCAGGCAGGGGCCGACCAGGTCCCGGTCGACCTCGAGGATCTTCGCGGCGTCGGCGACCAGGTTGGGCTGGGGCAGGTAGCAGTGGCCGTCGTCGGCCGCCTGGGACAGGGTGTACTGCAGCCCCGCCTTGATCCGTTCGGGGCTGTCGTGGGGGATGCCCACCGCCTGGGCGATGGTGTCCGCGGTCCGGAACCCGATGCCCCAGACGTCGGCGGCCAGCCGGTACGGCTCCTTCGTCACCACGGCGATGGACGCGTCGGCGTACTGCTTGTAGACGCGGACCGCCAGCGAGGTGGACACCCCCACCCCCGCCAGGAACACCATGACCTCCTTGATGGCCTTCTGCTCCTGCCAGGCGTCGGTGATCCGCTTCGTGCGCTTGGGACCGAGGCCGTGCACCTCGACGAGGCGGGCCGGCTCGTGCTCGATGACGTCGAGGATGTCCACCCCGAAGTGGTCGACCATGCGCTCGGCCATGGCCGGGCCGATCCCCCTGATCAGCCCGGAGCCGAGGTAGCGGCGGATCCCCTGGATCGTCGCGGGCAGCACGGTGGTGTAGCTGTGCACCTCGAACTGCCTGCCGTAGCGGGGGTGGGAGCCCCAGCGGCCGACCAGCCGCAGGCTCTCCCCGACCTGGGCACCGAGCAGCGGCCCGACCACGGTGAGCAGGTCGGGTCCCGAGCGCTCGGCGGCGACCCGGGCGATGGTGTACCCGGTGTCCTCGTTCGCGTAGGTGATCCGTTCCAGGACCCCCTCGAGCGCCGTCTCGGCCCGGGGCGGTCCCGGCGGAGCCTGGCGGCCGGTCACGGCGGTCATTCTGCCCGGTGCATCCGACGGATCGCTCGCTGCGGCAGCGGGAGCCATCGGTGGACGTGATGCGAGTCGCCTGCGGGGTCGCCCTCGGCAACCCCCCTCCCGTTCGGCTCGTGCGGCGGTTCCCGAACCGGTTCCGGGGGCTACGGGAGACGGCTTGCGGAAAGGATTCCACAGGAGGTCCCCGGCACAGAGTGCCGACCAGCGTCACCGCCGGTGCAGGATCGTCACTGGATTCTGCGCCGAAGTGGCAGGCAGATGGCGTATGTCGAGAACGGATGACCAGTGGGTCGGCGTCATCCGCCGCATCTCATCGGGTTTTGTACGGCTCGCTCCCCTTGACGTGCTCTGTCTTATGCGGAAACCTTTCCTCACTCGAGCCGCCCCATCCCTGTTCCGCCGGCTCGGTACCGAGCCCCGAGGTGGGCGGACCGCGACCCACGCCCCTCTCGCTCCCGCGACCGGTTCCTCCCCGTCAGCATCGAGAAAGAACGGACACCCCCAGATGACCAGACGACTTCGTCCGCCGAACACCCGACGTCTCACGGTGGGGGCCGTGACCGCAGTCGCCACCGTTGCCGCCGCTCTCGTCGTCGGCCCGAGCGCGGAGGCTGCGAGCGCGTCGATGACGCTCGTCGTCTCCGCCAACCAGACCTTCCGGCCGGTGACCTACGTCGCGACCGGGAGCCTGTACGGCCTCGCGGATGCGACCAACCCGTCGGACAGCCTCGCCGCGGCGATCAAACCGAACACGTTCGTGCAGATGGCGGCGGGCGGTCGCCAACAGCCGACCGGCGACATCCTGGTCGTGGCGCCGAAGGCCGCCAGGGTGGGCGCGAAGCTCGTCGACCGGCTGTCGGACTACTACCCGGGCTGGCCGTACCAGTTCAGCTGGAGCACCTGGCCGAACTTCGTCGACGCGCAGGTGCGGAGCGTCAACAGGACGACCGTGCCCAACCTCGTGGCGTACGAGCCGTGGAACGAGTCGGACCAGACCTGGCTGTCCTCGAACGGCACCTTCGAGAACTTCTGGACGCGCACCCACCGTCAGATCCGCGCGATCGACCCGACCACCCCGATCCAGGGCCCGAGCCTCTCGAACAACATCAGCGGTATGCGGACCTTCCTGCAGAACGCGGTCGCGACCAACACCGTGCCGGACATCATCTCCTGGCACGAACTCGCGGGGGCACATCTCATCCAGAACGACATCCAGACGGTCGTGGGCATCCAGAACAGCCTGGGTATCAGCCCGCGGCCGATCGCCATCGAGGAATACGCCTCGCCCTCCGAGGTCGGGATCCCCGGTGCCCTGGTCGGGTACATCGCCAAGTTCGAACGGTTCGGCGTGCGTGATGCCGAGTTGGCGTTCTGGAACCAGTCGGGCACGCTCGGGGACCTGCTGACGAGCCGGGGCGGATCACCGAACGGCGCCTACTGGCTGTACAAGTGGTACGCCGAGATGAGCGGCAACATGGTGGTCACGACGCCTCCCTCGCAGACCAGCATCGACGGGGCTGCGGCCCTGACCAGCGACGGCAGGCAGCTCAGCGTCATCTTCGGTGGCGGCACGAGCGGATCGAGCGCGGTCCAGGTCAACGGAATCAGCGGCGCGCTCGGTGCCACCGGGAGGGTGCGCGTCAAGGTCGAGCGCGTCGCCAGCACCGGCCGCACGGGGGCTTCCTCGGGGGCGGTCACCCTCTCCGAGAGCGAGTACTCGGTGAGCAACGGCTCGATCAACGTGCCGGTCACCACGACGAACACTTCCGCCTACCGCCTGTTGATCACTTCGACGGGGACCTCCACGACCACTCGCACCACCACGACGACGAGCACGGGTACGACTCCGGGTTCGGGGGCGGGTCAGTTGGTGACTCCGGCGGGTAAGTGTCTGGACGTCAGTGGGACCGGGAACGGTTCCTCGGCGCGGATCAACACCTGCGGTGACAGTTCGGGGCAGGTGTGGGAGTTCGCCTCGGACGGCACCCTGCGGACGCTGGGTGGGTCGATGTGCCTGGACGCCTCCAACCGCGGCACGGCCAACGGCACCGCGTTGATCATCTATGCCTGTCACGGTGAGGCCAACCAGCGGTTCTCGTGGGGCTCGAACAGTTCG
>JAAYAH010000081.1 GCA_012719445.1 Actinomycetales bacterium | reverse complement strand
TGGCACGTCTGGTTAGCCACCCGCGCCCTCGGCCGGGAGCTGGTCGGGAAACTCGGTGACGGCCTCGATGTGAAGAAGTCGGGGGGTTACGTCGTGGCCCCTCCCTCGGTTCACCCGGACACCGGCAGGCCCTACGTGTGGCACACCCTCGTCCGGCCTGCTCCAGCCCCCACGGTGTGGGCCGAGCGGCTCCGCCGACCGGTGCACAACGTGACCTCACGGACGGGTGGGGGCCGGAACCCCTCGGGTGGCGCGATCAGTACCGAGGCGGAGGCCCTGGAGGCCATCGCGCGGCTGGTGGGGATGCCGAAGGGCGGCCGGGACAACGCCCTGTTCGCGGTCGCGGCCGGGCTCCGCGACGGGATCGGTCTGACGGCCGAGCTCGAACAGAAGCTCGTGGACGCGGCCCTCGCGTCTGGCCTCGGCGCATCCCGCGTCGAGAGGACGATCAAATCAGCTCTGGATGGGAACGGCACGCGATGACGAGCGCACCGACCGAGACCGTAGACGAGGATTTCGAGATCCCGTTCACCCACACGTCGCTGACGGAGGCCGAGGCCCTGCAGGCCAAGCCCGCACGCCGCCACCTGCGGGATCGTTTGATGACCTTCGCCGAGCTCGCGGCCATCCAGCCGCCGGAGCCCCTGGTTGAGGGCCTGCTCTACTCGGACACCCTCGCCCAGCTCACCGGCCCCCCGGGGACCTACAAGTCGTTTTTCGCGATGGCGATGGCCTGCTGCGTGGCGACGGGTCGGGACTTCCACGACCGCTTCCGTACGGGGGTCTCCGGCCCCGTGGTGTACGTCGTCGCGGAGGGATCGTCCAGCACGGCCCCCCGAGTCGCGGCCTGGTCGGAGCGTCACGGTATGGACCCGAACGAGGTCACCCGTAACCTCCTGATCCTGCCGGAGCCGATCCAGATCGGCGACACGGTCGATATCACCGAGGCCCTGGAGGTCGTCCAGGAGGTCGGGGCGAAGCTGCTGGTCATCGACACCCGCGCACGCTGCACGCTCGGGCTGGACGAGAACAGCAACACCGAGCAGGGCCTCGCCATCGACGCGCTCGAGAACCTCCGGCGGGCCACCGGCTGTGCGGTGCTCGTCGTGCACCACGCGGCCCGGGGTGGCTCGGCCGGACGTGGCGCGTCCGCGTGGGACGGGGCCGTCTGGTCCGACCTGCGACTGAACCGGCCGGACGACGCCCCGGAGCTGTCCTCCCTGCTGCACTGCGCGAAGCATAAGGACGTGGCCTCCGGGTGCGACCACCCGCTGCGGATGCACCCTCACGTGGTGCGGGCCGAGACGCTCCCGGCGCACAACGTGACTCAGAGATCCACCCTCGTATGCGAGGTGGACGACGAGCCGCCGACCTCCGTCATGACGAAGAAGGACCAGGAAGACCGCAAGGCCGCCATCGCGAAGAAGGAGGCCGAGCGCTTCCGGCAGGACGTCGAGTACGTGCGTCAGTGGGCGAACGAACATGGTTCGAAGAGCGTCACCCGGGACCGGATTATTGAGGCATCCCTCTGGTTCGTGGACCCCAGCAGTGGCAAAACCCAGAACGCCACGCGGTGGGGTAAGACCCGGGCCAGCCGCGCTATCGAGACCTGGCGGGATGAGGCGGCTAAATAGCCTCCCCGCCCACCTCCGCCCACCCTCCCCGCCCACTGGGCGGCTGGGGTGGGCGGGACCAACAGCCGCCCACCCCGCCCACCCCGCCCACCCAGGGGTCCCCCTTTTAGGGGGAGACCCCACCGGGCGGCGGCACTGGGCGGGCGGGAGGGTCGGGGCGTGCGGCTGATCTGTTGATGGCCTGGGCGGGCGGGCGGTCCGGGCGAACACGACGAGAGGAACCAACGAATGACGAACACCGTCGAATTCATCCGCAGCGGCGGCTCGGCCCCGCTGATGCAGAAGGCCCTGGACGCGCTGAACGACCTGCTGGCGGACGGCGAGTGGCACCCCTACCGGGAAGCCCAGGACGCGATGACCGAGGCGGGAGTGGTCCTGCGCACGGCCCAGAACCTGATGCGGGACGCGGGGAAGTGCGACCCGCCGGTGATCGAGCGGCGACGGACCGAGCGGGGCTGGGAGTGCCGCCGAGCCTCCGCCGACGCCCGTCCTCGGAAGCTGTGAAACCCCCCCTATCCGCCAACCCACGTCTCAGCAATTGGTTCTTTCTCCCCGGACCAAGACGGGGGACCTAGTAATCGAGTAACCCCGTAATCGAGTAACCCCGCGAGCCCAGCCCGGGGAGGGGCGGGGTGGCTCACCCGGCGCAG
>JAAYAH010000080.1 GCA_012719445.1 Actinomycetales bacterium | reverse complement strand
ACCCCGCCCACCCGGCGCGACAACCGGGCCACCACCATCCCCGGACCCCGAAACCCACCCCCCATCAGCATCCCCGATCAAGAAACCACTCGCCCAAACAGCGCTACTCGCGGATCTGGGTCTGAGTACCGCGACATGTTCGGGACGACGGTGGCCGTGGGTGACGTGACCGGTGACGGTTTCGGTGATATCGCGGTCGGGGTCCCGGGTGAGAACGGCGAGGTGGGGAGCGTGGTGGTGGTCCCGGGCAGGAACGGTGGTCCGACCGGCGCGGGGTCCACGGCCGTCCTCGCGAAGTCGCTGAAGATCTCCGGCTCGTGGGGGGAATCGGGACTCCACTTCGGAGAATCCCTCGCCGTGGCTGACCTGACCGGGGACGGTAAGGCCGAGGTCCTGGTCGGGGCGCCCTACGCCACCGTGGGTTCGGTCAAGGAGTCCGGGAGGGTGGCGGTGCTGCGCGGTGCCGCGACGGGGATCAGCGCCACGCGCTCTCAGGTGGTCAGCCAGGCCACGACCAACGTGGTCGGCACGGCCGAGGCCGGGGATCACTGGGGGGAGACGCTGGCGGTGGGTGACCTGACCGGTGACGGGCGGGCCGAGGCGGTCGTTGGTGCGCCTGACGAGGCCGTGGGGACCCTGAAGGCAGCCGGTGGCTACACCGTGTTGAGGGCCACCTCGATCGGGGTGACCGGGACGGGCTCGTTCGCGGTGTCGCAGAACACCACGAACGTTCCGGGGAGCGCCGAGGCCGGGGACTGGTTCGCCGGTTCCCTCGCTCTCGTGGACGTCAACGGCGACGGCCGCCGCGACGTTGTCGCCGGAGCACCCTTCGAGGTGCTCGCGGGCCGGGGAGACAGCCCTCCGGCCGGAGCGGTCTCGGTGCAGCTCAGCGGAACGAGTGGTCGGCCGGCCGCCGGGTCGTTCTCCTACAGCGGGTTCGACTTCTCATTCTCGACCACGGACAAGTGGTGGTATTTCGGATCCGTCGTGGCAGCGCCGGTGAGTTGACCTGCGGCGGCTCGGCCTTGCGTCGGCGCCGCTCCGAGAGCGATTCCCTGCCCCGGTTCCCTGTGCGGGAGCCGGGGCAGGGTGACATCGTCGTCCCCGAGCCGCCGAGTCGCCGGTGTCAGGGCAGGTCCGTCACCACCGTGTTCATGACCTTGTCGGCGATGGTCTGTCGCTGCCGGTCCCAGAGCGGCAGGTCGAGCAGCGGGCCGGTTGCGGAGGGGACGAAGGCGGCTCCCCAGTCGACGAGGTACCCGGCAGCGCGTCGGGACCAGGGGGCGTAGTTCACGGTGGTCACCTCTCCGGTTCGCCGCGGTCGCTCGTGATCGACCGCTGGTGTCGAGCGTCAGGTGTACATAGCTATCGATCTACCTGTTTATCTCTACTGATTGACTGACACCTGTAGAGATCTACTGCTAGGTTGGCCACATGGCCCTTCGGTACGCCCTGCTCGGCCTCCTGGCCGAGCGCCCCAGCAGCGGGTACGAGTTGGCGAAGGTGTTCCGCAAGACCCTCGATCACGTCTGGCACGCCCAGGCCTGTCAGCTCTACCCGGAGTTGAACCGTCTCGCCGGCGAGGGCCTGACCACGGTGGTCGAGGAGGGCGCTCGTGGCCGGCGGACGTACGCGATCACCTCTGAGGGGCGAGCTGCCCTGCGCCGCTGGCTGATCACCCCGGACACCGAGCCGCCAGCCAGGGACCCCGCCGCGCTTCGGGCCTTCCTCGTCACCCTGCTGCCGCCCGAGGAGGGGATCGACCTCGTCCGGCGACACGGCCAGCACGCCAGGGCCTACGCCGACTACCTCACCCAGTGGGCCAACGAGGCCAAGGCAGTCGGGACCGGACCGGACGGCGTGCCTCCGGCGGACGCCGACGTCTTCGGCGTTCTCGCCGCCGAACTCGGCATCCGGCTGAACGCCGCGGTCGTCGAGTGGGCCGCCTGGGCCGAGCGTGCCCTCGCCGAGGGTTCCCACGAGAGGGCTGTCCTCGACGAGTCGTAGCGCGCCGGACGAGCGCGGTGGTCATGGTGCCGGAGCCGCAGCCTGCGGTCCGAGACCGGAGTGGAGAGAGAGCATGTGGATCCTGCTGATCGTCGGGTCGATCGTCGTCGGGCTCGTCGTCCTCACCCTTGCGGGCGCGGTGCTCACCCGGTACGTCGTCCGGACGCCCCCGTTCCGGGACGCCGACGGAAGGCCTGTCGCCGGCAGCGTCGCCGAGTTCCGGCGGTTGCAGCTGGGTGGCTGCTCGCAGGCGGTCCTCATCCGGGGGAGGAGCGTCGAGAACCCGGTGCTGCTCTTCCTGCACGCGGGACCGGGGTTCCCGGAGATGGGGCTGTGCCGCAACGTCAACGCCGCTCTCGAGGATCACTACGTCGTCGTGCACTGGGACCAGCGGGGAACGGGCAAGTCCTACTCCCCGTTCATCAGGCCGGAGACCATGACCCTCGACCAGGTGGTGCAGGACGCCCATGAACTGACCCAGTACCTCCAGCGGAGGTTCGGCACGGACCGGATCGTCCTGGTGGGGCACTCCTGGGGGGCCGGACTCGGCCCGGTCCTCGCCGCGCGCCATCCCGACGACTACTCGGCCCTGGTCTGCATGGGGCAGCCGGTGGTTCCGCTGGAGAGCGACCGCCTCTCCTACGGCTACACCCTCGAACGGGCGAGGGTCGAGGGAAACGCCCGGGCGGTCAAGGAGCTGGAGCGGATCGACGGGTACTGGCGACTCGAAGGCAAGGCGTATGTGTCCGGGATGATGACCCAGAAGCGCTGGGTGCAGCGGTTCGGCGGGGCGCTGTACGGCCAGCAGAGCATGTCCCCCCTCATCCGGCGGATGCTGTCCCGCGAGGTCACGGTCTTCGACATCCCGGTCGCCCAGCTGGGGAGCAGCTTCAGCCTCCGCACGCTGGCCCCCGTCGCCTACCGGATCAACCTCCTGGAGGAGGTTCCCGAGCTGCGGATGCCGTACGTCCTGATCCAGGGGCGGCACGACGTCAACACCTACCCCAGCCTGGTGGAGGAGTACTTCGAGGTGCTGAGGGCCCCGGCCAAGCAGGCCCACTGGCTGGAGAACTCGGCGCACTTCCCGCACCTCGAGGAACCGGGCGAATACCACCGGATCATGGTCGAGGAGGTTCCCGCCGTCATCGCCGAGCACACCCGCCGATGACCCGGCCGGGATGACGACCAGGCCGGGACGACGACCAGGACCGGGGGAGATCCCCCGGCCCGGGACGACGCCCCGGCCAGGCGCGACGGTTCACTCGGCGAAGACCCGGACCTTCACCTGGCCCTCGTTCTGGTCCACGTCGACGCTCAGGTCGCTCAGGTGCTCGACCAGGTCCTCGAGATCGGCCGGCCGGAGCTGCGCGACGTCGTAGGTGATCCCCTGCTTGGCCAGCGCCTGGTTGATGGGGTCGCGGGCGACCTCGGGGATGAGGCTGGCGAGGCGGACCCCCGCCCGGAGCAGTTGCATCGGCACCCGGACGTTCACGTGGGTCGGCCCCTCCTCGCCGTCCCGCTCGTCCACCATGACCCGGAGGTAGCGGGGCCGGTGCTTCGGCGGAGTGTCCTGCACGCCGGAGGGTGCGGTCGGGGTGCCCGGTTCGCCGAGCGCGTCGAGCAGTCGGTCGGCCTCGTCCGCCGTCACCTGGCCCTCGGCCAGCATCTGCAGGATCTGTCGTCGTTCCTCGCTCATCGTTCTTCCTCTCTGACCGGCGCCTGGCGGGCCGGTGCGTGTCAGATGACCTTCACGAACACGGCGGACTCGGGGCTGTCCACGTCCACGTGGAGCCCCCGGAGTCCGCTGGTGAGCTGCCACAGCATCACCGGCACCCGGTGCGGACCGATTCCCCGTGCCGCCGCGACGACGCACAGCACCACCAGGGCGACCAGGATGAAGGGGGCCAGCAGCACCAGGATCAGGAGCAGTGGGAGGTAGAGCCGGAAGGTCCGCCCTCCGTCGTGCCGGATCCGCAGGATGAGCAGGGTCGGGATCATCGCAGCCTCGTCAACTCGTCGGCGGCCTGGGCCGCGGTGATCTCCCCGCGCCTGAGTCGGTCGAGGATCTCCATCCGGCCGGGGGCCGGGTCGGTGTCGACGAACTCGAGGCTTCCGGCGATCCGGTTGAGCCGGGACTTGATCGTCGGGTAGCTGACCCCGAAGATCCTCTCCATCTCCTTGATCGACCCGTGGCAGCGGACGAACGCGGTCACGAAGACCTGGTCCTCCGCGGTCAGGCCGGCGAGCTGTGGCAGCTCGAACTGCCCCTCGATCGCGATCCCCTGGTCGACCAGGCGGACCCGCTCCACCACCACCGCCTGACCCTGGGTGAGCCGGGTCAGCTCCTGCCAGTCCACGAGTCCCTCCGGTTCCTCCTGGCCGCTCCGGTAGCGGGCGCACCTCTGTTGTAGCTCACAGAAGTTCAGGTGGTCAACCCGGGAGATGAAGATAATCAAGATCGACATTAAATATCTTGTGATCGTGAGTGTGGGAGTCCGTCGGGTCCGGGGTCGGACCTGTCCCACCCGCTGACGACCGTGGGGTGGCGATCGTGGGTGGGTGGCGACATCGGGCGGTCACGGGCGTACGCGTGGACGGCAGTGACGTGTCGTCACGGATCGGGCCGGCTCTTCTCCCACCCGGCGCGTGGTGACGGATCAGCTGCCGGTCACGTGCGTGTGGCTTGTCAGCACGTCCCGACGCCGTCGGTGACCGGGGCCCTCAGCCGTACCGCAGCATCCACTCGTGGTTGGCGTCGTGCCCCAGTTCGGGATCGACGGGGGCGTGGCTCGGGTGCGATGCGGTCAGTTCCTCGACCGGGATCGGATCGGGCAGCGTCCGCCAGCGTCGGCGGGGATCGACCGGGGCGGCCTCGTCCTCACGGGGTTCCGATTCGGGCATGGTGACCCTCTCCCCAGTACTGATCATGACCGGATGTCCGGCGCACGACCATCATCCGTCCGGCCCGCAGTGATCTCAAGGGTCGTCCCACCGGGTCGGCGGTCGCACCGAGCGCCGCGGTCAGGGGTTACACCGGGCGCCGCGGTCAGGGCATACCGAGCGCCGCGGTCAGGGTCACCCCGGGAGACAGGTCCTGCCGTCGAGGGTGATCGCGGAGGGGACTCCCGGGGTGCCGGAGGAACGGCCGGTGAACCCGAGCCAGACGTCCCCTCCCGGGGACAGGGCGGGCAGCCACGACGGGGCGGTGACGACGACGTCCCGGCCGGTCTGGGCGTAGGTACCGGACCAGCCGGAGGTGATCTCCTGGTCGTCGGGGAACGTCCACCGCACCGACCACGGTGACACCACCGCCGTCGAGGTGTTGCGCACCCGAACCGAGGTGACGTACCCGCCGGGCCACTGGCTGGTGACGCGGTAGGCGACCTCGCAGGCGGGCGGCTCCTCTGCGGTCGTCGTCGTGGTTGTTGTGGTGGTCGTGGTGGTGCCCGGGCAGACCGGGGTGGTGGTCGAGACCGCCGAGGAGCTGTTGCCCAGAGAGATGATCTCAACGTCGTCGATGTAGAGGGTCGAGGGCATGGCGTCCTGAGGGCCGCACGCCGGGTCGAACTCGAGGTACAGGGTCACCGGACCGGGCCGGCTGAACCCCGTGAACATGCCGTTGCACAGGAAGTCGGCGTGCATGGTGACCGGGTAGAAGCTGGACCGGAGGTTGGACCAGGCGTCCGGGCTGAACTGCTCGGCCCCGACGGCGTTGTCGCGTCCGTTCGGGACCAGGCGCATCCTGGTCGGTGGCTGGTCGGGACCGAGGCGGACCCAGGCGGAGGCGGTGTACCAGCCGAAGGCGGGGAAGGCGTCGTAGGAGAGGCCGAGGGAGACGTCCCTGGAGCCGCTGAACCCGGTGACCCGCAGCCCGCGGTCACCCGACCGGGCAGCCTCCTCGGTGATGGTGAGGGTGGCGCCGGAGTAGCCGTGCCAGTACTGGGTGCTGCCGTTCTCGAAGTCGAAGGACGCGACAACGGTTCCGGGAGCCACCGGCCGCGGGGAGAAGGTCGGGCACTGCGTCGTGGAGGTCGTCGCGGTCCTGGTCGTGGCGATCCCCGAGGCGGTCGTCGCGGGGACGGTGCTGGACGTCGACGTGGGGGCGGTGCTGGATGTCGTCGTGGGGGCGGCGGTCGTCGCCCCGAGGCTCGGTGCGGCGGCGAACAGGGCCGTACCCATCGACAACCCCAGGAGAGCTGCGAGACCCGTGGTGATCCGTCCCATCCGGTGTTCTCTCATGGCACCGAGCCCTTCTCCCGTGTCGGCGTGCCCTGATCGCTCACCCGTCGCGTCCTTCTGTCGCTCGCCGGTCCGATATCCGGAGACGAGCCGGCACCGACCGGTGGGCGGTGCCGGAGAACCGGTGGCAGGCGACGGTTTCGTGACCGTACGTACGTCCTGTCGCCGTCGTCAACGGATGTTTCGGCGAGGGAGAGGAAAAGGGCCGCTCAGCTGCCTCAACGGGCAGGGGAGCAGGCATGCGGAAGGGGAGGAGACGGCCGAGGAGAAGTTCGAGGCGATGGTGGCAGAGGGCGTCGGAGAAGGTCTGGGAGAAGGTCTGGGAGAAGGTCTGGGGGAGGCCTGAGGAATGGTGGGGAAATCCCGGTGCCGGGAAGGGCACCGGGATTTCCCGGGGAAGCGTCACGGGCGGCTCCGGGAGCTCCCGGCGGCCTGTCCGTCGTGGGTCACGCGCCGGGTGGGCGGTCGTGCCTCGTGCAGGGTCAGGAACGTGATGGAGTGCGCCGGGACGTCGTAGCGGAACTCGTTCGCCCCGCCGTTCCAGCTCCGCTCGACCGGTACCACGTTCCGTGGGTCCGCCTTGGTGTTGACGTCGGTGGGCTCGCCGACCAGTTCCGTGATGTCCACCCGGTCGGCCACCGTCATCGACCCGGTGACCCGCACCGACGTGCGCGCCGTGGACGGGCCGGGGTTGACCACCTTGACCCGCACGTCCCCGTTGGTGGAGTCGCGGGTCACCACCTGGTAGAGGCCCTTCTCCGTCGGCTGCGTGTACGACAGTTGCAGCACGCCGTCCAGGTACAGGTCGATCCTCGTGCCCGAGACCACCACCTTCACGTGGTAGTCCCGCCCGGTGGTGATCGAGTGCCCCTCGACAGCCTTCACCTCGCCGGCCGAACCGCCGTCCGCCCGCTGCAGCGCCTGCCGGGTGTTGTTCCAGCCGCCGAGGTTCCACCAGTAGTAGGTGTTCGGCCCGCCCGCGGCGAACCCGATCAGGAAGCCCTCGGCGCCGGAGATCTTCCGGGCGTCCAGCTCCAGCGTGTAGTCGGACCAGTCCTTCCCGTAGGCACCGGAGACGATCGACCGGGCGTCGTTCGTCGTCGACGACTGCACGTACTCCCCGTCCGACACCGCCCACGACCCGCCCACCGGGCTCCACTGCGAGGCGTCCGTGAACGTGTCCGAGAACAGCACCTCACCCGAGGAGTTCGAGGTCACCCGCACGTCGTCGTACGCCGCCTGGGTGCTCCACGTCGACAGGAACACTCCGCCGCGCAGCTCCCCGGCCGTTGCGCCGTCCTCGACGTGCCGGCTCGGGACCACGGTGTCGCCGCGGTTGGTCATGAACAGCTTCTGGGTGTGGTAGTTCGGCGAGCCCCACGACTCGTCGTTGTCGAACCACATCAGGTCCGGCGACCACTGGACGTGGCTCTCGTTGGCGAACATCGGCGCGTACGAGGCCAGCTCGACCAGGTCCGCGTTCCGCTCCAGCCCCGTCAGGTACGCCGCCTCGGCCAGCGCGTTGCCGAACGTGTTGCCGCGGGAGGCGTACTCGCCGAGGAACACGTGCGGCCCCTCGCGGTCGTAGCCGTCGTAGCGCTCGGTGTTCTGCAGGAACCAGGACGGGTCGTTGTAGTAGTGCTCGTCGACCAGGTCGACCCCCTGCTCCCGGTTGAACGCCCACAGCTCCTCGAACCGCGCGCCCGCGTCGTCCGGACCGGCGTTCGAGATGATCGTCACCTCGGGCCAGGCCTTCTCCACCGCGTCGCGGAACCGCGGGAAGTTCGCCTGGAACGTGTCCGTGTTCTCCTCGTTGCCGAGCCCGAGGTAGCGCAGGTCGAACGGCTTCGGGTGCCCGAGCGAGGCCCGCACCGCGCCCCACTCGGTGTCCGTCCCGCCCCGGGCGAACTCGATCAGGTCGACGGTGTCGTCCACCCAGCGGGCGACCCGCTCGTCGTCGGTCAGTTCCGGGATCGAACTGCCGCACCCGTTCGCGCCGACGGAGACCACCGGCAGCGGGGTGGCGCCGAGGTCCTCCGCCCACTTCAGGTACTCCAGGTACCCGATGCCGTAGGACTGGTTGTAACCCCAGAAGTTCCAGTTCGTCGGCCGCTCCTCGACCGGGCCGATCGTCTCTTTCCACTGGTAGGTGCGCCGACGGTCGGCGCCGTCCGAGGCCACGTAGCTGTCGAACGTCCCGACGTTGGTCACACACCCGCCGGGGAACCGGAGGAAGCTCGGCTCCAGCTCGGCCACCATCCGGGCGAGGTCCTTGCGCAGCACGCTCCTGCCGTTCACCGGGCCCGTCCAGGTGTCCCGCGGCATCAGCGACACCATGTCGAGCAGCAGCGTGCCGGCCGCGCCACCGGTCACCACCAGCCGGCCGCTGTCCGTCGTCGCCGAGGACCTGAGTGGGACCCGGTACGTCGCCCAGGTGTCGGTGCCGGCCACCTCGACGGCGCCGCTCGCGAACGTCCAGCTTCCGTCGGCGCTCTCCACCGACACCGCGAGCCGCTGTGCCGACGACGTGCGCGCCCAGAGCGACAGGTCGTACCGCGCGCCCTTCCGGACGGCGATCCCGGTGGTGAAGCCGGTGTTGCGCACACCGACCCCGGCTCCGGTCGCCTCCAGCTCCAGGTAGTACCGGTTCTTCTCGTTGAGCCACCGGTCCCGCTCCGACCGGACGGCGATCGTTCCGGTGCCGCCGGAGCGCTCCACCTTCTGCCAGGCCGTCAGGCCGGTGAACGACGCGTTGTCCGAGGTGTTGAACTCGAAGGACCGGTTGCGCACCAGTTCGGCGTAGAGCCCGCCGTCCGCCGCGTAGTTGATGTCCTCGTAGAACACCCCGTACAGGTCCCTGCTCATCGCGACGCCCTCGGCGTCGGTGTCGACGTCGATCCGGTGCCGCGTCACCGTGACCGGGACGATCCGCAGTCGCGCGGCGTCCTCCTCGGCCCCGAGCGCCAGCGCGCCGTTCGCGCCGACGGTGACGAAGGAGCCGTCCGGCGGATGGACGACGACCCTGCCGTCGCCGACGTCGGTGAGTCGCAGCACCGCCGGGCTCGCCCCCGCCGTACCGAACACCAGCCGCTGTCGCCGCAGGACGACCGGGCGCCCGGTGGTCTCGTCGGCGAGGGTGACCGGCGCGAGGCCCGCGACCGGCACCGCTCCCGAGGCCGGGGTCGCGACCAGGGTGAGCTGCCGTAGCGGACGCCTCTCCGACAGCGCCAGGCCGCCGCGGTCCACCAGGTACCGGAGGTCGTCCTGGCCCCGCAGCGTGAACGCGCCGTCCGGGACGACGTCCGCGCCCTCGGGCTCGACGAGGGCGAAGTAGTCGAACCGCACCTCGTGGCTCGGCGCCGACCCGGCGGCCAGCGCGTAGAGCCCGAGCTGGGTCATGGGGAACCCGACGGTGACCCGGCCGGCCTCGGCCCAGCCGTCGGCCTCGGCGTCCCAGTAGCTCGTGACCACCTCGTCGCCGGTCCGTTGGACCCGCAGGAAGGCCGACGTCGCGCCGGGCCGGGCGGTGAACGTGGAGGAGTAGACGGCGCCGCTCTCCCGGCCGTTCTCGATCACCACCGGTCCCCCGGCCGCGAACGAGACGTTGGTCAGCCCGGCCCGGACGTAGTTGTCCATGTCCTGCCAGGCGATGATCCCGGCGCCCTGGAAGTCCGCGCTCACCGGACCGGTCAGGGACGTGTAGGCGGTGAAGTCACCGGCCGGGACGTCGAGCAGGAAGATGTTCCGGCCGGTGTTGGTCGCCTGGTGGGTGTCGCCGGGCACCGAGCGCAGGGTCAGCGCCCCGGGGTTCTCCGACAGCGACCAGGACGAGGAGTCCTCGCCCACGATGCTCCAGCGGGAGCCGAGCTCGGTGGAGTCGAAGGTGTCGACCCACGCGTCGTCCGGCAGGTCGGGCTCGGAGACCGGCGTGACTTCGATCGTCGCCGACGCGGTCGCCGAGGCGTCGGCCGTGGTCGCGGTGATCGTCGCCGAGCCGGGCGCTCGCGCGGTGACCAGGCCGGTGCCGTCCACCGTGGCGACAGCGGGGTCGCCGCTGGACCAGGTGAACGCGCGGGCGGTGGCGTTCGGCGGGACGACGGTCGCCGTGAGCGCGAGCGTCGTCCCGACGACGAGGTCGGCGGCCCGCGGGGTGACGCTCAGGGACTCGACGGGCACCGGACCCGTCTGCACGGTCACCCGTGCCCTGGCCCGGACGTCTGACGGCGTACCGAACGTGCCTTCGACCGTGAACTCGCCCGCGGTCGCGTAGGCGGCGGGATCCGCCGCCTCCCAGGTGACGGCGACCGGTGCCGTCGAACCGTCGGCACGCGTCGCCTCGACCGTCGACGGCAGGATCGGTGCGTCGCCGACCTGGACGGTGATCGCCACCGGGTCCGCCGAGGTCACCAGGGCGTCGGGCTGGAAGGTCGTCAGCAGTGCCCGGTACTCGCCTGCGGTGACCGGGAGCACCGTGCCGTGCCGGGGGCTCGACGGCAGCGTGGCGTCGGGCAGCGCCGTCCACTCGCCGCTGCCGAGGTCGTCGCTCGCGAACAGCAGGTAGCCCCTGCCGCCGTGGTAGGAGGGCTGGTCCTGCAGCAGGTACCAGGTGTCGTCGGTGGTGGACCGGAACACGCTCGGTCCCTCGCCCCCGGTGAACGTGCCGCCCCACGGGTTGGGCTGGCCGAAGCCGATGCGCTCGGCGATCAGCTCCCAGCCGTCGCCGTCCACCACGCCCTGGGTGCGGCGCAGTTCGGTGGACGACTCCTCGCGGATGCCGTAGTAGGACTCGTCCTTGGTGAACCGGTAGTAGACGCCGTCCTCCCGGGCGACCGTGGAGTCGATCATTCCGCGGCCGGCGCCCCGCCTCTCGTCGATCCAGACCTTCGGCTCGGAGAAGGTGACGAAGTCGCGGGTGGTCGCGTACATCATCCGCTGGTAGCTGTCGGCGATGTCCCGGTCGGCTGCCGGGAGATCCTCCGGGTACAGCGCCGAGGCCCAGAAGACGACGTACTCGCCGCTCGTCTCGTCCCAGAACGCCTCGGGGGCCCAGGCGTTCCCGGCGTTCTCGGGCGCCACCTCCACCTCACGCTGGTCGGACCAGTGCACGAGGTCGTCCGACTCCCACACCATGATCGAGCGACTGCCCTGCTCCTGCGCGGTGCCGAAGTCGCCGCCGCCGTAGATCCTCAGGTCGGTGGCCAGCAGGAAGAACCGGTCGCCCTCGGGCGAGCGGATCACGAACGGGTCGCGTAACCCCTTCGTGCCGAGGGCCGACGTCAGCACCGGGTTCCCGTCGTTGAGGGAGAGCCAGCGCTCGGGGTCGTTGCCGTTGCTCGCCGCGAGGTGGATCGCCTCACCGTCCGCGGTCGTCTCGCCGACGAAGTGCGGGAAGACGTACCCGGTGAACGGCTCCTCCGCGGGCAGGGGCAGCACCGTCGCGCGGTAGGCGTGGTCGGCGCTCACGCCATCCCTGGTCGCGGTCACGGCGAGCACGACCTCGACAGGGTCGCCGCCCGGCGCCGGTCGGTGGACGACACCGGTGGTCTCGATCACCGACGGCTCGCTCGACCGCCAGGTGAGCGTGGAGCCGCGCTCGCCGGTGGCGGGCAGGGCGAGGTTCCCCCGGACGTCGTCGAGGTGCGGGATGACCACCCCGGCGGCATCCGCGTCGACATACCCGGCGGCGCTTTCCGCGGTCGTCGTGGCGGCGTCGCCTGCGGCACCCTCGGTGTCCACAGCAGTCGCCGAGGCGGTATCCCCTGCGGTCGTCGTGGCGGCGTTCCCGGCTGCGTGCTCCGCGGTCGCCGTCACGGGGGCCGAGGTGAGGGGTGGAGGGACGGCGGAGGCGACCGCCCCCGGGACGGCGAGCGTGATCGTCAGGAGACCGCCGAGCAGCAGGGCCGGCGTGCGGGTGGGGGTCCTGGGGAAGCGGGAGCTGGTCATCGTCGACCCTTCGAGGTCCGAGCGGCGCCATCGCTCTGGTGTGAACCGGATTATCTGACCTGAAACGGTCTTGTTAGCGTTCACATTCAGGGGATCCAGAAACTAACACGGTCGTTCGGCTCGCGAAACCCTTGCGAGACAGCGGCTTCCGGTGCGCTGCGCCGACGCCGCGTCGCTCATCACTCCGACCGGACCGGTGTCGGCCGGATCAACTACGGTCGCCCGGACCGGTGTCGCCCCGGACCGGTGCCCGGCTCCTGTCCCCTCCGGAGTCGTGCCAGGAGCCGGACACCGGGCCGACCGGGGATGCCCTCAGGCGCTGCGGCCCGTCATGGAAGGCCGCCGGCGATCCCACGACCGGACCGTCGATCGGCTGTGAACGAACCCGGGAACCACGCGGGCACCTCGACGGCACCGGGTGGTGATCCGGCGGACGCTGCTCATCCATCCGGTCATGTCGTCACCCACGGACCGGCCTGGGCCGGAATCCCTCGGCCGCCGAGGACGGGGTTGCCGGGGCGGGGGTGTCCTCGTGGAAGTTCTCGGAGCACCTGCCTGGGCTCTCCGGACCCTCCCTCCCGGGGTCCGGTCCGGGCTCTCCGTGACGCCGGTCCGGGATCGGAACCTGACCTTCTCCGGGGTCGTCGGGGATCGAGAACCAGTCGGGCTGCCGTCCGCCGCAGGCGGTGCAGATCCGGTCGGTCCAGCCCGAGAGTCCGAGGCACTCGGGGCAGGGACGGTGACGATCGAACCGCCGGTCACGTACGGTCCGACGGGAACCATGACGGTCCGACACCACCTCCAGGGTCGTGGACCGGGCGAGGACGTCTTCGGATCGGAACAGGGCACGCGCCAGCCGGGTGATCCAGTTCGGTGGGGTGGGAGTGAGGCGAGTTGCCTGGTCCGGGACTCGTGCCGTGAGAGCGCGTCCGCCTCGGGGCGGGGAGGAGACCGAGGCCCCCGGGCAGGCGAGAGCCGTCCCCGGGGAACTCGGCGGGTGGTCGGTGTCGGGGGGTGGTCGCCGCTCCTGGGGCGTCGGCTCCCCTGGCTGTGCGTGGAAGTCGGTGACGTGCTGCATCGTCGGTCCCGTTCGTCGATTCGCCGGCTGGTCGAGGGAGCGGAGGCATCCCGGCTCCCGCGTCCCTGTCGGAGCGGATGCCGGTCCTCCGGGATGGATGGACGGGGCAACTGGGACAACTGCCTACGTAAGAGGCATGGGAAGCATAAGCTGCAATTCCCATTTTGAACATCCCCCCGGGGGGATCGTCGCACGGGATCGATCAGGAGGGGGCGGTGACGAGAGCGGAGGGAGTTCTGGTTCCCCTGTCCGCAAGATGCCAGATGGGACAGGTCTCCCTGTCAATGCCCACTTCGGGAGTCCCGAACCGACACTCCCGAAGTGGGCCTGGTGTTAGCTTTGCCCAGTGCCGCCCAGTCCCACCGTCAGGCGTCGACGACTTGCCTCTGAGCTGCGAAGACTCAGGGACGCAGCAGGGATGACGCTGGATGACGCCGCAGAGGCAAGTGAGGTCTCCAAGTCGACGATCTCGCGCATCGAGTCGCGTCAGACCACGGCTAAGATCATCGTCGTGAAGGCGCTGCTCGGGGCGTACGGCGTCGCCGGTGATCGAGCTGACTCCCTGATCGCGCTGGCTCGAGAGGCCAACCAACGGGGGTGGTGGGAGAAGTCCGACGTCTTCATGCGGGAGCAGACCGGCACCCTGATCGGACTCGAAGCGGAGGCTTCCTTCATCAGGGAGTACCACCCACTGCTGGTGCCTGGTCTCCTGCAGACCGCCGAGTACTCGAAGGTCATTCAGAGTGCCATCATGATGGAACTGAATGACGATGAGATCAACAAGCGCGTGGCCCTGCGGGAGCGGCGCCAGGAGCGACTCGCGGAGGTCGATCTCATGGCGATCATTCCGGAGGAAGTCCTCCTGCGCCCGGTCGGGGGGCATCGGGCCATGGGGGCACAGGTCACCTACCTCGCGGAGCTGTCCAACTGTCCGAACATCCAGATCGCGGTCCTGCCACTCGAGGCCGGCGCCCATGGTGGCATGGAGGGCCCCTTCATCATTCTGAGCTTCCCTGGAGGCGGATCCGACGTGATCTATCTCGAGAACGCCGCCAGTGAGGTGATCGAAGAGGACGAGCAGCGGGTGGCGCGGTTCCGCAAGGTGTTCGAGACCCTTCTTGCCGCTGCCCTCCGGTTCGACGAGTCGCGGCGCAGGATGCTTCAGATCGCCAAGAACTTCGTCCAAGAGGGTGATAGGCCGTGACTGATCTGCAATTGGATACCGATGTTCCGCCGCGGAACACCTGGTTCAAGAGTTCGGCTAGTGGCGCAACGGGTTGTGTTGAGGTCAACTTCACCGGTGGGTGCGTTCTCGTACGTGACAGCAAGGACCCGGGCGGAGCTGTCCTGGTGTTCGACCATCACGAGTGGTGGGCATTCATTCTGGGGACTCGCCGGGGTGAGTTCGATCTCCGCGAGGACCGGCAGTAACCACGGCCGACCTCGGTGGGGTGGGCACCCATGACCGTTCGGTGCATGCGAGGGGCACTGAACGGCTGTGGGCATTCTGGCGTCTGTCGGTGTGCACCGGTTGGGTCGCCTCGGCTCGCGTGGTGAGCCGAGCGCCGATGTTGTCCGATATGCAGTGTGGAGTCACGATTTCCTGCGTGACGTGTGTGGCCGGCGCGGTGCCCCCTCATCCTGCTCGGAGCCTGTGTGGAGTCAGGGGCGTCGCAGCTGCCTCCGACTGTCGACGGTGACGTGGAGGGCGGATCGGGCTCCGGCCGACGACGCGGTCTCGTCATCCCGGCAGGTGCACTCCCACGCTCCACTGCGGGTGAGCGCAAGAAGTTATGGCCTGTGAACGCATGGTGAATGGTTGTCGACGGGTTGCGGAAGTTATCGACCCTTGACAACGTGGTCACCTCTGCCTACCCTTCATTGAATCGCTTCGATGATTCATTGCGCTGTGTGTGATGCGCGGTGGGGGTGAGTGTGGATCACTCGGTCCGGGAAGGGCTGGCATGGATGGGAGATCGCTGAAAGGAATGCTCCTGAGGTCATGACGAGCGAGCCGGGTGCTACTCGTGGCCTTCGCCCGGATACCTGGCCAGGCATGGCTTCGACGTGTCCCGGGAAGCGAAGGATCCGGGGCGAACAGCGTGATCACAGAATCTACCGGGAGAGACGCGCGTGAAGTTCACCGATGGCGCATGGATGATGCGGAGCGGGGTCAGTGCCTCCTACGCGGCAGAGGCGTACGACGCCACGGCGACGGCGGAGGAGCTCACCGTCCTCGCGCCGACCCGTCCGATCACGCAGCGCGGGCACACCCTCGAAGGACCGCTGCTCACCCTGACGTTCACCTCTCCGATGCCGGACGTCGTCTCGGTGCGGGTGACGCACCTGTCCGGCGGACCGGAGGAGCGCCCCCGGTTCGAACTCGCCGCCAAGCACGACACAGCGACCGGCCAGGCGACCGGCAGCGAGAGCGGTGACGGGACCGGTAGCGAGGCAGACAGTGAGACCGATACCGAGAGTGGCTCGGAGCCCGTCTGCCCGGTCATCACCGAGGACTCCGATCACCTGACCTTCACCAGCGGGGACCTGACGGTCCGGATCGCGCGCGGGCGTCCGTGGCAGGTCGACTTCCTCGGCGCGGGCCGCCCGATCACCTCCCTCGGTCGACGCGGGATCGGCCTGGCCAGGACCGACGACGGTCGGCACCACCTGCTCGCGCAGCTCGCCCTCGGCGTCGGTGAGTGCGTCTACGGGCTCGGCGAGCGGTTCGGTCCCCTGGTCAAGAACGGCCAGAGCATCGACATCTGGAACGCCGACGGCGGGACGAGCAGCGAGCAGGCGTACAAGAACGTCCCCTTCTACGTGACGAACACCGGCTACGGGGTCCTCGTCAACGACGCGGGACCGGTCTCTTTCGAGATCGGCTCCGAAGCCGTGTCCCGGGTCCAGTTCAGCGCCGAGTGCCAGTCCCTGGAGTTCCTCGTCATCCACGGCCCCACCCCGCGCGAGGTGATCGAGAAGTACACCCGGCTCACCGGGCGGCCTGCCCTGCCGCCGCCGTGGTCCTTCGGGCTGTGGCTGTCCACCTCGTTCACCACCTCCTACGACGAGGAGACGGTGACCTCCTTCGTGCGGGGCATGGCCGAGCGGGACATCCCGCTGAGCGTCTTCCACTTCGACTGCTTCTGGATGCGCGAGTACCAGTGGTGCGACTTCGAGTGGGACCCGCGGATCTTCCCCGACCCGGTGGGCATGCTGCGCCGCCTGCACGATGCCGGGCTGCGGGTCAGCGTCTGGATCAACCCCTACATCGCCCAGCGGTCACCCCTCTTCGCCGAGGGCAAGGCCGGCGGTTACCTGCTGCGACGTCCCGACGGAGCGGTCTGGCAGAGCGACCAGTGGCAACCCGGCATGGGCATGGTGGACTTCACCGATCCCGCCGCCCGGGAGTGGTTCGCGGGCAAGCTCCGGGCGCTGCTCGACATGGGCGTGGACTGCTTCAAGACCGACTTCGGCGAGCGGGTGCCGACCGACGTCGTCTGGGCCGACGGCTCCGACCCGCTGCGGATGCACAACTACTACGCGTACCTCTACAACCGCACCGTCTTCGAGGTGCTGCGCGAGCGTCGGGGGCCGGGGGAGGCCGTGGTCTTCGCCCGGTCGGCGACGGTGGGTGGCCAGCAGTTCCCGGTGCACTGGGGCGGCGACTGCTCGTCGAGCTTCGCCTCGATGGCGGAGAGCCTGCGCGGCGGGTTGTCGCTGGCGTTGTCCGGGTTCGGGTTCTGGAGCCACGACATCGGCGGGTTCGAGGGCACGCCGGCCCCCGAGGTGTTCAAGCGCTGGATCGCCTTCGGCCTGCTGTCCTCGCACAGCCGGCTGCACGGCAACGACTCCTACCGGGTGCCGTGGTCGGTGGACGAGGAGTCGGTCGCCGTCCTGCGCCATTTCTCCCGGCTGAAGAACAGCCTCATGCCGTACCTGTTCGCCGCGGCCGTCCAGGCGCACACCAGCGGCGTCCCGGTCATGCGACCGATGGTGCTGGAGTTCCCCGACGACCCGGCCTGCGACCATCTCGACCGGCAGTACCTGCTGGGCGACTCCCTGCTCGTCGCCCCGGTGTTCTCCCCCTCCGGGAAGGTGAGCTACTACGTCCCGGCCGGGCGGTGGACGCACCTGCTCACCGGCGAGGTCGTCCAGGGTCCGTGCTGGCGCCGGGAGACCCACGACCACCTCGGCCTGCCCCTGCTGGTGCGCCCGAACACCGTGCTGTGCACGGGAGAGCGGGACGACCGGCCGGACCACGACTACACCGAGGGGCTGGTGCTGCGCGTCTACGCGCTGGACCCCGGCGCCGTCGTCCGCACCACCGTGGTGGACCACGGTGGTGAGCCGGCCCTGGGGTTCGAGACGACGCTCCGGGACGACGAACTGACGGTCGCGCCGGTCGATCCTCGGGGCGGCAGGCCCACCGGCACCTGGTCGGTGCTTCTCGTCGGGACCGACGAGGTGGGAGCCGTGGGCAACGGCTCCGCGACCCGCGTCCCCGAGGGGGTGCGGGTGACGCCGGAGGATCCGGCCGCTCCGGTGCGGGTCGCGGTCCCGGGACCGGCTCCCCGCTGACCACCGGTTCGGCGTGTCGGCAGGTCATCCGCGCCGGCAGGTCGTCCGAACCCACCGGCTCCCGCGGTGGTCCGCGATCGGCACTGCCGCGGGGCGGGGATCGTCCCCGCGTGCGGCGGAGGCCGGTTTCGTCGACCATGGAACGACGCGCCGTCGGGGCCCTGTCCCCGGTGTGACTCGGAGCGTCCGGGCGCTGGCGGACCGGGAGGTCTCGTGACTGATCACACCACTCCTCGTCACGTCGAGGGCAACCGGATGGGTCGGGTGATGAACCGCGTCATGGTGGCCCTGGCTCGTGCCGGGGTCAGCCTGCGCGGGATGCACGAGCTGCGGGTCCGCGGGCGGGTGAGCGGCCGGAGGCGGTCCGTCCCGGTGAACGTGCTGCACCTGGACGGCGCCCGCTACCTGGTGGCACCCCGGGGCCAGACCCACTGGGTGCGCAACCTGCGGGCCGCGGGAGCCGGGGAGCTGCGCGTCGGACGGCGCACCGAGGCGTTCACCGCCCAGGAGCTCCCGGACGACGCCAAGCCCGTGGTGCTCAAGGCCTACCTGACCCGCTGGAGCCTCGAGGTCAAGTCGCTCTTCGAGGGTGTGAACCCGAGCTCGACCGACGAGGAGTTCCGGCGGGTCGCCGATCGCTACCCGGTCTTCCGGATCCGGTGACGCGCCGGGTCGGTCGACGGCGGCAGCTGCCAGGAGAAGATCGGTGAACACCTGAGCGGAGACCCTCGTTCTTGCCAGAATGCGCTCGCCGTCCGGTGCACCCGACGTCACCGGGACGGGGTCTGTCGGTCGTGCCGCAGTGACCCCGGTCGGACACCGCCGACGGATCGGTCGGACGGCTCGAGAAGGTTGCGCGCCATGCGACTCACGACTCGACGGTTCGTCCCGGGGCGAGGACGCAGCCTCTTGGTCGTCACCGCGACCGCGGTGGCTGTGGGGTTCGGTGGCCTTGCCGGACCACCGGCTGTCGCGGGCGCGGCCGGCGTGGAGCCGGCCAGCGGGACCGACGACCCCTGGGCCGACTTCGCCACCTCGGTGTCCAGCAGCTGCGGCATCCGTCCGGATCACAGTCTCTGGTGCTGGGGTGCCAACTACGCCGGGCAGGTCGGGGACGGCACGACGACCTTGCGGCTGCGACCGGTCAGGGTGAGGGCTGACGTCGACTGGGCATCGGTCGCCGTCGGTTCGATGCATGCCTGCGCGATCGACACCTCCCGGACCCTGTGGTGCTGGGGGGACAACGCCCTCGGACAGCTCGGTGAGCCGAGCCGAACGCGGACCACCCCTGCACAGATCGGTTCAGACCTCGCCTGGGCCGGAGTCTCGGCAGGTGGCATGCACACCTGCGCGACCACGGTGGCCGGTTCACTGTGGTGCTGGGGCGACGACCGTTCTCGTGAGCTGGGGGACCCAGCCATCGGCACCGTGTTCCACCGGGCGGGCGAGTAGACGGCGGAACAGCTCAGCTCCTCGTGGGCTGCACGGTGATCCCTCGGAACGACGGTCGCCCTCGTCCCGGTGCCGGCACCGGGACGAGGGCGATCCTGTGGGTGGTTACCAGGTCAGCGGCAGGGTGGCGATGTAGTCCTGGAGCATGTCGGAGAGGATCTGCTCGTCGTGCAGTGAGGGATGCCAGTCGCAGCCGAGGAAGTCCAGGCTGGAGCTGGTGTAGTCCCAGAACACGACCCTGCTGTCACCCCGGGCGTTGCGGTCCGTGACGACCTGCTGGGCCGCCGCGGGGAGGTTGGCGCCTCCGTAGCTGGTGGCGCTGACCACGATGATCGTTCCCGATCCGTACCTGCTCCGGAGCGTGTCGAGGAAGCCCTGGTAGGAGGTCCTGTAGTCGGCGATGAGGGCGTCGGTCGTGGCCCACTTCTCACCGGAGGTGAGAGCGGTGGAGAAGTCGTTGATGCCGAGACCGATCACCACGAGCTGGGGTCTCCAGGAGCCCGGGGTCCACACCGTGCTGTTCCACAGTGCCTGCAGGGTCTGGTCGTAGTAGGCGCGGAAGCTGAGGTCGGTGCTCATGCCGCCGTAGTTGCGCACCATGCCGAGTCCCGACCAGGCGATGAGCTGGTAGTCGGCGTTGAGGCTCCGCGCGGCCATGGCCGCGAAGGTCCGGTCGGCATTGGAGTTGCGGTTCACCCCGCCGGTGCTGGAGCAGTCGCGGCTGGTGGACATGTTGCCGTAGCCGGCGGTGAAGGAGTCCCCGATGAACTCGATCTGCCGGGTCCGTGCGGCGGGCTTGGCGAGGATCGACCCGCCGGAGGCGGCGACGAACCCGCCGAACTGGCCCGCGGCCCAGGGGCTCTCGGTGCGCTTCGCCAGCCGGACCGTGTGGTCGGCGTCGGTGAGGTTGCGCACCCAGTATGTGGTCTGGCCCGGGGCCACCAGCGTCGCGACGGTGGTGCCGTCCACCTGGACGTCGTAGTCGTTGTTCGAGTCGTTGAGCACGATCCCCACGCCGGTGCCGTGGAACCGGCCCTCGAAGTAGGTCCCGGGCCAGGTGAACTGCACCGAACTGCCGCCGTCCGAGACCCGACCGGCGGTATGGGCCTGGGCCAGCACCCCCGTGCCCGACGACGTGCTCGTCGTCGTGGTCACCGGAGTGGTGGTGGTCGTCCGGGTCGTGGTGGTGGTCGTCCGGGTCGTGGTGGTGGTCACCGGAGTAGTGGTGGTCGTCGGCCGGGTCGTGGTCGGTCGGGTGGTCGTCGTCGATCCCGTCGTCGTGGGCCGGGTGGTCGTCGGCCGGGTGGTCGTCGTCGAGGTTCCGCCTCCGCACGCGGTGCCGTTGACCGTGAAGGAGGTCGGTGCGGCGTTGGCGGAGTTGTTCCAGGACCCGAGGAACCCCGTGGTCACGGTGCCGCCGTTGGCCACGGTGCCGTTCCACGACATGCTGGTGACGGTCACGGTGGACCCGGACTGGGCCCAGGTCCCGCTCCAGCCCTGGCTGAGGGTCTGGCCGTTCGTGAAGCCGAAGGTCAGGTTCCAGGAGGTCCACGGGTCACCGGTGTTGGTGATCGCCACCGATCCCTGGAAGCCGCCCTGCCATTGGTTGACGACCGAGTACGTCACGCTGCACCCCGTCGCGGCCTGAGCGGCCGGGGTGGTGGCCACCACCGGGGTGAGCGCTAACAAGCCCGCCACGAGGGGCGCGACGCGGCGATTCATGGGTGCTCCCTGCTTCCGAGAACGAGGCGAAACCGGTGAACGGACTCCGTTGCCGGGGAATACACCTCGGCTGGACGTCGGAACGGCGAGGCGGAGGTGAATCCGAGTGACAGGAAATGTAGGTTGACCGGAGTTTCTTGTCAACGCATCGTTTTCGTTGTCACCTCGGTGAACGTTTTGCTGTTCGGCTGAACGTTTTGCCTCGGTATTCGAGTACGCAGAGAGATAACCCGGTCACTGCGCCAGAAGGCCTACGGTTGCGGTGGGGGAGCGGTGCTTGCCCGCACCACCAGTTCCGTGGGGAGTTCCAGCCGTTTCGGATTGGGGGGCGCTCCCTGGGTGAGGGCGAGTTCCAGCGCCATCCGGGCTGCTGCTGCCCCCATCTCCTCCAGCGGTTGACGCACCGTGGTCAACGGTGGGACCAACCACTCGTCGATGGGGAAGTCGTCGAAGCCGACCACGCTGAGATCGTCCGGAACGCGTCTGCCGGTCAGACTCGCGCCGTGGTAGACGCCGACCGCCATGCCGTCGTTGAGGGCGAAGATCGCCGTCGGTGGATCCGGGAGGTTGAGCAGGTCGACGGTGTGCGTCACCCCGTCAATGGTCTGGAAGTCCCCCTCGCGGATCAGCGCCGGGTCGACGGGGACCCCGGCCATGTCCAGCGCCGCGCGGTACCCGTCCAACCTGGCCCGGCTGCACAGCGCCCACTGTGGACCGGTGATCGCGGCGATGCGCCGGTGACCGAGGTTGAGCAGGTGCCGGGTGGCGGACAGGCCACCGAGCCAGTTGGTCGCGCCCACGGAGGAGACGTCGTCGCCGGGGACCCCGTTGGGGTCGAGGACCACGAGCGGGATGCCGCGGATGGACAACTGGGTCGCCTGGTCCGCGGAGAGGTCCGAGAACACCGGGATGACGCCGGTGGGTCGCCGGGAGAGGACGTCCTCGAGCCAGCCCTGCCCGGGGTTCTGCCTGCCGTGGGACTGGGAGGCCGTGACGGCGAGGTGGTGTTCGACGGCGACCCGCTCCACACCCCTCATGATCTCCACCGGGTAGACACCGGCGAACTCGTGGAACACCAGTTCGAGCAGGGGCGCCGGCTTGGCGGTCTTCCGCGGCGGCTGGTACCCGTGCTCGTGGATCACGCGTTCCACGTGAGCCCTGGTTTCCGCTGCGACCTCGGACCGGCCGTTGACCACCTTCGACACCGTCGCCGTCGAGACGCCGGCGATCCCGGCGATGTCGGCGAGGGTGAGGGTCTGGCGTCGGGCGCGCGGCAGACCTGCTGCGTCGCTCGAGGTGGCCATGGCGCGCAGTGTAACGTTCGCACACCCCGGATCCTTAAACTTTCGGCTAGTCTCCACCCGCCGCAGGCGGAGATCAACGCCGCATCTTCGGCATTTTGCCTGGATACTGCGCTGGAGGGATCCCCCGAACCCGATCCGTGGCTGGCCGGACGGCCGGTGATCCGGGTGACACGGTCGAAAGGTTCTCCGAAAGTGGGCTCGGATTCCCTGTTCGTGTTGTCGAGGTGCTGAGGCTCGGCTCCGAGGTGCCGACGCCGATGGGCGCTCCGCGGTCTCATGCGCTGTAGACGTCACCGGTCCGGCGGGGACAACAGGTCACCGGCGATTCCGGGGCGGGCGTTCTGCTCCCGTCGCGGGTCGGTGCGTCCGGGTTCGGAGACCAGGACGCACCGACCGTGCGGCGTGGGCGGTGCGTCCCGTCAGCCGGCCCGGCAGGACAGGCTGATGCCGCTGGGCGAGCCCGCGGCCTGGAAGCCGAAGCTCTTCGGTGACGCGGGGGTCACCTGGGAGTTCCAGGCGGCTCCCGGCGACACGAGAACGGTGCCCGAGGTACCGGAGAAGCTGCCGTTCCAGCTGCCGACCACCGTCGCACCGGCGGGCAGGTTCACCGTCACCTGCCAACTGGGGATGGTCGCGGTCGAGGTGACCGTGACGTTGGCGACGAATCCGCCGGGCCAGGAGTTGATGGCCGGGGAGAAGGATGCGGTGCAGCCTTCGGAGCTCGTGCCCGTGGTGGTCGAGGTCGTGGTGGTCGAGGTCGTGCTGCTGGTCGTGGTCGACCGGGTGGTGGTCGGACTGGTGGTCGTCGACCGCGTGGTGGTGCTGGTGGTGCTCGTGGTCGAACTGGTGGTGCTCGTGGTGGTGGTACTGGTGGTCCCGCTCTGGAACTGCCACCAGTTGACGTTGAAGAGGTTGCCGCTGCCTCCGGTGAACCTCAGGTACAGGTCGTGCGTTCCGGTGGCTCCGCTCACCGGACAGGAGATCGTCGTCCAGGTCTGCCAGCCGCCGGTGCCGGCAACGGTGCAGGTTCCCACCAGGGTGCCGCTGGTGCCGCCGAGGCGGAGTTCGATCCGCCCGCCGCTGGTCGCCGAGGCCACCCTGGCGGTGAAGGAGGTGGCACCGGTCCCGAAGGCCGCGCCCTTGACCTTGATCCAGTCACCGTTCTCGATCCAGCCGACGTTCATGCCGCCCTCGCTCGAGGGCTCCGTCTCGACCCCGGACTCCCAGGCGATCGTCTCGGCCTCCTGGCGGACGTACGGGTTCAGGGTGCCCACCTGGGGCGGGCCGGACGTCGTCATGGTCATGGTCGGGATCGTGCCGTCGGCGTTGTAGCTAAACCTCTCGACGGCGACAGACCGGGTGAAACCGCCGCCGCCCGATAATGCCCCGTTGTGGTAGAAGAGGTACGAGTTCCCGGCGTAATCGATGATGCCGGGATGGTTGGTGAAGCTGCTGCCCTGCGCGGGCATGACCGTCCCCCGGTAGGTCCACGGCCCGGTCGGGCCGGAGGCGGTCGAGTAGGCGAGGTGCTCGGAGCAGCACTGTGCCGCGAACACGTTGTAGTAGACGCCGTTGCGCTTGTAGACCCAGGGGCCCTCCTCGTACAGGGTCGGGCGGTCCGAACTGCCCGGGCGGGTGCCGAACCCGGCGGTGGTCAGCGAGATCTTGGTCGGGTTGCCCGAGTACGAGGTCATGTCGGTGTTCAGGCGCACGTACCACAGGTTCGGGTTACCCCAGTACAGGTACGCCTGACCATCGTCGTCGACGAAGACCGAGGGGTCGATCTCGGCGTTCTCCACCAGGGGCCGACCGAGGGCGTCCCGGAACGGTCCGGTGGGGCTGTCCGACACCCCGACGCCGATCGCTGTCGAGCCGTTCGACCGACGCACGGGCACGTACCAGTAGAACTTGCCGTTGCGGTAGACGGCCTGGCCGGCCCAGGCGTCGGCGCTGGCCCAACTGAACGTGGCCAGGCTCATCGGTGACCCGTGATCGGTCCAGTTGACCATGTCCGCCGACGAGTAGACCCGCCACTCCTTCATGGTGAACCAGGTCGAGCCGTCCTCGTCGTGGCCGGTGTACAGGTACACCCGCCCGTTGTGGACCAGCGGAGCCGGGTCGGCGGTGTAGATGGTCTGGACGATCGGGTTGTCCGCCCTGGCCGGTGCCGTGAGCACCGTGGTCAGGCAGAGCAGGGCCGTCGTCCCGCAGACGACGGCCCGGGCCACGGCACCAGCGTGCCGGGGGCTCGGGTGTCTCATGGTGATCTCCTGAGGTGTTCGTGCGGTGACGGTCGGCCACGACGTCCCGGCGGGACGCCGCCCGTGCACCGAGCGGGTGGGGCGGGGCGGGGCCGGTCGCTCCCCGCCCGCACCCGCTCGGTGCACGTTGGTCGAGAGCCCTGTGCCGGACCTGGCGTCAGGGGCTCGACCCGGTGTCAGAGGGTGAGGACGACGGTGGAGATGCTGCGGGCACCGACGGTGACGGTGGCCTGGCCCCCGTTGACGGTGACGGGCTGGGCCGCGCGGTCCTGGTACTGGGTGGTGGAGGTGTACAGCGCCGACCTGATGCCCTGCGGGACCTGCACGATCGCGTTGTTGACCGCGCTTGTGGTGCGGTTGAGGATCACCAGGACGATCTTGCCGTCGCCGGTGTAGGCGGTGACCTCCAGCGGCGAGGCCTTGGAGCTCTTGGTCAGGCCGACCCGCTGGTAACCGGGGCGGACGTACTTGGCGTACTGCGAGAAGGCGTAGCCGCGCCGGAGGGGTGCGCCCTTGGTGGTGCCGTAGGCGCTCTCGCCGTCACCGACGAAGGAGTAGTAACGCCGTCCCCACCACCAGACGTAGGCGCTCCAACTGGCGTCCATCGACCGGTGGACGGTGCGCATGACGGTGTCGAGGGTCTCGTTCCAGACCGCGGCGTTGCTCGGGTTGCCCCAGATGTTCGAGCCGTTGCCGTCGGCCACGTGGTAGTTCCACTCGGTCATCCACTGGTTCTTGCCGTACTGGGTGGCCAGCGGGTACGCGGAGAGGTTGGAACCGTTCTCCTGCCCGTAGATATGACCGCCGACGTAGCCGATGTTGTTCCGGGCGGTCGCGTCGTACAGGGTCGGGTCGGTGTAGGCCCGGTTGAAGCCCAGCGACTCCGCGACCATGAGCTTGGTGCCGCTGACCCGTTCGCCGTGGTCACGGACGAAGTTACGCAGCTCGGTGCCGGACCAGTCCATCGAGTCGTAGTCGGGATGCCAGTCCGGCTCGTTCTGCACCGACGTGACGTCGATCGTCACGCCCTGGCTGCGCATGTAGGTCACGTAGCTGTTGAGGTGGT
>JAAYAH010000079.1 GCA_012719445.1 Actinomycetales bacterium | reverse complement strand
CGCGCTGGGACGGCGCGGAGCCGACACCCACCTGCTGACCCCGGACAGGATCCGCTGGCGGGCCGGCTGCGCGGCGCTAGGGGACCGGAGCCTCCGACAGTGTCCGCTCGCTCCGGAACCGCCGTTCGGCGCCGCTGATCGGGTCGGTGAACACGAGCTCGCGCGCGAGGAGTTGTAGCGGCAGCGCGTCGTCGTCGGGTGCCTCGGGCAGGAGCTGCGGGTACCGCCGGTCGCCGAGGATCGGGATGCCCAGTGCGGCGAGCTGCACCCGGAGTTGGTGCATTCGGCCAGTGCGCGGCCGCAGCACCGTGTGCAGGACCGTTCGTCCGGCCCGGTTGGTTCCGTGCGCCAGCACGTCGATCTCGGTCTCGGAGTTGGGTTCCAGGCCCGGCCGGATGACGGTCCGCTGCGGGCCACCGGGGCTGTGGAGGTGATCGCGCCGGATCAGCGGCAGCGCCCGACCGTCCAGGCGGCGGGTGGTCGGGTCCCATCCCGTCGGTGCCGCGGACACGGCCTCGTAGGTCTTGTCGACGTGGCGTCGTTCGAAGAGTGACTGGTACGCGCCGCGCACGTCCGGGCTGGCGGTGAACATGACGAGCCCGGCGGTCGGCCGGTCGAGTCGGTGCACGGGGGTGATGTGCGGGTTGTCGAGGGCGACGCGCAGCCGGACCAGTGCGGTCTCGCGGAGGTAGCGGCCGGACGGCGTGGTGGGGAGGAAATGGGGTTTGTCGACGACGACGAGGTGGTCGTCGCGGTACAGGATCGTCTCCCGGTACGGCAGGACCTGCTCGTCGGGCAGCTGTCGGTAGTACCAGACGAACTCGTGGTCCGCCGGGGTGGAGCGGAGGTCGATGGCACGGCCGTCCTCACCGTACACCTCGCCGGCGTCGACTCGACGGAGTACCTCGTCGGGGGCGAGGTGCGTGAACGTGGCCACCATGTAGTCGGCGACCGTCGCCCAGGTCCCGCCTGAGGGGACACGAAGCCGGGTGGGGCCGATCCCGTCGCGGACGGGCAGGCGCGGACGTGTGGTCATCAGTGGGTGGCGGTGTCCTGCCCCGCGGTGCCGGGCGTTTTCGCGTTGGCGCCGGGGGAGTGGAGGAGCTCTGCCACCAGCGGGAAGACCAGGACCGTCACAGCACCGGCGGCCACGAGGACATTGGCCACGTCGGGTCGCAACAGGTCCGCACCCACCGCGACGTCGGTGACGGCCACGATGATCGGCAGTCCGGTCGCGGCGTACAACCCGACCCGCGCCCTCTCGCGTGCGGTGGTCAGGCCGGGGCCCACATGGACCCAGGTCTCGGTCAGCCACACGACGCCGCCCCGGATGACGAGCATGCTCGCCACCGCCGCGAGCAGGAGCCACGGCGCGGCGGTGACCGCGCCGGCGCTGATCCCCATTCCCGAGACGACGAAGAACACCGGGATGAACAGGGAGTAGCCGACGGTGTCCAGCCGTCCGAGGAGATCGCGTACCAGGTCGCGGTTGCCGGGCGCGAAGCCGCCGACGTCCGCCTCGCCCGTGGGAGCACCCTGGTGTCTGGTGTACGTCTCCATGAGGCTGCGCAGGACCATGCCCGCCGCGAACGCCCCGAGCACCACGTCGAGGTCGAAGACGGTCGCCACCGCCATCATCGCGGCGAGCAGCAGGAACACCATCCGGACCACCAACTGGCCGGTCGAGG
>JAAYAH010000078.1 GCA_012719445.1 Actinomycetales bacterium | reverse complement strand
GTGCGCAAGATCGCTCTGATGCGGGTCGAGCACGACGGCGAGTACGCGTTCGTGGCGTCGAAGGGCGGCGCTCCCGAGCACCCGGACTGGTACCACAACCTCGTCGCGCATCCGGACGAGGTGCTGCTCCAGGACGGACCCGAGCCGGTACCGGTCTCGGTGCGCGAGGTGGACGGTGCGGAGCGCCGCGCCTGGTGGGACCGCGCGGTGGCGGCCTACCCCCCGTACGCGGACTACCAGATCCGGACCGAGCGGCAGATCCCCGTCCTGGTGGCCGCCCCGAGGCGCTGAGGAGTCGGCCCCGTTCTCCCGGCGACGGGTGATCACCGTTCCGTGGCGTGTTCCCGTTCATCCCGACGCCACGTCCCGGTCCCCGGGAATTCGCGCCGGTGAGATTCGAGAACCCATTCCGTGCGGCGTCCCGCGATGCGGTCCGGTGCCCGGGTGAACAGCGGATGAATGCCCGGCGGACAGGTGGTGACGCCTGATGAAAAGGTCGGAAGGGAGGGCGGATTCCTCTTTCCTGTCAGGCGAGAAGGCGTTTCCATGGCGCCATGGCGGAGACGGTGCTTGTGGTCCTGGTCGTGGTCACGGCGTTGGCGTTCGACTTCACCAACGGGTTCCACGACACGGCGAACGCGATGGCCACGTCGGTGGCGTCGGGGGCGCTGCGGCCGCGGGTGGCGGTGGTGCTGTCGGCGGTGCTGAACGTGGTGGGGGCGTTCCTGTCCCTGTCGGTGGCGGCGACGATCGCCAAGGGGATCGTCGACGCGGAGGTGATCACTCCCTCGGTGGTGCTGGCCGGGCTGCTGGGCGCGGTGCTGTGGAACCTGCTCACGTGGTTGCTGGGGATCCCCACCAGTTCGTCGCACGCGCTGATCGGTGGGGTGCTCGGGGCGACCGTGTTCGCAGCCGGCACCGACGCGGTGATCGGATCGGGCCTGGTGCAGAAGGTGGTGCTGCCCGCGCTGGCGGCGCCGTTCGTGGCGATCGGGGTGGCGACGGTGGTGGCGGCGCTGGTGCTGCGGGTGACCTCGCGGGCCGCCGCGGCGCGACGGGACCGGGCGCTGAAGGTGTTCCAGGTCGGGTCGGCGTCGCTGGTGAGCCTGGCGCACGGGACCAACGACGCGCAGAAGACCATGGGCGTGATCACGCTGGCCCTGGTGGCGCACGGGTCGCTGTCCTCGGACGCCCGGGTGCCGACCTGGGTGATCGTCTCGTGCGCGCTGGCCATGGGGGCCGGGACGGCGATGGGGGGCTGGCGGGTGATGCGCACCCTGGGCAAGGGCCTGACCGAGGTGGGACCGGCGCAGGGGTTCGCGGCGGAGACGACCGCGGCCACGGTGATCTTCGTGTCGTCGCACTTCGGGTTCCCGCTGTCGACGACGCAGGTGGCCACGGGGTCGGTGCTGGGCAGCGGGGTCGGGACCAGGGCTGCCGGGACGGCGGCTCCGGTGCGCTGGTCGGTCGCAGGCCGGATGGTGCTGGCCTGGCTGGGCACGGTGCCGGGTGCCGCGCTGGTCGGTGCCGGTGCGTGGGGGCTCTCGCACCTGCTCGGCGGGTCGGCCGTCGGTGCTGTCGCGGTGTTCGTGCTGGCGGTGGTGGCGGCCGCGGGGATCTGGCTGGTCTCCCGGCGGGCCCCGGTGCATCCGGGCAACGTCAACGCGGAGTGGACAGGGCGGTTGGCTCCCGCCGAGGTCCAGGTCCCGACCGGCGCCGTCGCGACGCAGCAGCCGGCCCCCGAACCCGTCGCCGTCTGACAGGGACCGGACGCCGAGGGGCCTGACAGAGACCCTGGCCGGACGCCGAGGGGGCCTGCCTTCCTCGGCGGTTCGTCGGGGCGCCTCCCGATCCGTCGGATCCGGCGGACGTGCCCGGAGGATGACCGGCTCCCCCCATCGGGCGGAAGCCGGGACGCGGCGGTGTGCCGGCCGGGAGGACCCGACCACGCTGCCTAGCGTGGGCGGGGCGGGGCAGCGGGCACGAACGAGGGGGGAGCCGTGCAGAACACGGTCGGTACGACCATGGTGGCCGCGGCGGGTGCGGTCCTGACGACGGCGGTCATGGGGATGACCGACATCGCCGTCCTGTTCGAGCGGCTGTCACGGCAGCTCCAGGAGCTCCAGGCGCTGCCGTGAGGCGGCCGGGTCAGCCCTCCCTGCGGTCGTAGATCGCGTCGGCGACGGCGTCCAGGTCGTGGAGCAGACCGGCCTGCGCCGCCAGGGCTGCGTCGACGGGCAGTGCGGCCAGCAGGTCGTCGAGCGCAGGGGAGGCGGCCCCCGGCTCGACCCCGCCGACCATCCAGCGCTGGGCCTCTTCGACACAGGTCGCGGCGACGGACCGGGCGTACACCCGGCTCATCGCGGCCAGCGTCGGGGCGTCGAACCGGGTGTCCACCTTCTCCGACAGCGTGCCGTCGGCCGTGGCGGCGGCACGGCGGGCGAAGCTGGCCGCCGTCTCCGTCTTGGCGATGAGGTCCGCGAGCCGGAACATGAGGTGCTGGTTGCGGGTGAGGCGGGCCTGCCGGTACGCGGTCATCAGGGTGGCCAGCGAGCGCGCGGCCAGCGCGACGACGCCGGCCCCGACCTCCGGGTGCCGCCCGTGCAGGGCCTCCAGGTCCGCCGCGACCGCCAGGTAGTGCTCGCCCTTGGTCCGCAGGTGCTGCTGCCAGCGACCGGCGACGATCGCCATCTGCATGACCTCGGAGGTGCCCTCGTAGATCGTGGTCACCCGCAGGTCACGCTTGATCTTCTCGACGAGGTACGGCCGGGTGTAGCCGTAGCCGCCGTGGGCCTGGATGGCGGCGTCCGCCGCCGCGTTCCCGGCCTCGGTCGCCAGGTACTTCGCGATGGCACTGTCGGTGTACAGCGAGCTGACGCTCTCGCCGGCGTCGATCCGACAGGCGATCTCCTCGCTCAGTGAGCGTGCGGCCTCGAGGGCGACGACGTGCGGGACGATCAGCTTGTGGGTGTAGCCCTGCTTGCGGGAGAGGACGGAGCCGCCCTGCACCCGGTTCTTCGAGAACTCGATCGCCCGGTCGAGGGCGGCCCAGCCGCCGCCGAGCCCGAACGCGGCGACCATGAGGCGGGTGTAGCCGAACACCTCGCCGGCCTGGGTCATCCCCTCGCCCTCGACCCCGCCGACGAGGCGGTCAACCGGGACGAACACGTCGTCGAGGAAGAGCGCGGCCGTGTTCGACAGCCGGATCCCGTGCTTGTCCTCCGGCGGGGCCGAGGTGAAGCCGGGGGTGCCCCGCTCGACGACGAACCACGTGGGTCCGGCGGGAGCAGCGGCCAGGATGGTGTAGGCGTCGGCGATGGAGCCGTTGCTGATCCACTGCTTCCGGCCGTTGAGCCGGTAGCCCGTCACCCGGCCGTCGGTCTCCACCGGGGTCGCGGTCGTCGTCAGGCCGCCGAGGTTGCTGCCCGCGTCGGGCTCGGTGGCGCCGTAGGCGAAGACGATGCCCTGCTCGGCCATCCGGCCGAGCCACTCCTTCTGCTGCTCCGGCGTCCCACCGACCATGATCGGGTCACAGCCGAGGAAGCTGGCGAACACGGCGGTGCCCACGCCGGGGTCGAGCCGCGCCATCCGCTCGCAGATCCGGTAGCTGTCCAGCGCCCCGCCGCCCATGCCGCCGACGTCCTCGGGCAGGAAGGCGAGGTGCACGCCGAGGTCGTCGCTGCACATGCCGCGCACGATGTCCTCGGGACAGACGTCCTCGTGGTCGAGGTCCAGCTGCCGCTCCGGAGAGAGAGCTGCGGTGACGTAGTCCTGGAGCGCCTCCAGCATCAGCTTCAGGCTCGAGGCGTCGAGTCCGACGTCTGCGGCCCGCCCCTTGGGGTGCTGGGTCGTGGTGGTCACGGCTCTACCTCCTGGCTTCCTGCTGCCTGGCTGTTGGCGGTGGATCGGAGCAGCACCTGGGCGACGTCCGTCACCTCGACGTGCTCGGCGGCCGCACCCTGCTGGCGGCGCGTGCCCACCCCGTCGGTGAGCATGACGATGCAGAACGGGCAGGCCGCGGTGATCAGGTCCGGGGACAGGGCCAGCGCCTCGTCGGTCCGGTCGACGTTGATCCTGGTGCCGGTGGTCTCGTCCATCCACATCCTGGCCCCGCCGGCCCCGCAGCAGAACGAGCGCTCTCTGTTGCGGGGCAGCTCGACCAGGCGCACCCCCGGGACGGTGGCGAGCACCTCCCGCGGCGGGTCGTAGATCCCGTTGTGCCGGCCCAGGTAGCAGGCGTCGTGGTAGGCGACGGTGGCGTCGACCCGCTCGGTCGGGGTGAGCCTGCCGTCGGCCACCAACCGGGCCAGCAGCTCGGTGTGGTGCACAACCTCGTAGCTGCCGCCGAACTGCGGGTACTCGTTGCCGAGGGTGTTCAGGCAGTGGGCGCAGGTGACGACGATCTTGCGGACCCCGGCCGCGTCCATGGTCTCGATGTTCGCGCGTGCCAGCTCCCGGAAGAGGAACTCGTTGCCCATCCGCCGGGCGGTGTCGCCGCAGCAGGTCTCGGCCTCCCCGAGCACCATGAAGGACACGTCGGCCCGGTGCAGCAGCTCCGCGACGGCCCGCGCGGTGCGCTGCGCCGTCTCGTCGAAGGCCCCGGCACAGCCGACCCAGAACAGGTACTCGACGTCGTCGGGGAGCCGCTCCTCGCCGTCCTCGCCGAGCACCCGGACCGGGAACGGGAGGTCCGCCGCCCAGTCCATCCGGTGGGACGCCCCGCCGCCCCAGGGGTCGCCGGCGTGCTCGAGGTTGCGCAGCGCGACGCCGGCCTCGCTCGGGAACTCCGACTCGAAGAGCATCTGGTGGCGGCGGAGGTCGACGACGTGGTCGACGTGCTCGATGTCCACGGGGCACTGCTCGACGCAGGCACCGCAGGTGGTGCAGGCCCACAGCGCCTCGGGGTCGACCACCCCGCCGTCGGCCGGGGCAGCGACGAGCGGCCGCTCGGCCTCGGCGAGCACGTCCGCCGGCAGCGCGGCGCGCTCGGCGTCGGAGCCGGCCAGCAGGACGGGGGCCTTGGCCAGGGCGTGGTCGCGCAGCGCCATCACCAGCAGCTTGGGGCTCAGCGGCTTGCCGGTGTTCCAGGCCGGGCACTCCGACTGGCAGCGACCGCACTCGACGCAGGTCGCGAAGTCGAGCAGGCCCTTCCAGGTGAAGTCCTCGATCTTCCCTCGGCCCATGAGGTCGTCCTCGCCGGGGTCGTCGAAGTCGACCGGCTTCCCGCCGCTGTGCACGGGGAGCAGCGCGCCGAGGGCCCGCGGCCGGCGGGCGAGGGCGACGTTGATCGGGGCCAGCAGGATGTGCAGGTGCTTGCTGTGCACGACGAACACGAGGAAGGCGAGGAGCACCCCGAGGGACAGCAGGATCGCCACCGGCTCCAGCACGTCGAGGACGTCGGAGCCGAGGGGTTCCAGCAGGCCGCCGAGCCACTCGGAGACGAAGGCCCCGTCGGGGTAGGGGAAGTAGCCGGTGGCGACCTGGGCCGCCCGGTAGAGCAGCAGGGTCACCATCTCGACGCAGATCATGGCGAGGGTGAACCGCGCGGCCTCGTTGTGCGAGCCGAAGAACCGGGACGCCCGGCCCTCCCGGCTCGGCGAGCGCCGCCAGCGGATCACCCCGAAGGTCGCGACGGCCGCGAGGACGGCCACGACGGCGAGGTCCTCGAGGAAGCCGACGACCGCCCACCTGCCGATGACCGGCAGGGCGAAGTCGCGCTGGAACAGCGCGCCGTACCGCTCGACGAGGGTCAGCAGCAGGATGAGGAACCCCCAGAAGACCGCGGCGTGCGCGACCCCCGGGCCGGTCCAGCGGACCACCCGGCGCTGGCTGAGCACCTCGACGAGTTCTGCCCGCAGCGCCGCGGCCAGACGCCGGCCACCCCCCACCCGGCCGGGTTCGACCGGCTGTGCCGCCCTCCCGATCCGGTAGAGCATGAGCAGCCGGCGCCCGACGAGGGTGAACGACACGGCGGTCATGGCGAGGGCGACGAGGAGGGGGATCAGCACGCCTCACCCCGGGAGCTCGACGGGGTGCTCGGTCCGGTCACTGCGTGCGCCTCTCGATCTCCTCGACGAGTCGGGGCAGGACGACGTGGTGGTCACCGACGACACCGAGGTCGGCGATGGCGAGGATCGGCGCCTTGGGGTCCTTGTTGATCGCCACGATGGTGCGCGAGCCCTGCATGCCGGCCCGGTGCTGGATCGCGCCGGAGATGCCGGTCGCGAGGTAGAGCTGGGGCGCGACGGTCCTGCCGGTCTGTCCGATCTGGTACTCGTGCGAGCACCACTTCTCGTCGGTCACCGGACGGGTCGCGCCGACGGCGGCACCCAGCAGGTCGGCCAGCCGCTCCACCACGGCGAAGCCCTCCGCCGAGCCGACCCCGCGACCACCGGCGACGACGACCGAGGCCTCGCTGAGGTCGGGCCTGCCCGACGACGCCTTGGCGGTCCTGGACACCACCCGGACCCTCCGGGCAGCCTCGCCGACGGTGACCTCGACCCGCTCGACGGCGGGGGGGACCGGTGCCGGCTCCGGGTCGACGGCGTTGGGGCGGAGAGTGATCACCACCGGGCCCCTGACGGCCTCGCTGTCCACCAGGTGGGTGCCGGCGAACACCGACTGGGTCACCACCGGTCCCCTCGACCCGGGACGGACGTCGACCGCGTCGGTGAGGACCCCGGAGCCCAGCCGGACCGCGACGATCCCGGCGACGTCCTTGCTCAGCCGGGTGGAGGCCAGCAGGACGGCGGCCGGGGCGAGTCGCCGGGCGAGGTCGACGAGCACCTCGGCGGTGGCGACACTGCCGTACTCGGCCAGTTCGGGGGAGTCGGCGACGTAGACCTTCGCCGCGCCGTACTCGCCGAGGGCTCGCACCGCCTCCGGGTCGTCGGGGCCGACGAGGACGACGCTCGGCTCGCCCAGCCGCCGCGCCGCTGTCAACAGCCCGAACGTGGACGAGCGAACCGCGTCGGCCGCGCCTGGCACGAGGACGAGGACTTCCGACACTAGGTCACCTCCTGGGGTGAGGGTCCGGGCTACAGGAATCCGCGGGTGGTCAGGAAATCCGCCACCTGCACGGCGGCGTCGCCCTCGTCGACGAGGACGGTGCCGGCCTGCCGCTCCGGGGCCGGGACGGCCTGGGTGACGACCGCGCAGCTCGCGGCGAGGCCGACCTGGTCGGGGGAGATCCCGAGGTCGGTGAGGGACCAGGTGGTGACGGGCTTCTTCTTGGCCGCCATGATCGCCCGGAAGGCCGGGTACCTGGCCTCGCCGGCCTGGTCCGTCACCGCCACGACAGCAGGCAGTTGGGCGACGACCTCGTCGACGGCGCCCTCGCCGTCGCGCTGCACGGTCACGGTGCCCGCCTGCGGGTCGACGGTCAGCGCGGAGGCGAAGGAGACCAGCGCGGCGTCCAGCCGGTCGGCGACCATGGCCGGCACGACCGACATCTCCGCGTCCGTCGACGCCATCCCGGTGAGCACGAGATCGAAGCCCTGCCGCCGCAGCGCCTCGGCCAGCACCAGCGAGGTCGCCAGGGCGTCGGAGCCGTGGATCGCCGGGTCCTCGACGTGCACCCCGGCGTCACCACCCATGGCCAGGGCCTTGCGCAGCCCCTCGGCGGCTCTGACCGGCCCCACCGTGAGATAGGTGATCTCGGCGTCGAGGCCGCCCTCCACCAGCCGGACCGCCTGCTCGACGGCGTGTTCGTCGAGCTCGGAGAGCCGTCCCTCGATCCCGGCACGGTCCACGGTGAGGTCGTCCGCGAAGCGCCACTGTGCCGTGGGCTCCGGGACGTACTTGACCAGGACGACGATCCTCATCACGCCTCCGCAGGGCTTCGGTGATCGATACGGGAGAATAGCGGCTGACCTGAGGCGTCACGCCGACTGGCGAGTGGCCGATGTCGCATCGGCGCGGCGGCTCCGGTGAGCGGGGTGGCCAGTCGCCTGGGCCCGGATCGACACCGGATGTTATCGACCCGTGGCGCGCCGTCAGTGTTGACCCGGCAACACCCGCGTGGCCATGGCACCGGCACCGCCTCCGCATCCCGGGGGCGCGGCGCTGGCCAGTGACGAAGGTCCTGCCCCGGATCCGGCCGGTGGCGGGCCAATAACCCGTTGCCGCGGCGTGTACCCGCACGGTTAGCCTGGCCGGGCCGGGCGGTCGGGGGCGCGGCCAGGCCGTGGCGGCCGTGGAGGCAGGGGAGGGACGCGTCTCGTGATCCGGGTCGAGGGCCTGACCAAGGAGTTCGTCCGGCCGAGACGGCCACCCGGGCGGTTCGCGGGACTGCGCACCCTGGTCACCCGCCAGGTCGAGCGCACGGTCGCTGTCGACGACGTCACCTTCGACATCCGCACCGGGGAGATGGTCGGCTACCTGGGTCCCAACGGCGCCGGCAAGAGCACCACGATCAAGATGATGACCGGGATCCTCGTGCCGACCTCGGGTTCCGTCGACGTCGGCGGGGTCGTGCCGTGGCGCGACCGGCAGCGCAACGCCCTCCAGATCGGGGTGGTCTTCGGTCAGCGGACCCAGCTGTGGTGGGACCTCCCGCTGAGGGACTCGCTGGACCTCGTCGCCACCCTGTACCGGATGCCACCGGAGACCTACCGCCGCCAGTACCGGCGGTTCGTCGACCTGCTCGACATGGCCGAGTTCCTCGACCGGCCGGTCCGCCAGCTCAGCCTCGGCCAGCGGATGCGCGGCGACCTCGCCGCGGCGATGCTCTACCAGCCCCGGATCCTCTACCTGGACGAGCCGACGATCGGGCTCGACGTGGTGGCCAAGGCGACCATGCGCGACTTCATCGAGGAGGTGAACCGGGAGCACGGCACCACGGTCGTGCTCACCACCCACGACCTGGCCGACGTCGAGCGGCTCTGCTCCCGGGTGATCCTCATCGACCACGGCCGGGTGCTCTACGACGGGAGCGTCGCCGAGCTGAAGTCCCGGTACGCGCCGCACCGCACCCTCGTCGTGCGGGTCGCGGGCGACGGCGGGCAGGCGGAGCCGATCACCGCGGAGCGGGTCGCCGCGCTGGGTGCCGCGCTGGTCGCCGACGAGGGGGAGGAGCCGGAACCGGACACCGTCCGGCTCCGGTTCGAGGGCGGTCGGACCGCGGCCTCCGACCTCATCGCCGCCCTGGCCGCGGAGTTCTCCGTCGCCGACGTCTCCATCGTCGAGCCGGACCTCGAGGGCGTCGTCCGGCAGATCTACAGCCGACGGGCGCTGCCGGCATGACGGCGACCGGCGTCGTCCGCGATCCGCCCGAGGGAACGACGGACCCGCGGACCCCGGCCGACGTCGCCGAGGTCCTCCTCGGGGACGCCGGCCCGCGGCCGTGGTGGCGGCAGTGGCGGGCGCTGCGGAGGGTGGCCAGGGCCAGGACGGCGGTCATGTTCGCCTACCGCAACACCATGCTGCTGCTGCTAGGGGTCACCGTCGTGCAGATCTTCGTGCTCAAGCGGGTCTGGAGCGCCCTGTACACCGCCCGGCCGGACGTGCTCGCCGTCCCGCTGCACGATCTGGTCGTCTACCTGACCCTCGCCAACCTCATCGTCTGGTCCTTCCCCACCCACACCGTCACCCGGCACCTGCGTGAGCGGATCCGGGAGGGCTCGGTCGTCTTCGACCTGGTGCGGCCGGTCGGGTTCGTCCCGCAGCTCGTCGCCCAGCTCGTCGGCGCCCTCGGCGGCGCCGTCGCGATCATCGTGGTGGCGCTGCCGGTCGTCGCCGTCGCCGGCAGTCTCGCGCCACCGGCGGACGCCGCGGCGGGAGCGCTGTTCCCGGTCTCCCTGCTGTGCGCGTACTGCATCGCCGGGCTGCTGGCGGTCCTGCTGGGCATGATCGCCTTCTGGACCCTGGAGACGGACGGGCTGACCATGCTCTACGTGCTCGTGTCGAGCTTCCTCTCCGGGGCGCTGGTCCCGGTGAGCGTGTTCCCCGGCGGGCTCAGGACGCTGGTCCAGTGGCTGCCGTTCCAGGCCACGACCTACGTCCCGGCGAGCATCTACGTCGGTGGGATCGAGGGCGCCGACGCGCTGCGGGCCGTCGGCGTCCAGCTGGGCTGGGTGGTCCTGCTCGGGGTGGGAGCCGCCCTCGTCTGGAGGCGCGCCGTCCGCCGCGTCGTGGTGCAGGGCGGGTGAGCGCGATGCTCGACAGCGCCAGGGTGACCTGGGCCCTGACCAGGGCGGCGGTGCGGGGCGCTGCCCAGTACCGGCTGAACTTCGTCATCCTCGCCCTGATGGGGATCGCCTACCAGGGCAGCGGGTTCGCCTTCATCGCCGTGGTGCTGAGCCGCTACCCGAGCATCGGCGGCTGGACGTTCCCCCAGATCGCCGTGCTGTACGCGCTGCGGCTGCTCGCGCACGCCGTCTACCTGGTGCCGCTCTACATGCTCAACGAGCTGGACAGCCTGGTCCGTGAGGGCACCTTCGACCGCTTCCTGGTCCGTCCGCTCAACCCGCTGCTGCAAGTGCTGACCAGGCGGTTCAGCGTGAACTCCCTCGGCGACACCGTGACGGCGGTCGGGATCCTCTGCTACGCCAGCAGCATCGCCGACCTCCGCTGGACGCCGATGACCGTCCTGTACGCGGCGGCAGCCGTCCTGGGCGGCGCCCTCATCGAGGGCGGGCTCGCGATCGCCATCTCGTCGATGGCGTTCCGGTTCGTCGAGGTGTGGCCGGCCCGCTACCTCGCGGACCACATCCTGCTGAACTTCGGCTCCTACCCGCTGTCGGTGTTCGGCGCCGTCGCCCAGTGGGTGATGACCTGGATCGTGCCGGTCGCCTTCGTCGCCTGGGTCCCCGCGGCCGTGATCCTCGACTCCACCGACGGCCTGGGCGTGTCCGGGACCGTGGCCTGGCTGGCGCCCCTCGTCGGTGCGATCTGGTTCTGCCTCGGCTACCAGGTGTGGCGCTTCCAGCTGCGCAGCTACGAGAGCACCGGGAACTGACCTCGGGCGAGCCGGGAACGCCGGGGCACCGGGCGGCGACACCCGTACCCCGGCGTTCCCGGCATGTCGGCGAGCTGACCGCCGGGTTCAGCCGGTGACGGTGAAGGTGATGCTGCCCGTGCTCGTGCTGCCGCCGGCGCTGGTCGCCGTCGCCATCACGCTGAAGAAGAACTCGACGAGCGTCGGGTGTGTCGTCCCCTCGCACACGGCCCTCAGCTCGGCGATCTCCCAGGTGTGGCTGACCGGGCCCGTCGTCCCGGTCACCGCCCGTCCGCGGGAGATGCGGTGGTAGATGTCGCCGGTGGCGTCGACGCAGACCAGGCGGCTCGCACCGTGGATGTAGATCTGCGAGACCGGGCTCTCCCGATCGGTCGCGGTCGCGGTGAACGTGATGGTGTCGCGGTCCGAGATGTCACCGAGGTCCGCGCTGGTCTCCCGGTCGACGGTGACCCCGGCCGCGGACAACCTCACCCTGGGCGGGGTCGTGTCGAGGCACTGGAGGTCGTAGCCGGCCGCCTCGCCGACCACCCGGCGCCCGTGGGCAAGGGCCACCAGTCGGATCTCACCCCGCAGGTGCTGCCCGGAGCGGCCGAGCACCACCGTGCCGGTCGCGGTAGCGGCCCCCGGTTCGGTGAAGGTGAGGGTTCCGCCGGGGATCCGGCCGCCGTCGGTGGACAGCCAGTGGTACCGCACCACCTCTGGGCCGGCCGCGCTCACCACGGCGGACAGGGCCAGGGACACCGGACAGGCCAGGGTCCCGTCGGAGGGGGTGACGGTCGTGTCGGTGACGGTGATCACCGGCGCCTTCGCCGAGGGGGCTGCCGGCGTCGGCATGCCCTGCGTCGCCGAGGCGCCGGCCACCGACTGGGTCGTCACGAGCGCGAGCGCGACGGCGACCGCTCGTACTCGGCGCCGCCGGACACCTGTCGCGGTGAGCGGGCCGATGGTGCGGCTCGTCCTGTCGGGGATTCTCATCGATGTCCTCCTCGCAGCGGCCGACGTGCCCTGTCCGCGAGCCACCGGATCGGACGTCGACCCGCCATGGTTTAACGATAAGTCACTTATCGATACCGAACGTGACGATTGTCCTGCTGGCAGCGGTATCACTCAACCGGTGCCGGGCGGCCGGGAATGTGAGCTCGTGCACAGCCGAGCCGAGCAGGGCGAGAGACCAGCCGGGACCGACCGACCCGGGACCGACCGACCCGGGACCGACCGAGCAGAGCAGAGACCGGCCGGGTCGAGCCGGGGCACCCGGCACCCGGTCAGGCCTGCCGGTGGGGTTCGACGATCACCTTCAGCCCCGTCCTGGCGTGCGCGACGGCGAACGCCTCCGCCGCCCCCTCCAGCGGGAAGCGGTGCGTCACCAGGCCGGTGACGTCGACCAGCCCTCGGTCCACCAGTCGGAGCGTGCGCGGGTAGACGTCGCCCATCCGGCGGACGAGGAGGAGCGTCAGCCCCTTCCGGCGTGCCGTCGAGGCCCGGAACGTCGTGGTGTCGGCGTCCGGGATCCCGGTGAGGACCACCCGGGCACCAGGGCGGACCACGTCCAGCGCCAGCGCGACGGCGGCGTCGGTCCCGGCGACCTCGACGGCGAGGTCGACCCCGAGACCGGCGGTGACCTCGTCGAGGCCGGCCCGGACCGGCGCGCCCTCGGCGGGCAGGACGACGTCGGCGCCGAACCGGGCCGCGGCCTCCCGTCGGTGTGCGAGCGGGTCGACGGCGACGACGGTCGCGGCCCCGGCCAGTCGCGCGAGCTGCACCAGGCACAGGCCGATCGGGCCGCAGCCGATCACCGCGACCGTCCCGGCCGCCTCGACGTGCGCGAGACCCAGGGCGTGCAGGGCCACTCCGAGCGGCTCCAGCATGGCCGCGTCGGCCGCGGACAGGGACCCGGGCACCGGGTGCAGCAGCCGGGTCGGCCAGGTGAGGTACTCGCGCAGCCCTCCGTCGCACGACCCGTGACCGGCGAAGACCACAGCCGGGCACAGGTTGCGGTGCCCCCGGCGGCAGGTGTCGCACGACCCGCACGGGATCGCCGGGTCCACGGCGACCAGCCGTCCGTCCAGCGGACCCCCCTCCACCACCCCGGCGCACTCGTGGCCGAGGACGAGCGGGGCCTCCAGGTGGGCGTCACCGATCGCCGCCTCCCCGTACCAGTGCAGGTCGGACCCGCAGAGCCCGACCGCACCCACCCGGACGAGGCTCTGCTCGCCGGTCGGGACGGGAGCCGGTTCCTCGCCGACCCTGAGGTCGCCGACACCGTGCAGTCGGGCCGCTCTCATCGGACTCCCGTCTCGTGGTCGTCGCCGTCCCCGGGACCGGCGGGTCCCGGGCGCAGGAGCCAGCGTAGGGAGGCAGGCCTCCGCGTCGCCGGACATCGTCGGCCGTGCCGCCCCTGGACATCGTCGGCCGTGCCGTCCCTAGGCTGGTGGGGTGTCCGGGATCCGCACCGGCCCGCGCGACCGGGTCGCCGCCTTCTTCGCCGTCGACGACCCGTGGGAACGACAGGGGACGGTCTCCGGCCGGGACGTGGTCGTCGGCGCCGTCACCCTGGCCTTCTCGGTGCTCGCCCTCGAGCTGACCCGCAGCGTCGGCGTCCTCGAGCACGCCTCGGAGCCGGTATGGACGCAGTGGCTGGCGGTCGCGCTCGGCGCGGGACTGCTCGTCGGCCGCCGCCGCTGGCCGCTCACGGTGACGGCGCTCGCGGCGCTGCACATGTTCGTCGTCGGCGTCACCATGCCCGCGGTGATGGCCCAGCTCTCCCTGCAGATCGTGTACTTCATCGCCATCATGTCCGGGGTGGCGTGGGCCCGCGCCCGCCGGGACATGCTCGTGGTCGTCGGCATCGTGATCGCCTTCATGTTCACCTGGCTGGCCTGGCAGTTCGCCCTCGGCAGCGGCGTGGACGAGATCCGGCGCGGGCTCGGCGACGACGCTGCGGGGGACTTCGGCGTCGTCTCGCCGGTCGCGGCCAGCCTGGTGCTGGCCGGGCTGGTGAACGTCATGTACTTCGGCGGCGCGGTGGTCATCGGGCAGTTCACCTGGCGCGGGGCCCGGCAGCGGGCGCGGCTGGCCGAGCAGGCGGAGCTGCTGCGCAGTCAGGGCGAGCGGCTGCGGCAGCGGGCCGTCCTCGAGGAGCGGCTGCGCATCGCCAGGGAGCTGCACGACGTCGTCGCCCACCACGTGTCCGTGATCGGCATCCAGGCCGGAGCAGCGCGCAAGGTCCTCGCGCGCGACCCCGACGCGGCCGCCCGGGCGCTCACCGAGGTCGAGCGGTCCTCCCGGGAGGCCGTGACCCAGATGCGCGGGCTGCTGGGGACGCTCCGGGCCGTCGACGGAGAGGACGACCCGCAGCGGCAGGACCGCTCACCCGAGCCGGGGCTGGCCGACCTGCCCGCCCTGGTGGACAGCCACCGGGTGCCGGGCTTCACCGTCAGCCACCAGCTCGTCGAGAGCCCCGAGGGAACGGCGGCCCGGGTTCCCGCTCCGGTCGCGCTCACCCTGTACCGGACCGCGCAGGAGGCGCTGGCCAACGTCCGGCGGCACTCCACGGCGCGCCGGGTCGGGGTCGTGCTGCGGGTGACGGCGGCCCCGGCTGGCGGGTACGCGGAGATCGAGGTCGTGGACGACGGGCGGCCGCGCGGCGGGACCTCGGGCAGCGGGCTCGGGCTGCTGGGCATCCGGGAACGGGTCGCCTCGCACCGCGGCGAGGTGGAGATCGGTCCCCGTGGCACCGGCGGTTACCGTGTCCGGGTGCGGCTCCCGCTGCCGCAGGGGCCGGCCGAGCCCGAGCCGGCCGGGGCAGCCGATCGCGAGGGGGACGCCGGATGAGCGAGGGCACGGGGGACACCGCCGCGGGGAGGCATGGCCGGTCGCTGACCGTGCTGCTGGTCGACGACCAGACCCTGGTGCGGTCGGGCTTCGCCATGATGCTCTCGGCCGAGCCCGACCTGCAGGTGGTCGGCGAGGCGGCCGACGGGCGCCGGGCGGTGGAGCGCGCCAGGGCGCTGAGGCCCGACGTCATCCTCATGGACGTGCAGATGCCCGTCATGGACGGGATCGAGGCCACCCGCAGGATCGTCGCGGAGGGACTCGGCCGGGTGGTCATCCTCACCACCTTCGACCGTGATGACTACCTCTTCGACGCCCTCGACGCCGGCGCCACCGGGTTCCTGCTGAAGAACGCCGACCCGGACCAGCTCCTCGACGCCGTCCGGGCGGCCGGGCACGGCAACGCGCTGCTGGCGCCCGAGGTGACGCTGCGGGTCATCCGCCGGATGACCAGGGGGAACGGCGGCGGCACCGCGCCGTCCGGGGCGCCCCCGTCCGGGACCTCCTCGTCCGGGGCCGGGGAGACCCACCCCGAGCTCCGGCTCCTCACCGACCGGGAACGGGAGGTGTTCGTGCTCATGGGCAGCGGCCTGTCGAACGCCGAGATCGCGGCGACCCTCGTCCTCGGCGAGGCGACGGTGAAGACCCACGTGTCCAACTGTCTGTCCAAGCTGCACCTGCGCGACCGGGTGCAGGCGGTGGTCCTCGCCCACGCGGCCGGGCTCATCCCGCAGGGGGAGTAGCGGTCCGTGGCGGTGCCCCAGGTCCGCCTCGGGGATGATCCGGCTCCGGTCGGTCGCTCGTAGCGTGGCGGTCATGTTGGAGACCATCGACCTCACCCGACGTTTCGGACCGGTGACCGCCGTCGACAAGGTGAGCATCAGCGTCCGCTCCGGAGAGCTGACCGGCTTCGTCGGCGGCAACGGGGCGGGCAAGACCACCACCATGCGCATGGTGATGGGGGTGCTGGGCATCCACGGCGGCCGGGTCACCTGGCAGGGACGGGACGTCACCGCCGCCGACCGGCGCCGGTTCGGGTACATGCCGGAGGAACGCGGTCTCTATCCCAAGCAGGGGGTACTCGACCAGCTGGTCTACCTCGGTCAGCTCGCCGGCATGAGCGCCGTGGCCGCGCGGCGCTCGGCCGCGGGGCTGTTGGACCGGTTCGGGCTCGCGGACCGGGCGAGGGACAAGGTCGAGAAGCTGTCCCTCGGCAACCAGCAGCGGGTACAGATCATCGGCGCCGTGCTGGCCGACCCGGTCGCCATGGTGCTCGACGAGCCGTTCTCCGGGCTCGACCCCACCGCCGTCGACGCCATGGCGGACCTCCTCCGCGAGCACACCCGGCGCGGCGTGCCGGTGCTGTTCTCCTCCCACCAGCTGGACCTCGTCGACCGGCTGTGCGACCGGTTGGTGATCATGGCCCGGGGTCGGGTCGTCGCCGCCGGCACCGTCGACGAGCTGCGGGCCGGCTTCCCCCCGCGGCACCGGCTCGTCGTGGCCGGGGACGCCGGCTGGACCCGCGACGTCCGCGGCGTGCACGTCGTCGACGTCGACGGGGGCACCGCCCTGGTCGAGGCGGAGGACGGCGACCCGGGAGCCGACGGGCAGGTCGCGGCATCGCTGCAGGCGTTGCTCCGGGAGGCCGTCCGGCGCGACACCGTCCTCGAGTTCGGTCCGGTCGTCCCGCCGCTGAGCGAGCTGTACCGGGAGGTGGCGGCATGACCGGGAGCACCGGTGGCGCCTGGCTGCTGGTGGCCCGCCGGGAGGTGATGGTCAGGGTCACCGACCGCTCCTTCCTCGTCGGCACCCTGGTCACCATCGCCATCATCGCCGGGCTCATCGCGGTGCAGGCCGTCTTCGCCTCCCGGACCGAGACCTACACGGTCGCGGTCCCGCCGGCGGCGACCGCCATGGCGGAGACGGTGCGGGACCGGGCGACCGGGATCGACGAGGACGTCGTCGTCGAGCTCCTGGCCGTCACGGGCGACGCGGCGGGCCGGGCCGCGGTGGCGGACGAGTCGGCCGACGCGATGCTGCACCAGGAGGGCGGGACGTGGGTGCTCACCACGAAGTCCCAGCCGGAGGAGGCGCTCCAGGCGGTGGTGACCGGCATCGTGCGCGACGCCACCGTCCAGGCCAATGCCGCGGCGGCCGGCGTGTCGGTCGCTGACCTGCAGCGGGGCAGCGAGCTGCGGCCGGAGCTGCTGGAGGGCGACGCCCAGCGCGCCCAGCTGGTGACCATCGTCGGCTTCGCCTTCGGCTTCCTGTTCTACATGGCCTCGATCCTGTTCGGGGTCGCCCTGGCGAACAGCGTGCTGGAGGAGAAGCAGTCCCGGGTCGTGGAGATCATCGCCAGCTCGATCCCGGTCCGACACCTGCTGGCGGGCAAGGTCGTCGGCAACACCGTGCTGGCCGTGGTCCAGCTCGCCCTCTACGTGGCCGTCGGGCTGGTGGGGCTGGCCTTCACCGAGTTCAGCGGTCTCGTCACCGGGATCTCCGGGCCGGTGGTGTGGTTCGTCGCCTTCTTCCTCGCCGGGTTCGTCGCCCTGGCCTGCCTGTGGGCCGTCGCCGGGTCGCTGGCCAGCCGCAGCGAGGACCTCCAGTCGACGACGACGCCGCTGACGATGCTCATCATGGTCGTCTTCTTCGGCGGTCTCCTCCTGGAGGGGACCGCGCGCACCGTCGGCTCGTTCGTGCCGCCGCTGTCCGCGGTGCTGATGCCGATCCGGCTGCTGGAGCACGCCGCCGCCTGGTACGAGGTCGTGCTGGCCCTCGTCCTGCTGCTGGCCTGCGCTGCGCTCACCGTGCTCGTCGGGGAGCGGATCTACCGCCGATCGCTGCTGCAGTCCGGCGGCCGGGTGACCCTGCGCCAGGCCTGGCGCGCCGAGGACTGAGCCGTCCGGCGGGGTCCGAGCGAGGCCGCCAGGGCAGGCTGCGCGGTCAACGGACCAGCGCGACGACCACGATGAGAAGGTACGTGCTGGCGGCCAGCATCCGGATGCTCCGCCGGGCCGGTGCGGTGAGCTCCCGGTCGAGGCCGGAGGAGTCGACCCGGCGGAGCAGGAGCTGAACCGCGATCGTGGCCAGCACGAGGGCCGTGCCGATGCAGACCAGCGTCCAGTCCTCGGGGAGGAGGAGGGCACCGGCGATCGCGAGCAGGACGAGGATGTCCCACGGGAGCCAGGCCACGACGACTGCCCTGGTCAGCTCGCCACCCCGGGGATCGGGCGTCGCCGATCGGGGGTCGATGCTCATGGTGGCCTCCGGCGATCACCTGGGGGAGGGGGCACCGGGAAGGGTGCCGTCGGCACGTCCGCGTGAACCGTACCGGCGGGACGGGCACCCGATCGATGTAACGCGGAGGCTCACCGTCCCGTTGTTACCAGTGCATCCCGTTTCTCGGGTGCTGGGGATCCCCGACCTCCCGGTTCCGCAGGACCGTTCGCTCGCGAGCGCCTGCCTCCGTGGGCCCGTCGCTCGGCGGGCCCACCTCCTTCACCCGTGACGTCCGGGTCAGCCGTGACGTCGGCGACGCGCTCCCGGCCTGCCGGTCCCTCCCACCCGGAGAGCCGCAGGCACGTCGAGCGGAAGGGACACCCCCATGCGTGCCACACCCCGGTTCATCCGCTGCGCCGTCGCCGCGATCACCGGCGCCGCCCTGGTCGCCGCGCCCGGCAGCGCCGTCGCCCACGACGACATCCCCACCCTTGTCGACGTCCGCGCGGCCCACCATCCGGCTGCGGCCGGCCGGGCGGCCTACGACCGCCTGGTCTTCGAGTTCACCGGGCCGGTGCCGGAGCACTACGGCCTGTCCTGGGAGACCGAGCCGCGCTACGGGACAGCGGACGTCGAGGAGGTCGGCCTGGTGCCGATCTCGGGCAACGCCTACCTGGAGGTGTTCTTCTACGAGGCATGGAGCCACCCGGAAGGAGACCTCGGCGGGGGCATCACCTACGGCCCGCGCAGCAGGGCCTTCGCCCTGCCCAACATCATGCAGGTGGTGAACAACGACGACTTCGAGGCGTCGATGAGCTTCCTGGTCGGGGTGTCCCAGCGGGCCCCGGTGCGGCTGTTCACCCTCACCTCGCCGTCCCGCATCGTCGTCGACCTCGACGCCGGCTTCCGCACCGTCGGGGTCCGCACCTACTTCCAGGACCTGCCCGCCTACGTCGCCGGCCGCGACCCGGACGTGCGGGCCGTCACCCGCCAGGTGCTGCCGCCTGCGACCGCGCGCGGGGCCCTGCAACGCCTGTTCGCCGGGCCGACCAAGGCCGAGCAGGACGCCGGGCTGCGCCTGGTCTCCTCCGGGGCGAAGGGGTTCTCCGACCTGTCGATCGTCGACGGCGTGGCCAAGGTCCGGCTGACCGGGGGCTGCACCAGCGGGGGGTCGACCTTCACCGTCGCCGGGCTGGTGGTGCCGACCCTCAAGCAGTTCCCGAGCGTGTCCTGGGTGAAGATCTACGCCCCGGACGGGACCACCGAGCACCCCACCGGGCGCAGCGACTCCGTCCCGGAGTGCCTCGAGCCCTGATCGTCCCGACGGGCCGACCTGCCGCCGGCCGACCGGCGCACCGCCGTGCGGCCGGCGACCCCTACCGGACCCGGATCACCGTGTGCGCGGGGAGGACGTCGGTGATCTTCCCGGTGATCCTCACCACCGCGTTCGGGGTTCCGGCCGCAGCCCACACCTCGTCGTGGGCCAGCAGGTCCTCGTCGACGACGGTGCGCAGCGGCTGCGGGTGCCCCACCGGCGGCACCCCACCGATGCTGTAGCCGGTCGTCCTGCGCACGAAGTCGGCGTCGGCCTTGCCGATCTCGCCTCCCACGACCTCGGCGACGGCGCTCTCGTCGATCCGGTTGGGGCCGCTGGCCAGGACCACCACCGGCTCGTCCGTGGCCAGGACCCGGAAGACGATCGACTTGACGATCTGGGCCTTCGCGCAGCCCAGCGCCCTCGCGGCGTCGTCGGCCGTCCTCGTGGACGCAGGGAGCTCGACGACCGTCAGGTCCAGGCCGCGGTCCCGGAGCAGCTCCTGGAACCGCCGGGCGCGCCTGCTGATGCTCACGGGGCGGCTCCTGCGGGGGATGCGGGTGACGCGGGTGACGCCGTCGGTGATCCTATCCACGCCGGAGCACGGCCCTGGCCGGACGACCGGTGACGCGGGCGGCGACGCGGGCTGCGGCGCGAGGGGTCGTAGGGTCGCGGGGTGTCGCTTCGTGAGCTGGTCGTGCTGGGCACCGCGAGCCAGGTGCCGACCCGGGACCGGGCCCACAACGGCTACCTGCTGCGCTGGGACGGCGAGGGGATCCTGTTCGACCCGGGGGAGGGCACCCAGCGTCAGCTCAGCCACGCCGGGGTGTCCGCGACCGACATCACCCGAATCTGCCTGACCCACTTCCACGGCGACCACTGCCTCGGGATCCCCGGCGTCGTCCAGCGGCTGTCCCTGGACCGGGTGCCGCATCCGGTGCCGGTCCACTACCCGGCCTCGGGTGCGGCGTTCCTCGCCCGGCTGCGGCACGCCTCTGCCTTCCACGAGACGGCAGAGCTGCGCGAGGAGCCGGTCACGGCGGACGGGGTGGTGGCGACGGGGCGGTTCGGAACCCTGTCCGCGCACCGGCTGGACCACCCCGTCGAGACGTTCGGGTACCGGCTGGTCGAGCCGGACGGGCGGAGCCTGCTGCCCGAGCGGCTGGCCGAGCACGGGATCACCGGCCCGGCGGTCGGCCGGTTGCAGCGGGAGGGACGCCTCGACGTCGCCGGCCGACCGGTGACCCTCGAGGAGGTGAGCCGGGTCCGGCGCGGTCAGCGGTTCGCCTTCGTCATGGACACCCGGCTCTGCGACGCGGTGCACACCCTCGCCGACGGCGCGGACGTGCTCGTCGTCGAGTCGACCTTCCTGCACGCCGACGTCGCGCTGGCCCGGGAGCACGGCCACCTCACCGCGGCGCAGGCGGCCGGGGTGGCCGCCGGGTGCGGGGTACGGACGCTCGTGCTCACCCACTTCTCGCAGCGGTACGAGGACACGCGGGCGTTCGGGGCCGAGGCTGCCGAGCACTTCGCGGGAGACATCGTGGTGGCCGCCGACCTGGACCGGATCCCGCTGCCGGCGCGGCGCTGACCCGCACGCCCGCCGGTCCCGTCCCGCCGGTCCCGTCCCGCCGGACCCGTCCCGCCGGACCTGGGCCGGGAGCCCGACGACCGCGCCGCGGGGTGCCCCTCGACGTGCGGCCGGGAGGTCCCTCGGCGAGAGTTGCCGGGTCAGGGGTCGGTCACCGGGCCGGGGTCACCGGATCCGGTCAGGGGTTCGGAGGAGGCCGGTGGCGGCGAGGGAGCTCGGGCGGGGTGAGACGGCGGACGCGGTGGTCGTCGGCGGAGGACCCAACGGGCTCGTCGCCGCGGCGGTGCTGGCGCGGGCCGGCTGGGACGTCGTCGTCGTCGAGGCCAACGACCGGGTCGGCGGCGCGGTGCGCTCCGCCGAGCTGTGGCCGGGGGTCACCGCCGACCTGTTCAGCGCCTTCTACCCGCTCGCCGCGGCGTCCCCGGCGATCCGCTCGCTGGAACTGGAGCGTCACGGCCTGACCTGGACCTCGGCGCCCACCGTACTCGCGCACTGCGCCGACGCCGCCGACGCCGACTGCCCGGTCATCCACCCGGACCCCGAGACGACCGCGGCCGCCCTCGACGCCGCGTCCCCCGGCGACGGCCAGGTCTGGCTGGACCTGTGCCGGCAGTGGCGGCTGGTCCGGTCCCCGGTACTGGGAGCCCTGACCACGCCGCTGCCACCGGTGGCGCAGGTGCTCCGGGTGCTCTGCCGGCTGGGCACGGCCGACGCGTTGCGCCTGGCCCGGATGCTGCTGCTGCCCATGTCGCGGCTCGGCGACGAACTGTTCACCGGCGACGCCCCGAAGCTGCTGATGGCCGGCAACGCCATGCACGCCGACGTGCCGATGGACGCCGCGGGCAGCGGACTGTTCGGCTGGCTGCTCGCGATGCTGGCCCAGGACGTCGGGTTCCCGGTGCCGAGGGGAGGCGCAGGCCGGCTGGCCGAGGCGCTCGCCGCGGCCGCGACGTCGGCCGGGGCGCGGATCGTCACCGGCGACCGGGTGACCTCGATCGTGGTCGGCGACGGCAGGGCCCTCGGGGTGCGGACCGCGGCGGGGCACGCCGTGCGGGCCCGGAGGGCGGTGCTCGCGGACGTCGACGCGCCAACCCTGTTCGGGGAGCTGGTGGGCTGGGCGGAGCTGCCGACCCGGTTCCGGGACGACCTCGCCCGGTTCCAGTGGGACCTGCCGACGGTCAAGGTGAACTGGCTGGTCGCCGACGGCATCCCGTGGACGGCGCGCGAGGCCCGGTCGGCCGGGACCGTGCACGTCGGCGCCGGGCTGGCCGGGTTGGTCCGCTGGTCGGGCGACCTGCTGACCGGTCGCAGCCCGGAGCAGGTGTTCGCCCTGGTCGGGCAGATGACCACCGCGGACGCCACCCGGTCCCCGGAGGGGACCGAGAGTGCCTGGGCCTACACCCATCTGCCGGTCGGGAGGACCGACGCCGGGGACGTGGACCGGGTCGTCGAGCGGCTGGAGGCGACCGTCGAGGCCTTCGCCCCCGGGTTCGGCGCCAGGGTGCGCGGCCGGGTGGTGCAGCGGCCGGGGGACCTGTACGCGCAGGACCGGAACCTGTACCAGGGCGCCGTCAACGGCGGCTCCGCCCAACTGCACCAGCAGTTGGTGTTCCGGCCGACGCTCGGCAGGCCCGAGACCCCGCTCCGGGGGCTGTACCTCGCCGGGGCGTCCACCCATCCCGGGGGAGGGGTGCACGGAGGGTGCGGCTGGATCGCGGCCACGTCGGCCCTGCGGGCGGCCGGGGTGCGCGGCGCCCCCCGGCGGTGGCTCGCCGAGGCCGGGATGAGGGTCGTCTACGGCGACCGGTGAACGCCGGCCCCGCCGGCCCGTCCCTCGGCGAGCAGGGCGAGACGCCGGAGGGTCTCCCGGTGCGGGCCCTGATCGGGGCGGTCCGCAACGCCCCCGGCGGACCCCCCATCGGCGTCAGCATATGTTGACGATCGGCGAGTGTCAGCATAAGCTGACGAGCATGATCCCAGCAGCGGACCTCGCCAAGGATCTCGACAACCAGGACCCCCGGCTCGGGCTGAGAGCCGTGGCGGCCCTGCGCCAGCTGCTCGAACGGATCGAGGCGCTCCAGGTCGACAACGCCAGGGCCCTCGGCTGGTCATGGCAGGACATCGCCGACGAGCTCGGCGTCACCAAGCAGACCGTCCACCGCAAGCACAGCCGCCGGAGGTAGCCGTGTTCGAACACTTCACCCGCACCGCCCGCGACGCGGTCGTCGGCTCGCAGGAGACGGCCGCCCGGCTCGGGCACCCCGCGATCGGCACCGTGCACCTGCTGCTCGCCGTCACCGACCGTCCCGGTCGGGTCGCCGACGCCCTCGCCGGGAACGGGGTGACCGCCGTCTCGGTGGAGCGGGAGCTCACCGCCCTGCTCGACGCCGTCACCACGGCGCCGGGCACACCGACGGAGTGGCGCGGTGACGTCGCCATCGACGACGCCGCGGCGCTCGCGGCGATCGGGATCGACCTGGACCGGATCCGGGAGGCCGTCGAGAGCCGGTTCGGTGAGGGCGTTCTCGACAGGCCCGTCTCCGGCGGCGCCTCCGGCCGGCGCGGGCTCGGCAGGTTGCTGGGCCGTCGCGGAGGTCGCCGCCGGGGGAGAGGGCGACCGGTGCGGGAGCTCGACCTGCTCCGCAGCACGAGCGGGGAGGGAAGGCGGCACCTCCCCTTCACCCCGGCCGCGAGGAAGGCGCTGGAACTCGCCCTGCGGGAGGCGATCCGGCTCGGCAGCAGGGAGATCACCGAAGCGCACCTGCTGCTGGGCCTGCTCCGCACCGGTGAGGGCACCGCGGCGGCGGTGCTGGGACGGCTGGCGGTGCCCACGGCACAGCTGCGCACGGTCGTGGAATCCGGGCTCCGCCGCTCCGCCTAATGAGAGCTACCGGCTGCCACGACGATCAGCGACACCGCGTTGGCACCCGGCGGGGTGCTCGTCGCCCTCGGCGACCTCGGAGTACGGCTGCTGACCGGAGACGGGAGGGAACGCGCCCGCTGGGACGTCCCGGCGGACCAGGTGGTGATGGCGGACCACGGGGGATGCGCCCTGCTCCTCGTCCACGGCGAGGGCCTCGTCGACATCCACCGCCTGGATCTCGCGACCCGGCGGGTCCGCCACTGGGCGACGATGCGGCTGGGACCGGTCCTGCCGACGGACCGAGGTGTGGCTCGGGGACCTGCCGTCGCTGAGGCCTCGAACCTCGTCGTCGACGTCCCCGGCACCGGCGGGACACGGGCGTGGCGGACATCAGGGAAAGTCGTGTGACGGTGCCCGGGCGTTCGGCGAGGATGATCTCTTGTGTTCGTGACCGTGACCCTGCGCCGCCCTCCGGCGACGAGACCTGACCACCCTGCGACGTCCCAGGACCGCCCGCCGACCACCGACCTGGGCTTCCTGCTGCACAAGCACCCGCACCGGGTGCAGGCGTTCGAGGTGGCGACGGGCACGGCACACGTGTTCTTCCCCGAGGCGACCGAGGACCGCTGCACGGCCGCCCTGCTGCTGGAGGTCGACCCGGTGGGGCTGGTCCGCGGCCGCGGCGAGCACCGGGACCAGCACGTCAGCCTCTGGCACTACGTCAACGACCGGCCCTACGCCGCCTCGAGCATGCTCGCCACGGCGATCGGCCGGGTCTTCCGGACCGCGATGCGGGGTCGGTGCTCCGCCCGCCCGGAGCTCGCGGCCGACCGACTGCCCCTGGAGCTCCACGTCCCGGCGCTGCCGTGCCGGGGCGGGCCCGAGCTCGCGCACCGGCTGTTCGCCCCGCTCGGCTGGCAGGTGACGGCCACCGCGGTGCCCCTCGACGAGACGGTGCCCGCATGGGGTGACTCGCGGTACGTCGACCTCCGGCTCTCGGGGGAGCTGAGGCTCGCCGACGCGCTCAACCACCTGTACGTGCTGCTGCCCGTGCTGGACGACGCCAAGCACTACTGGGTCAGCCCCGAGGAGGTGGACAAGCTGGTCCGGGCCGGGACCGGCTGGCTGGCCGCCCACCCGGACAAGCAGCTCATCACCCGCCGCTACCTCGCGCACCGCTCCGGGCTCACCCGATCCGCGCTCGCCCGGCTGGCCGAGGTCGACGACGCCGACCCCGACGCGCTGGACGACGCCGTCGACACCGCGGAGATCGGTGACGAGCCGGACCGGCCGGTGCCGCTGGCCCGACAGCGTCAGGGTGCGGTGCTGGCCGCTCTGCGGGCGGCGGGAGCCCGGCGGGTCGGTGACCTCGGCTGCGGCCAGGGCGACCTGGTGCCGGCGCTCCTGGCGGAGCCCTCCTTCACCGAGATCGTGGTTGTGGACGTGTCCGTCCGGGCACTGGAGATCGCGGGGCGCCGGCTCCGGCTGGACCGGATGCCGGAGCGGAGACGGCAACGGCTGCGGGTCTTCCAGTCCTCGCTGACCTACCGCGACGACCGGCTCACCGGACTGGACGCCGCGGTGCTCATGGAGGTCGTCGAGCACGTCGACCCGTCGCGGCTGGCAGCCCTGGAGACCACCGTGTTCGGGGCGGCGGCGCCGGGAACGGTGATCGTCACGACGCCCAACGTCGAGTACAACGTGCGGTTCGACGGCCTCGCCGAGGGCGCCCTCCGGCACCGCGACCACCGGTTCGAATGGACCCGGGCCGAGTTCGGCGACTGGGCGCACCGCGTGGCCGACCGGTTCGGCTACCGGGTGCGGCTGTTGCCCGTGGGACCGGTCGACCCCGAGGTGGGACCGCCGACCCAGCTCGCGGTGTTCAGCCGGACCGGATCGGACGAGGAGGCACCCAGGTGATCGACGTTCCCACGACGGATCGACGGGAGATCGCGATCCCGGAGCTGAGCCTCGTCGTCCTCGTCGGCACGACAGGCTCGGGCAAGTCCACCTTCGCCAGGACCCACTTCGCCCCCACCGAGGTGCTGTCCAGCGACCGCTGCCGGGGGCTGGTCTCGGACGACGAGAACGACCAGGCCGCCTCGGCCGACTCCTTCGACGTGCTCCGGTACATCGCCGCCAAGCGGCTGGCCGCGGGCCGGCTCACCGTCGTCGACGCCACCAACGTGCAGCGTGAGGCCCGCAGGGACCTCATCGCCCTGGCGAGAGAGCACGACGTGCTGCCGGTGGCGGTGGTCCTCGACCTCCCGGAGCGGGTCTGCGCCGCCCGCAACGCCGACCGGCCCGACCGCCGGTTCGGCGCGCACGTCCTCCGTCGCCAGCACGGTCAGCTGCGCCGGGGACTCCGGGGGCTCGCCCGGGAGGGGTTCCGGGGCGTGCACGTGCTCCGGTCGGAGGACGAGGCCTCCGCGGCCGTGGTCACCCGGACCAGGCTGTACAACGACCTCCGGCACGAGACCGGGCCGTTCGACGTCGTCGGCGACGTGCACGGGTGCCTGGAGGAGCTGGAGGAGCTGCTCACCCGGCTCGGGTACCGGCTCGGGCGCGACGCGGACGGCCGTCCGGTCGGGGCGAGCCACCCCGACCGGCGGCGCGTTGTCCTCCTCGGCGACCTGGTCGACAGAGGACCCCACACCCCCGGGGTGCTGCGGCTGGTCATGGGGATGGTCGCCGCGGGGGATGCGCTCTGCGTGCCGGGCAACCACGAGAACAAGCTTCTGCGCGCCCTGCGGGGCCGGAAGGTGCAGGTCACCCACGGACTCGCCGAGTCGCTGGAACAGCTCGCCGCCGAGCCGGCCGGTTTCGTGGCCGAGGTCGAGCGCTTCCTCGACGGCCTGGTCTCGCACTACGTCCTGGACGGCGGCCGCCTCGTCGTCGCGCACGCCGGACTCCTCGAGCGGTACCAGGGCCGGGCCTCCGGCCGGGTCAGGGACTTCTGCCTGTACGGGCAGACGACAGGGGAGTCCGACGAGTACGGGCTGCCGGTCCGCTATCCCTGGGCGGAGGAGTACCGGGGCAGCGCAACGGTCCTCTACGGGCACACCCCCGTCGTCGAACCGGAGTGGGTCAACAACACCCTGTGCCTGGACACCGGCTGCGTCTTCGGCGGACGTCTCACCGCGCTGCGCTACCCCGAGCGCGAGCTGGTCGCCGTCCCGGCCCGGCAGGTCCACGCCGATCCCGTCCGGCCGTTCCCCGCCGCCGCCGGGGCCGAGCCGAGGGCAGCCCGCAGGGACCCCGAGGTGCTCGACCTCACCGACGTCACCGGCGACCGGGTGGTGCACACCCGCCACCTCGGCCGGGTCACCGTGCGGGCGGCGAACGCCGCGGCGGCGCTGGAGGTGATGAGCCGGTTCGCGGTGGACCCCCGGTGGCTGCTGTACCTGCCGCCGACGATGAGCCCCGTGGCCACCTCGACCCGCACCGAGCTGCTGGAGCATCCGGACGAGGCCTTCGACACCTACCGTGCGGACGGGGTCGGGGCCGTGGTCTGCGAGGAGAAGCACATGGGCTCCCGGGCCGTCGCCCTGGTCTGTCGGGACCTGGCCGCGGCGCGGGCCCGCTTCGGCGCGCCGGACGACGCGATCGGAGCGGTGTGGACCCGCACCGGCCGGGGTTTCCTCCCCGGCGGGCTCACCGCGGACCTCGTCGCCCGGCTCCGGGACGCGATCGAGGACGCCGGGGTGTTCGCCGAGCTGGACACCTCCTGGGTGCTCCTGGACACCGAGTTGCTGCCGTGGAGCGTCAAGGCCGAGGACCTGCTGCGTCACCAGTACGCCGCCGTCGGTGCCGCGGCCCGCGCCGCGCTGCCCCCGGCCGTCGCCGCCCTCGAACGAGCCGCAGGGAACGGCTTCGACGTCACCGACCTGCTCACCCGCAGCAGGGACCGGGTGGTCAATGCCGAGGCGTTCACCGCGGCCTACCGGCGGTACTGCTGGCCGACGCAGGGCCTCGACGGTGTCCGGATCGCCCCGTTCCAGGTGCTCGCAGCCGAGGGCAGGACCTTCCACGACCGTCCGCACCCGTGGCACCTCGACCTCGCCGACCGGCTCGTCACCGCCGCTCCCGACCTGGTCACGCCGACCCGTCGGCTGGCCGTGGACACGACGGACCCCGGCTCGACGGCCGAGGGGACCGCCTGGTGGGAGGCGCTGACGGCCGGCGGGGGAGAGGGCATGGTGGTCAAGCCCGCGGCTAACCTCGTCCCCGGGCAGCGCGGACCGGTCCAGCCCGGGCTGAAGGTGCGCGGTCGCGAGTACCTGCGGATCATCTACGGTCCCGACTACACCGAACCCGTCAACCTGGACCGGCTGCGGTCCCGCGGCCTCGGGCGCAAGCGGGCGCTCGCCGCACGGGAGTACGCCCTCGGGCTGGAGGCCCTGGAGCGAGCGGCGCGGGGGGAGCCGCTGTGGCGGGTGCACGAGTGCGTCTTCGCCGTGCTCGCCCTGGAGTCGGAGCCGGTGGACCCCCGGCTGTGAGATTGCCGTTCACGTAGGGTGACCCTCGTGAAGCCGTTCCTGCTCCTGGCGACCAGAGCCGAGGACGAGGCCGCCGACGACGAGTACCGGTCGTTCCTGACCTTCTCCGGCCTCGACGAGCGTGACCTGCGCCGGGTCAGGCTGGAACGGCGCGCGCTGGGGGAGGTCGACCTGCGGGACTGGTCCGGGGTCCTGCTCGGCGGCGGGCCGTTCAACGCCAGCGACCCCGAGCAGGCCAAGTCCCCGGTGCAGCGACGGGTGGAGGCCGACCTGCGCGCCCTGTTCGACCTCGTGGTCGCGGCGGACTTCCCGTTCCTCGGCGCCTGCTACGCCATCGGCACGCTGGGGTCCCACCAGGGTGCCGTGGTCGACCGCAGATACCCGGAGCCGGTGGGCGCCGTCCCGGTGACGCTCACGCCGGAGGGACGCCGGGACCCGCTGCTGCGCGGGCTTCCGGCGACGTTCGACGCCTTCGTCGGGCACAAGGAGGCGATCAGCGAGCTCCCCCCGCACGCCGACCTGCTCGCGACGGCTCCCGGCTGCCCCGTGCAGGCGTTCCGGGTCGGCCACAACGTCTACGCCACCCAGTTCCACCCCGAGCTCGACGTGGCGGGACTGTGCACCCGGATCGACGTCTACCGGAACGCGGGGTACTTCGCGCCGGAGGAGACGGAGACGCTGAAGGCGGAGGCCCGGCGCAGCGCCGTCGTCCACCCGCCCGAGATCCTGCGCGCCTTCGTCGCCCGGTACGCCGGCCCGGAGCCGGTGGGCGGGGAGCCCGAGCTGTCCGCGCCTCCCGAGGCCAGCCTCACCGGAACCTGAACCAGATGCCGGGATAACAGGCCCGCCGGCGATCCGGGTTGACCCTGACGTCGCGTCAGGCCGGAGGGTGACCGCATGGCCGACTACGACAACGCCTTCGAGATCAGTCCGGTACCTGCACCCGGTCCCGACGTGAAGCCGCCGGAGGTCTACCGCGGGATCTACGCGATGCCGATGTTCGTCACGATCCCGACCTCCGACCTGGCCGTCTCGGTCGACTTCTGGGTGCGTGGTCTGGGTTTCTTCGACCTGTTCACCATCCCCGGCCGGCTCACCCACCTGCGCCGGTGGGCCTTCCAGGACGCGTTACTGGTCTCCGGTGGGGCCGGCGAGGTGCCCGCGACGAGCGTCAGCTTCGCGTGCGTGCTCGGCCAGCTCGACGCCGTCGCCGAGGCGTGTGAGTCGTTGCTGCCCGGCTGCACGACCGGGCCTGCACCGACGCCGTGGAACACCGTCGACCTCCAGGTCATCACGCCGGAGAACGCCCGGGTGATCCTCACCGCCGCCCGGCAGTTGGAGCCGGGCAGCGAACAGGCCCGCAACCTGGAGGCCATCGGCATCCTCAGCCCGGAACGGACCGGTCAGGACTGAGCACGGCGTCCGCGTCGCCCCCGGCTGCCAGACTGACCGCCATGACCGCGCCCGCCGACGCCGCCGCGGACGCCGGCCTGACGGACGACGGCCTGACGGTCGGGGCAGCGGCCTCGGCGGTCGGGGTGACCGTGCGGACCCTGCACCACTGGGACAGGATCGGGCTGGTCCGACCGTCGGGACGAACGGTGGCCGGCTACCGGCTCTACTCCGCCGGTGACCTCGCGCGGATCCACCGGGTACTGATCTACCGTGAGCTGGGCCTGTCACTGGGCAGCATCGGCGAACTGCTCGACGACCGGTCCTCTCCGGACGACTCCCTGCGGCGGCAACGGGCCCTGCTGCTGGAGCGGATCGCCCAGTTGCAGGGCATGGTCGAGGCCGTCGACCGTCTCGTCCAGGCGCGGGAGACCGGGACCGTGCTCACCCCTGAGGAGCAGGTCGAGATCTTCGGCAGGGACTGGCAGCCGTCCTGGTACTCCCAGGCCCGGCGACGGTGGGGCGACACCGGCCAGTGGGCGCAGTACGCCGAGAACGCGGCCACCATGACCACCTCCGACTGGCGGCGGATCAACGACGCCATGACGGACCTCAACGCCGACCTCGCGGCGGCAGCACGTACCGGCGTCGACCCGGCCGGCGCCGCGGCGGGCGCCCTGGTCGAACGACACCGGGCCGCCATGGGCGCCTACTTCGACTGCACCCACTCCATGCACGTCTGCCTCGGCCGGATGTACGCCTGCGACCCCGGCTTCTCCGCCTACTACGACGGGCTCCAGCCGGGTCTGACCCGGTGGCTGCGCAACGCCATCGACGCCAACGCCGCGAGGAACGGGATCGACCCCGACTCCGCGACGTGGCAGTGATCCCGGCGCCGGACCCACCGGACGGTCACCCGGTCCTAGCGACGCAGCCGGACGGCAGCCACGGCACCGGACGCCACCCCCAGGCCGAGCAGGACGAGCAGTTGGACGACGTTCCAGCCGTTACCGAACCAGGGGTCCTGCAGAGCGATGACCAGCGGCCGCAACGGGGTGAAGGTGCCGACGACCCCCATCGCGTCCGGCAGCACATCGGGCGGCGGACCGGCACCACCGAGGATCAGTACCACGAACCAGAGCATCACCCCGGCGCCCTGGGCCGCCCTCGCCGTCGGCAGCAGCGCCCCGAGCACCAGCCCGAGCAGGGTGAGCGCCACCGTCCCCAGCAGGAACGCCACCAGCACCCCGAAGACGTCGGCCGGCACGTCGGGCTCGTTCGAGGCGAAGGAGACCGCAAGGACCAGAGCCGCGCCCACGACGGCCAGCACCAGCCCGACCACGACCTGGGAGACCAGCACCGCCGAGACCGGCAGGCCGGAGGCCCTGATCCGGCGGAGCACGCCCCGCTCCCGGTACCCGGCGAGCTGGGTCGGGGTGACGATGAGTCCGACCGCCGCCGCGACCAGGGACATGTAGGCGGGGGTGTAGTAGGTGGAGCCGCTGACCCCGCGGAAGACGTCCTCGGTCGGGTCCGGCTGGTCCCCGAAGACCGCGCCGAGGACGACGACGTTCACCACCGGCAACGCCAGCGCGAACACCAGCGCCACCGGTTCACGCAGCAGCAGGGCCAGCTCCACCCGGCTGGCCTCCCGGAGCACCCGCCCGGTCACGCGACACCCTCCCTCGTCCCGGCCGTCGCCCAGCCCTCGGACCCCGGGTCCCCGGACCCTGCACCGTCGCCGGGTCTCCCACGGGACCCCTCACCGACCAGGGTGAAGAACGCGTCCTCGAGGCTCGGCTGTCGCACCCGGAGATCGGAGGGCAACGAGCCGGCCCCGACGAGGGCGTGACCGAGGTGCAGCAACGCCTCCGGCTCGCCGCTGACCTCCAGCGAACCGGCCCGGCGCCGCACCGAGCGCACCCCGGGGAGCCCGGAGACGAGACCGACCTCGACGCCGTCGGCGGTGAACGTCGCGGTGATCCCGCCGCCGTGTCGCCTGATCAGCTCGGCGGGGGTCCCGGTCTCGATCACCTCACCCTCGAGCATCACCACCAGCCGGTCGCACAGCCGCTCCGCCTCGTCCATGAAGTGCGTCACCAGCACCACGGCGGTGCCGAGATCGCGCACCCGTTCGAGGAGTCGCCAGGTCTCCCGCCGGGCCGCCGGGTCGAGGCCCGTCGTCATCTCGTCGAGGAAGACCAGTTCCGGGGAGTTGACCAGGGCCAGCGCGACGAAGAGCCGCTGCCGCTGCCCGCCGGAGAGGCTCCCGAAGGCGGCCCGGCGCTTCGCGGTGAGTCCCCAGTCGTCCAGCAGCCGGTCGACGGGCACGGGGGAGCTGCCGACCGAGCCGAACAGCCGGATCGCCTCGTGCACCCGGATCCGGTCCGGCAGCGCGGAGTCCTGGAGTTGGCTGCCGATCCGGCGGCGCAGCGCGGTCGCCTGGGTCCTCGGATCCAGGCCGAGCACCGCGATCTCGCCGGCGTCCGGGCGGCGCAGGCCCTGGAGGCACTCCACGGTAGTGGTCTTCCCGCACCCGTTCGGACCCAGGATCCCGACGATCTCCCCCGGCGCGACGTCGAACGAGACATCACGGACCGCGTGCACGCTCCCGTACGACTTGCGCAGGCCACGGACCGAGACAGGCAAGTCAGGTGTCGATGCCACGACGTGGTTCCTCTTCTCCGGGCTGGTCCCGATCCCCCCGACGACCCGGGCCCCGGCGCGACGTGCCCGCCCGGTCCCGCGCACTCCGGCCGCGGGTCCGGGCGGGGTGTTGCGTGATGTCATGTGTTGATCATTCTGGCACCGCGGGCACGGGGCAGGGGTGGAATCCACCTGATCTCGGTGGTGCCAGCACCACCATCCACCGATCGGTGGTGGCCCAGAATGGTCGCGTGATCACAGGATGGGTCCGCAACGGGACGGTCGCCGCGGCGCGGGGGCTGGTGTTCGCCGTGCTGTCCCAAACCGTGACCATCGTCCTGGTCGTCGCATCGCTGCTGGCCGTGGTGTTCGTCGCCCTGGGGATCGGCGTGCTCGCCGTCCCGGTCGTCGCCGCAGGGGCCAGGGCCCTGGCCGACCTGCATCGCCGGCTCGCGAGGGACTGGAGCGGCGTCGACATCCCCCGGCCCTACCGGTCGCCCTCTGAGCCGGTGGGTGGCGTCCGTGGCGCGTGGCGACGGTGCTGGTGGGTGCTCACCGATCCCGCCACCTGGCGTGACCTGCTCTGGCTGCTGGTCGAGATCGTCCTCGGGCTGGTGCTGGGACTGCTCCCGTTCTGCCTGATCGTCAAGGGGCTGGAGGGCATCTTCGTCGCCCCGTTCCTCTGGCTGCTGGTCGACGGCTACGGGTACGGCGCGGTGTGGCCGATCGAGAACCCGGCCGAGGCCCTGCTGTCGACTCTGCCGGGGGCCTCGATGCTGCTGCTCGGGCTCGCCGTCGGGCCGTGGATCCTCCGGCTGCACGCCCTGATCGCCAGGAGCCTGCTCGGCCCGACCCGCGCCGCCGAGCTGCACCGACGGGTCGATCACCTCGCCGCCAGCCGCACCGGAGTCGTGGACGCCAGGGCGGCGGAGCTCCGGCGCATCGAGCGTGACCTGCACGACGGCCCCCAGGCCCGGCTGGCCGCCCTCGGCATGAACATCGGGCTGGCCGAGGAACTGCTCGCCCGCGATCCCGACGAGGCCAGGCGGCTGCTCGCCGAGGCGAGGACCGTGAGCGGCGAGGCCCTGGCCGAGCTGCGCAGCCTGGTCAGGGGCATCCACCCGCCCGTGCTGGCGGAGCGGGGACTCGGCCCCGCGGTGCAGGCGCTGGCCCTCGCGCTGCCTCTCCCGGTGACCCTCGACCTCGACCTGCCGGGCCGGCTGGAGCCGCCGCTGGAGTCCGCGGCCTACTTCTGCGTCGCCGAGGCGCTGGCGAACGTGGTCAAGCACAGCGGAGCCGGGCAGGCGGAGGTCCGTCTCGCGCACCGTTCCGGCAGGCTGACGATGACCGTGACCGACGACGGCGTCGGGGGAGCCGACCCGGACGCCGGGAGCGGGCTCCACGGCGTCCGGCGCAGGCTGGTCGCCTTCGACGGAACCCTTGCCGTGGTCAGCCCGGCCGGGGGTCCGACCACCGTGACCATGGAGCTGCCGTGCGAGTAGTCATCGCCGAGGACCTCGCCCTGCTCCGCGACGGACTGACCCGGCTGCTCACCGCGTACGGGCTCGAGGTCGTCGGGGCGGTGGACAACGGCCCGTCCCTGCTGAGGGCGCTGACCACCCTCCGCCCCGACGTGGCCGTCGTCGACGTCCGGCTGCCGCCGACCTTCACCGACGAGGGTCTGCGGGCCGCGGCCGCGGCCAGGGCACAGCTCCCCGGGCTCCCGGTGATGGTGCTGTCCCAGCACGTCGAGCAGCTCTACGCGCGGGAGCTGCTGTCCGACCGGGCCGGCGGCGTCGGGTACCTGCTCAAGGACCGGGTCTCCGACGTCGGCCGGTTCGTCGACGCCGTGCGCCAGGTCGCCGCGGGCGGAACGGTCATGGACCCCGAGGTTGTCGGACAGCTCCTCGCCCGGCGGTCCCGGGAGACCCCGCTGCAGCGGCTGACCGCCCGGGAGCGTGAGGTGCTCGCCCTGATGGCCGAGGGGAGGTCCAACGCGGCGATCGCCGCGCGGCTGGCCGTCACCGACAAGGCGGTCAGCAAGCACATCAACAGCATCCTCACCAAGCTCGACCTCCCGCCGTCCGACGACGACAACCGGCGTGTGCTCGCCGTCCTCGCCTACCTGGACGGTTGACCTCGTCGGTGACCGGTGACCGGTGACCGGTGACCGGTGACCGGTGACGGGGTCGCGCTTGGTTCCCGGTGCCCGTGACCGGTGCCCGAAGTCCGGTGACCGGTACCCGGTGACGGGGGATCGCGGCTCCTGACGCCGACAACAGGCACCCGGCGGGCGGATCCGACCGGCCGGAAGGTCACGAATTGGTCAAAATTCGTGCAATCGCCGTTGTTAACGTTAACATATCCGGAACATCTCTCCGTCGACGAGAGGTGCGGCGTGCCGGGAGAGGTGGCTCCCGAGGAGGAGGCGACGTGAGACGCACATCGGCAGCAGTGGTCGCGGCAGGGGCTGTGCTGTGTCTCGGCCTGACGGCGTGCAGTGGTGAGGGAGCCGGCGGAGCCGGGGACGCCGGTGGTGCGGCCTCGAAGGACGCCATGGTCGGGGTGTCGATGCCGACCCAGACCTCGGAACGGTGGATCGCCGACGGGAACTCCGTGAAGGAGCGGTTGGAGGACGCCGGCTACGGGGTCAACCTCCAGTACGCCAACGACGACATCCCGACCCAGTCGCAGCAGATCGATCAGATGATCACTCAGGGCGCGGACGCGCTGATCATCGCGGCGATCGACGGCACCGCGCTGAGCAGCCAGCTGCAGGCGGCGAAGGACGCCGGCATCCCGGTGATCTCCTATGACCGGCTGATCCGGAACACCCCCAACACCGACTTCTACGTCACGTTCGACAACTTCAAGGTGGGGGTGGCCCAGGCCAACGCGCTGCTCACCGGGCTCGGGCTCCGGAAGGCCGACGGGTCGGACGGCACCGCGAAGGGGCCCTTCGCCGTCGAGCTGTTCGCCGGTTCCCTGGACGACAACAACTCCGTCTTCTTCTGGGACGGGGCGATGTCGGTCCTGAAGCCGCTGATCACCGACGGCACCCTGGTCGTCGAGAGCGGTCAGACGAAGATCGAGCAGGCCGCCATCCTGCGCTGGCAGCAGGAGACGGCGCAGCGGCGGATGGAGGACCTGCTGACCTCGACGTACAACGACGGGAGGCGGGTGGACGGGGTGCTGTCCCCGTACGACGGCCTCTCCCGTGGCATCATCACCGCGCTGCAGAACGCCGGCTACGGGCCGACGGCGGACGCCGAGACGCCGATGCCCGTCGTCACCGGGCAGGACGCAGAGATCGCCTCGGTCAAGCTGGTCGCCGACGGCGTGCAGCAGTCGACGATCTTCAAGGACACCCGGAAGCTGGCCGAGCAGGCCGCGAGGGCGGCACAGGCGTTCCTCGAGGGCGGCACGCCGGAGGCCAACGACACGAAGACCTACGACAACGGCGTCAAGGTCGTCCCGTCGTTCCTGCTGCCGGTCGAGACCGTCTACCGGGACACCATCAAGACCGCGCTCGTCGACACCGGGTACTACACCGCCCAGGAGGTCGCCTCGGGCAAGGCCGACTGACGGCATCGCCCGGTGTCTCCCTCGGACCGGCCCTCCCGCCGTGGCACCCAACCCCCGCCGACCACGACAGGAGGGCAGCCCATGGACGACCACATCCTGGAGATGCGGGACATCACCAAGACGTTCCCCGGCGTCACGGCCCTGTCCGACGTGCACTTCGACGTCCGCCGCGGGGAGATCCATGCGATCTGCGGGGAGAACGGCGCGGGCAAGTCGACCCTGATGAAGGTGCTGTCGGGGGTCTTCCCCGCGGGCAGCTACGAGGGCGAGATCGTCTACGACGGCCGGTCCGTCCGGTTCCACGGGATCCGGGACAGCGAGCGTCTCGGCATCGTGATCATCCACCAGGAGCTCGCCCTGGTCCCGTACCTGTCGATCGCCGAGAACATCTTCCTGGGGAACGAGGTCACCGGCGCGGGCGGGCTGATCGACTGGAACCGGGCCAACGCCGCAGCGGCACGGCTCCTCGACGAGGTCGGCCTGCACGAGAACCCCGTCACGCCGGTCGGTGAGCTCGGGGTCGGCAAGCAGCAGTTGGTGGAGATCGCCAAGGCGCTGTCCAAGGACGTGCGCCTGCTGATCCTGGACGAGCCGACGGCAGCGCTCAACGACGCCGACTCCGCGCATCTGCTGGACCTGCTGCGCCGGCTGCCCGGGCGGGGGATCACCGCGATCATGATCTCGCACAAGCTGAACGAGCTCACCGCGGTCGCGGATCGCACGACCGTCCTCCGGGACGGGCGAACGGTCGAGACCCTGGACATGCGCGACCCGGCCGCGACCCAGGACCGGATCATCCGGGGCATGGTGGGCCGTGACCTGGAGAGCTTCTACCCGGGGCGGGAGCCGGCCATCGGCGAGGAGGTGCTCCGGGTCGAGGACTGGACGGTCTGGCACCCGGTCCAGGACCGCAGGATCGTCGACGGCGTGAGCCTGACCGTGCGGGCCGGGGAGGTCGTGGGCATCGCCGGGCTGATGGGGGCCGGCAGGACCGAGTTCGCGATGAGCGTCTTCGGGCGCTCCTACGGGCGGGACATCTCCGGTCGGCTGTTCGTGCGCGGCAGGGAGGTCCGGCCCCGCACCGTCGCCGAGGCCATCACCTCCGGCATCGCCTACGCCACGGAGGACCGGAAGCGGTACGGCCTCAACCTCCTCGGGGACATCCGGACGAACGTGTCGGCCGCAGCCCTCGGCAAGGTGTCGCGGCGCGGCTGGGTCAACGGCAACGCCGAGATCGGCATCGCCGAGGACTCCCGTCGGGCCATGAACATCAAGGCGCCCAGCGTGATGAGCGCCGTGGCCAAGCTGTCCGGCGGCAACCAGCAGAAGGTCGTGCTGTCGAAGTGGCTGTTCGCCGACCCCGAGGTGCTGATCCTCGACGAGCCGACGCGCGGCATCGACGTCGGAGCCAAGTACGAGATCTACACGATCGTCAACCGCCTGGTCGCGGCGGGGAAGGCCGTGCTGGTCATCTCCTCCGAACTGCCCGAACTGCTGGGCACCTGCGACCGCATCTACACCCTGTCGGCCGGTCGGATCACCGGGGAGGTCCCGGCGGGCGAGGCCACCCAGGAAGGCCTGATGGCCCTGATGACCATGGAGAGGGAGTCCCGCACATGACCGGAACCGTTCCGACGCGGACGGACCTCGCCGCGGTGAGGACCACGACCACGTCCGGGACGCTGCCCGTCGGAACGAGCAACGTCCGCGTGCTGCTCACCCGCAACCTCCGGCAGAGCGGCATCTACGTCGCCTTCGTCGCAATCGTCGCGCTGTTCGCCGTTCTCACCGACGGGGTGCTGCTGAGCCCGGGCAACATCACGAACATCGTGCTGCAGTACTCCTACATCCTGGTGCTGGCCATCGGCATGGTCATCGTGATCATCGCGGGACACATCGACCTGTCGGTCGGGTCGGTGGTCGCCCTGACCGGTGCCATCTCGGCGGTGCTCGTCATCCAGCGGGGGATGCCCTGGTGGGTCGGGCTCGTCGCGGCGCTGGCCGCGGGGGTCGCCGTCGGCGTCTGGCACGGGCTGTGGGTGGCCTACGTCGGCATCCCCGCCTTCATCGTGACCCTCGCCGGGATGCTCCTCTTCCGTGGCCTGACCCTCCAGGTGCTCGACAACATCTCGCTGTCGCCGTTCCCGCCGGACTACCAGTTCGTCGCGAGCGGGTTCCTCAACGGCCTCCTCGGTGGTCAGGGCTACGACGTGTTCACCCTCCTCATCGGCGCGGTGGCGGTGGGCGGCTACGCGGTCGGCGCCTTCCGCACCCGGTCGGCCAGGGTGTCCTACGCCCAGCCGGTGGAGTCCGTCCCCCTGTTCGTGACCCGCGTCGTGCTGGTCGGGCTGGTCGTCATGTGCTTCGCGTGGCAGCTCGCCCACGCCCGTGGCCTGCCGGTGGTGCTGATCATCCTGGCCGCCCTCGTCATCACCTACGGCCTCGTCACCAAGAGGACGGTCTTCGGGCGCCAGATCTACGCGATCGGGGGCAACCGGTCGGCGGCCGTGCTGTCCGGGGTGAAGGTGCGGGTCGTCAACTTCTGGATCTTCGTGAACATGGGCGCCCTGGCCGGGGTCGCGGGGGTGATCTTCTCCGCGCGGTCGAACGGTGCCCAACCGGCGGCGGGCAACATGTTCGAGCTCGACGCCATCGCGGCGGCCTTCATCGGTGGCGCGGCGGTGACCGGGGGTGTCGGAACGGTGGTCGGGGCGATGGTCGGCGGTCTGATCATGGCCGTGATGAGCAACGGCATGCAGCTCATGGGGATCGACCAGTCGATGCAGTCCGTGGTCAAGGGCCTGGTCCTGCTGCTGGCCGTGGCCTTCGACATCTACAACAAGCGGCGCGCCGCCGCTCGCTGACGGGCCGGTGCTAGCCGAGCACCCGCATGACGGCGGCGGCGATGGCGTAGCC